>NZ_AQGQ01000113.1 GCF_000388115.1 Aeromonas molluscorum 848
ACTGTTCAAACCCACTCTCTATCACTTCGCCTTTAGGAATGCGGCGGTACGGGATCATTTTGACCGGGCACTGCTGGCGATGCGGGTGGATGGTCGTTACGAGCAGATCTTCGCCAACTATGGCGCCGAGCCATAGTTCCTGCAGCAAACAATGCGCGGCAATAGAAAAGCCAGCCCTGAGGCTGGCTTGTGGTACTGGCTCGACTGAGCTGAGTTACTTCATGACGCCATCACTCTTTAGATCGGCTTTCTGGCGCTTGGCCTCGCGCTTTTCCTTCAGTGACATCTGCGGCTTCTTCTTGCCATCTTTGCCGTTGTGATGTTCTTTGTTACTCATCATCAAACTCCAAAAATGTGACCGACACTCGGGAGCGGACCCCCGTTGCAATCCGAATCGTTAACTACAGTACTTCCTTGCCTCCCTATTGAGCTGGAAGCAAATTCAGCATACTCCCTAATCAAGGCCGGGATCCATCCCCATTTGCTCCCCCTGACTCAGGGCCTTTCTATCCCGCTGCTCTGAGCTAAAACAGAGCAAGCCATTCATCCATATCACTATTTAATTTAACGCCTGACCAGAACCAACATTTAATGTGCTATCTACTGTCATAAATATGTCTGACAGAGTGCCAACTGAATAGGGCAATAATCCGGTACTAACAGGGGGTAAATGTGATGGCAAGCGGAGAATAAGAAATAATCAGCGGAATGTGATAAAGTATTTCATTCCCAACTTGCCAGGAGAGCCCCGTGAAAAAATTGGAAATGAAAGATCTGACCGATAAAGAAAAAGCCGATATCGCCCAACTGCTGCAAAAGGCACAGGCCAATGCGGATCATCCGCTGACCAATGGCGAGCGCAACAAAATTCGGGAAGAGGGCCGTCTCAAGGTGGTTGCCGATCGCGCCGAAGCCGCCAAAGAGGCCTCTCGCCTTGCTCGCGAGAAAGCCAAGGAACGGGCTCGCAATCAAGTGCTGCCGGAAACCTTCAGCTGGATTGACTCCGTCAGCGACAAGTTCCGCGGCCGCCGCTGACCACTCAGGCTCGTCACCCAGGGAAAAAGTCCCGCTTGACGAGTCGAGCCTGACTCGGCTCGCCCCTTATCCACATTTTTTTCAGGTTTTTTCACCCAACAAGCCCTCCGGCATTATATCCAGCAGGCAGGGGCGAGAATTCAGCGCCAAGGCAGGCCATGCAAGGTTCTGCCTCTTTTCTTCCCAAGAAGCACTTGAACCATTCAAGTCTCTTTTTGGGTAAAAATGATCGCCAGATCGACTGCTGAAAGAAATGATCTGCGAGATAAAGATTGCCATCACTGTGATGGCGTGTTTTAATGTTTCTCGATGGTTCGGTAGTTCAGACCACATTATGTTAGGTAGTCTCTAGTAAAGCAGTGATTAGATAAGCGTTGTCTTCGGATTCCACTTATCAAATAATTCTCCTTCTTTAGTGCGCCATACGTATTCTGACGAAAAATCATAAATTGCCATATGGCACTTAAACACTGTAAAGGAAATTATTATGTCTAACAAAATGACTGGTACCGTTAAGTTCTTCAACGCTGAGAAAGGTTTTGGTTTCATCTCCCCGGCTGACGGCAGCAAAGACGTGTTCGTACACTTCTCCGCTATCCAGTCCACCAGCTTCAAAACCCTGGACGAAGGTCAGCGCGTTGAGTTCACCATCGAGCAAGGCCAGAAAGGTCCTGCTGCTGCCAACGTAGTTGGTCTGTAATTCAAGCCAAGGGTCAAGTAACCGGACTTAAGTCTGCTGGCTGACCACTGCAAGAATTAAAAAAACCCGCCTAGGCGGGTTTTTTGTTGCCTGAAAAACAGTGGCAGCCCCCTCTTCTCCCTCACGATCTCTCCTCACAACCACACAAATGATAACCAATATCAATTGCGTTTAGTTCTCATTTAATTAAAATGCCTGCCGATGACGGTTTTCCCGTTTGAGGCTCAATCTCGCCGTCCCAGTGCGACATCAAGATCCCGGGATTCACTGGCCGATTGAGAAACTTTTTCTTCCAGGAGTTCAGGCTTCCATGACCAGCATACGTATTACCCCTCTCGCCACCTTGATATTCGCCGCTCTCATCAGCCAGGCACACGCCAACCAGAACGAAGTGATGGTGGTGACCGCCTCGGGTTTCCAGCAAAAAATCGAAGACTCCGCCGCCTCCATCTCGGTCGTGACGCGCGAACAACTGGAGAAACGCGCCTATCGTGACGTCACTGATGCGCTGAAAGACGTGCCCGGCGTCGTGGTGACGGGTGGCGGCAGCAGCAGCGACATCAGCATCCGGGGCATGGGCTCCAAATACACACTGATGTTGGTCGATGGCAAGCGGGTCGACAGCCGTGGCACTCGTCCCAACAGCGACGGTCCAGGCATAGAGCAAGGCTGGCTGCCACCTTTGCAGGCGATCGAGCGCATCGAGGTAGTACGTGGTCCCATGTCCTCCCGCTACGGCTCGGATGCCATGGGGGGCGTGATCAACGTCATCACCCGCAAGACAGCCAGCATGGCGGCCTGGCAGGGGTCGCTCCATGGCGACACCACCTTCCAGGAGAACAAGGCCTCTGGGGATATCTTCCAGACAGATGCCTATGCAGCAGGATCCTTGGTAGACGGATTGCTGGGGATGAGGATCAATGGCCTGCTGTCCCATCGCGGTGAGGATCAATTCACTAACGGTTTTGCCGAGCAGGAGATGCGCAGCGGCAGCCTCGTCTTTAGCCTGACCCCGGATGAGCACAACAGGGTCGATTTCGAGGTCAGTCGCGGCCTGCAAGATAGGGATCGCACTCCAGGCCAATCCATTCCCACCAAAGCCAAGCCGAGTCTGAACCGCTACGAGCGCACCAACTACGCCATCACCCACGATGGCCAATATGAGTTCGGCTCATCCTCCAGCTATCTGCAGCACGAGGAGAACACCAATCCGGGTCGGCAGATGAGGATGCTCAACACCATAGCCGACACCCACACCCAGTTCATACTCGGCGATCACTATCTGAGCATCGGTGGCCAGTACCGTTATGAGGATCTGCAGGATCAGGGCAACCAGCTCAAGGTGACCAATAGCGCCGATCAGCTGACTCGCTGGAGTTGGGCCCTGTTTGTGGAAGATGAGTGGGCCATGACCGAACGTTTCGCTCTCACCGCCGGTGTCCGCCTGGATCAGGACGAGAACTATGGTGACCACTGGAGCCCGCGCCTGTATGGCGTCTGGCATCCGGCCGAATTCTGGACCCTGAAGGGAGGCGTCTCCACCGGCTATCGCTCCCCCGATTTGCGCATGTCCGCCGCCAACTGGGGGCAGGCAACCGGTGGTGGTACCCAGGATGGCATCCTGGTCGGCAACGCGGATCTCAAGCCAGAAACCAGCATCAGTGAAGAGATCGCCCTACTGTGGGATGGTCAGCAAGGACTGAATGCCGGCCTGACCCTGTTCAATACCGATTTTAAGGACAAGATCTCTGAGGTTCGGCGCTGTTCCAGCAAGAACGACCCAAGCTGCACTCTGAATGGTTACACCTATGACTTCATCAGCGATCGCATCAACGTCGATGAAGCCAACATGCGCGGGGTGGAGAGCACGGCCAACTGGGCGATCAATACCGATTGGTCCCTGGCGGCCAGCTATACCTATACCCAGTCCGAGCAAAAGAGCGGCCCCATGGCTGGCAAAGCGCTCAACCAGATGCCGCGCCATATGTTCAATACCTCGGTGGACTGGCAGACCACGGATGAGGTCAGCCTCTGGTCGCGGGTCAACTTTCGCAGCAAAACATCGGACTACCTGAGTCGGGTACGGATGGCAGAAGGCACCCCCTCCTACACCTTCTTCGACACAGGCTTGGTCTACAAGGCGAACCAGGCGTTGAGCGTCACTGCGGGCATCTACAACCTGCTGGACAAGACGGTGGATTACGGCAGCTACGGCACAGTGCTGGACGGTCGCCGCTACAACCTGGGGTTGACCTATCAGTTCTAAACACGACCCCAACTAAAAAAGGCCCGCACAGTGCGGGCCTCTTTTATGACTGCCTGGCTGCCAAGCCATCCCCTAGCGCGGCAACCGGATCCTGGCCTCCAACCCTCCTTCCGCCCGATTGTGCAGCGTCAGCTCGCCGCCGTGCTGATGCACCAGGGTCCGAGCGATGGAGAGCCCCAAACCCACGCTGCCCGATTCGGTATTGCGGGCCTCATCCAGGCGCACAAAAGGCTTGAACACTTCGTCGAGCTGGTCCTGGGCTATCCCAGGCCCCTGATCGAGCACCCGAATGATCAGCTCCTGAGGACTCGGTTCGAGGCGCACCTCCACCTCCCCCGCGTACTTGAGGGCATTGCCTACCAGGTTTTGCAACACCCGGCGCATGGCATTGGCCCGGCAGGCATAGACCAGCTTGCCCTCGGCCTCGAAGTGCACCGGCTGGCCCATGTCGGCGTAGTCGTCACACAGACTTTCCAGCAGGCTGACCAAGTCCAGTTCCCGGGTCTGCTCCTGGGTGCCTTCATCCCGCGCAAAGCTCAAGGTCGCCGCCAGCATCTGCTCTATCTGCTGCAGAGTTTGCTGAATGCGGTCCTTATCCTCACCATCGGCCAAAAACTCGCTGCGCAACCGCAGGCTGGTAATGGGGGTGCGCAAGTCATGGGAGATGGCGGCCAGCATCTGGGTTCTGTCTTGCACGAAACGATCGAGCCGGGTATGCATGCGGTTGAATGCCTGGATGGAGTCGCGAATTTCGGTCGGCCCCTCCTCCTTGAGCAGAGCAGTCTCTTCACCGCGCCCCAGCTTGTCGGCGTTGCGGGCCAACTGCTTGAGCGGCAGCGTGGCGCGGCGAAACAGCCAGATCATTAGCCCTATCACCAGGCTGGCCACCAGCAGCAGGTTGAAGGTGGTACGCAGCGACCAGGTGCCCACCTCCTTGTCCACCAGGGAGCTGAACTGCAGCCACTGGCCGCCGGGCAGCTCGATGGAGCCGTAGAGCCGCATATCCTGGGGCGGCGGCCCCTTGCGATCGTCCATCATGCGCACATGGTGACGCCAGGCCCGGCTGCGCGGCGCATCCTTGCTGAGCTCGGCGCTGATCTCCACCATGAGTTCAGGGGGGTAGCCCAGCTTGCTGCGCACCAGTCCCTCGAAGCGGGGGCTGCGATTGTCCGGCTGCAGCGGTTCATGAGCTAGGCGAAGAAACAGGGTCTCGCTGCGGCTCGCCTTCAATATTTCCCGGTGCAACTCGGGGGGAGAAAGGGTCAGCAACCTGACCACTGAGACGATGCGCTGCATGGCGTTGCGACTGTTGACGAAGCCCAGCGCCTCCTCCCGGTCCGAGCGATAGATCTGAATGCTGAGCAGCTGGATTAAAATGAGCCCCGCCAGGGCCACCAGCACTATCTGGCCGGTCAGCCCCTTGGGCCAGAGCCGCTTGATGAAGGCCATGGTGTCAGACCTGGCTCACATCGGCGGCGAACAGGTAACCGCCGCCCCAGATGGTCTTGATGAGTTCGGGATTCTTGGGGTCACGTTCGAGCTTGCGCCTCAGCCGACTGACCAGGGTGTCGATGGCACGATCAAAGGCCACCGCCTCGCGGCCTCGGGCCAGATCCAGCAGTTGATCCCGGCTCAACACTCGCTGGGGACGCTCCAGAAATACCTTGAGCAGGTCAAACTCGGCGGTAGAGAGGCTGAGCCCCACCCCATCCTCGTCGATCAGCTCCCGGCGATTGATGTCGAGCAACCAGCGGTCGAAGCGCAAGTCCCGGGACAGTGTCTCGGCAACCGGCTGCTGGTCGGCCTGGGTGCGGCGCATCACCGCCTTGATCCGCGCCAGCAGCTCACGGGGATTGAACGGCTTGGCGAGATAGTCATCGGCCCCCATCTCCAGCCCTATGATACGGTCTGTCTCCTCCCCCATGGCGGTGAGCATGATGATGGGCAGGTTCGACTTTGCCCTCAGCTCACGGCACAGGGTCAGGCCATCTTCGCCGGGTAGCATGAGATCCAGTACCAGCAGATCGAACTCCCGCTCCTCCAGCAGCTTCTTCATCTCCCGCCCGTCCCGGGCGCAGCTGACCCGCATGCCGTGCTGCTCCAGGAAGCGCTTGAGCAGATCGCGGATCTCACCGTGGTCATCGACCACCAGGATATGGTTGTGCAACTGATTCATGATGGCGGCTCTCTATAAGGCAAAGGGCATGAGCGGAACTGGCTCGATTATACGAAAATCCCCCGGGGTGTTTGTGTCAAACTGTGGCAAATGAGCCGGGTGGCACACTCTGCTACAAAAAAGCGCCTGACTGGCAAAGTTCAGACACGGACTGGGTGTTTACTTGAGGGCAAGGCAAAACGCCGACTCCGCATTCATTCTTCGAGGAGAGACACCATGAAAAACCTGACCAAGACACTGCTGACCGCCACCCTGATCCTGGGCCTGCCCCTTGGCGCCTATGCCGCCAGCGAAGCGACGACCACAGCACCGGCCGAGCGTCCCGCAGTCGATTGCCCCATGGGTGGTCCCATGGACGGCATGGGCGGCAAGCATCACAAACGCCATGACCGGATGGAGCGCATGCAGAAGATGACGCCGGCAGAGATCCAGGCCCAGCTGCAACAACGCTACGACAAGCTAGAGGATCCGGCCAAGCAGGCCGAGTTCGTCAAACGTCTGGGTGAACGTGCCGAGGGCATGACCAAACATGCCGAGGCGATGAAAGCCTTCGCGGACGCGCACCAGTAAGCAGCAGGGGTCTGTTGACCCCTCTTTCGGTCTGCTTATTCAGCAGATCAGAATACAAAAAAGGGGCCGACAGGCCCCTTTTTCATGTGCACTCGTCACCCTGGCTTATGCCTTGGGCTTGTCGGCCAGACGCAGGCTCTTGACGGTTTCGCCTTCGAAACGGATCACCACCAGCTTGCTGTCCAGATCCACATCGGGCAGCAGTGCCTTGGTGGTCTGGGTCAGGGTTGGCGAGCTCTCGCTGAGGGCAGCCAGATCGTAGTTCCACAGCTCCAGCTTCTCTTCGGTGCCAGTGCTGGCCGGTGCACCAAACTTCTCCTTGATGGTCTCCTTGGTGGAGATCCCGGGCTTGATGCCAAGGGCGGCTTGCACCCCATCATTGGTGTAGCTATCCGCGGCGCCGAGTGCCATCTCCTTGGTACTGTCGGAGACAGCGCCCGTGACCGCATCGAGCAGGCCAGCATGGGCAAACAGCGGCAGTGAAGTCAGGGCAATCAGTACGATTTTTTTCATGGCAAGGTTCCAATGAATAGCAGGGAGCTGCCATGAGAACAGTTCACAATCCCGTTCGTCAAGACGCAGGCCTATTCAGAGGAGTATCAAAGAGGAAAGCTACCAGCCCAGAACCCGTGCGGGGCCTGGTTTGATGCCCTCATCAATGTCGCCCAGGGTTCGCCAATCCATGTCGTGGTTCAGGGGGACGGGCAGTGAGCCGTCTGGTTGCGTCCCGCCCGCTTGGCGCGATAGAGCCACTCGTCGGCACGGGCCAGCACTGTGCCGACCTCCTCTCCGGGCTGTATCTCGGTGGTCCCCAGACTGACGGTGATGTGCAGCTCGGGCACCCCGTCATCGAGGGTCATGGCCGCGACAGCGCCGCGAATGCGCTCGGCCAGCTGCCAGAGACCCGGACCATGCAATTGGGGCAGCAGGATCAGAAACTCCTCGCCGCCGCTGCGCACGAACAGATCCCCGGCACGCAACTGGCTGGCGACGCAGGTACAGAAGCGCTGCAATACCCTGTCTCCTTGCTGATGCCCATAGAGATCGTTGATCTGCTTGAAGTGATCTATGTCCATCATGATGAGCCCTGCCCTGCCCTGGCTTGCCACCAGTTGGGGAAAGTGCTCGAAGAAGTAGCGGCGATTGTGCAGGCCGGTCAACTGATCCGTTTCGCTGAGCAGTTGCAAGCGCCTCTGCAGTTCATGCTGGCGGGTGATGTTGCGCGTCATCCAGGAGACGGCGCGCTTGCCCCCATAACGTGATGGCAGGGGCGCTATCTTGCCCTCGAAGCGCTGCATCCCCTGAGGCCCCTCCCCGCTCTCTATGTCCTTGACCTCTGCGGCAGCCAGATCGTACTCCACCACCTGGACCTGATTGCTCTCCAGAGTGAGGGCTATCTGCATCATGATCCACTCGGCCTTGTCCGGCGGCAGCATGTCCTGCAACCGCTTGCCGATCAGAGGGTTGCCATCCTGATAGGATTGCTGCTCTATGCCCCCCAGATACTCTATGTAATAGCCATCTTCGCTGAGCACGAACAAGGGATCGGGCAACTGGGCCATGACTTCATAGAGTTGTTCAACCGTCAGTGCCATATGAGATGTCCTGTCTCAACCTGAAAGGGCGCCACCAAGGCGCCCTTCTGTTATCTCATGGTCCGGGGAGCCGCACCAGCCTCAACAATCCAGCGGCTTCATGGCTTGCTGGCGGCCACCAGCAGCAACATGGGTCGTTCCACCTCCTCGGCCAGGGCGGGATTGGCAGCTATCTGAGCGGTGCTCGGTCCCCAATCCTCCACGTGACCAAGCCGGAACCCTGCGGCAATCAAGCTATTGAGATAAGTCCCCAGGGTACGGTGGTACTTCAATACCCCCTCGGCCAGCCAGTTACTCAGCCTTGGCCCCTCGGCCTGATAGCTGTTGATGGGCCAGGAGCGCTGGCCGCTCTCATCATGCAACCAACCCTGCTGACGCGGGCAGGTGAAGATGGGATTCTCCACCGAGAATACCAGGCTTCCCCCCGGCGTCAGGGCATCAAACAACTGCCCAAACAGGGGACCAACTTCGGCCAGGTAGTGGAGAGCCAAGGAACTGTAGATGAGATCATAGTGCTCGTCGTCCAGGGTCAGCGCCGCCAGATCCCCGCGCCGATAATGGATGGCAGGATCCCGGGTCAGCTCGGCCGCCCTGGCCAACATCTTGCTGGAGAGATCTATGCCCACCACCTCACGGGCACCCTGTTCACGGGCGCTGCGGCAAAACCAGCCATAACCGCAACCAAGATCCAGCACCCGCTTGCCCGCCAGCGGCGGCAGCATGGCTTGCAGCGCAGGCCATTCAGGGGCGCCCGCCAACCCTTGCACCGAGCGAGGAAGCTGGGCATAGCCTTCGAAAAAGGCCTGATTATCATAAATATTCTGTGACATGTTTGACTCCTCAGTCATGGGATAAGCCTAGCAAACAAGATTCATACGATCACTTACATGCCGTCATAACACGCGGGTATGCGCCCGCCAGGCAATAAAAAAGCAGAAGGCCCGGAGGGCCCTCTGCTCGAGATGACTCGACCGGTGATGACCGGGCGAATCCAACGAAAAGGGCCACAGACAGCATTGTCTGTGGCCCTCTGGTGATCGTCCCACGGCCAAGCACCACCGGGTGTCACTATGGCACCGGCGGGCGGATGGAACGATGAATGAGGTCGAAAGCTCAGGCTTTCGGATCAGGCTCCGGACAATGCGTCATCGCACGCTGCTGTTCGGAGCTCACTCGGGTCACTCGCTGATCCGAGGCATATAAAGCGGTCATATTGTCCTGACGATTAGGTCGACCCGAAAGGGATCAACACCTTGCATGGCAAAATTTTAAGAGGGCAAATTCTAGCGCCATGGTCTCCCCATGACAAGAACCGCCCGCGCCCGCTAGCACAGAGCTTTTTGCCAGAACAACGCCTTGCCCACCTCGGGATCCAGCTCATAACCGGCAAAGCCACTGGCGCGATAGGCGGCCTGCGCCACCCGGTTTCCCTCCAGCACTTCCAGCGTCAGTTTGCAGCATCCCAGCTCGCGGCCAAGCCGCTCCGCCTCGGCGAGCAGCCGCTTGCCAAGGCCCCGGCCCCGATAATCAGGGAGCACGGCCATGTCATGAATATTGAGCAGCGGGCGGCAGGCAAAGGTTGAGAATCCCTCGAAGCAGGTCGCTACCCCGGCGGGTTTACCATCGACCCAGGCCAGCAGCACATGGGCCCCCTGGCGCCGCGCCAGGGTGGCCGCCAGACTCGCCTTCACAGCGGCGGGCAAGGGGGTGGCGCCCCCCATCTCGTCCCTGGCATAGGCATCGAGCAGCATGACCAGCGCCTCGCCATGCTCCGCCTTGTTCAGATCCGCCCTGATCACCTCATCCATCCCTGTCTCCTTCATCCTGTGGGGCCGCAGCAGCCCCGTTCCTCGATAGTAACGCCCTCCCCATGCCAGACCAAGCCGCGCTGGCTTCTCTGGCTGGCACCCTCAGCCAGGCCGGGGCAACAAAGGGTAACCGGGCGCCATGGCAGTCACACTTTACGCGCCCCTGGCTGGATGAGTGCCAGTTGCGACTGATATGCTGCCCCCCTGCTCCCGCGCGTTCACGAGGTATCATGCGCATCTCCAGTATCGAATGCGGCCGGGTGCTGGCCATCATGGCCGTCATGACGATCCACCTGGCCCCTTTCACCAACCCCTTTGATCCGCAGCTGTGGAACAGCCCCCTCTACTTCTGGCTGAGCGACATCATCAATCAGCTTTGCCGCTTCGCCGTGCCGCTCTTCTTCCTGTGCGCCGGTTACTTCCTGCAACCCAAGCTCGCCACCGGCAAGCCGCTGGCGGTGGCACTGGCTTACTGCCGCCCCCTCTTGCTGCTCTGGCTGGCCTGGAGCCTCGTCTATCTGCTGGTGCCTTTCAACCCGCTGGCCGCCATGGAGGAGGGCTACCTGACCGTGATGACGGATCAGTGGCAGATGCAGCTAGGTGACAGCCTCAACGCCTGGTGGGTGGGCGGCATGATCCACCTCTGGTTCCTGCCGGCCCTGATCCTGGCCGTGCTGATACTGGCGCTGTGCCAGCAACTCGGCAAGCCGCGCCTCGCACTCGGCCTTGGTGCCCTGCTCTATCTGCTGGCCCTGATCGGCGGCTCCTATGGCAACCTGTTACTCGGCGCTGAGTGGGCCTTTCTGACCCGCAACGGCCCCTTCTTCTCCCTGCTGTTCGTGGCGCTCGGCGCCGCCCTCAGGGCCCGTCACTGGCAACCCGGCCAGACCCTGGCCTGGACGCTGCTGGGAACGGGCATGGCGCTCTATGCCCTGGAGGTCTTTGCCCTGCTGCACCTTGCCGATGTGGCTGCGACCCGCCATGACTTCCTGCTCGGCTCAGTACCCTGGACCCTGGGGCTGTTCGCCCTGCTGCTGGCCAATCCCGGATGGGGCGCGGGCAGCTGGCTGGAGCGCCAGGCCCCCAAGGTGCTTGGCCTCTACTGCCTGCACATGATGCTGGTCGTCTGGCTGGTGATACTCGGTCCCCAGGGCCAGCACCTCTGGTGGGAGATAAGCAAGGTGCCGCTCCTCTTTGCCCTCTCCCTGCTGGCCTACCGACTGCTGGCCGCCCACCCCATCAGCCGCTGGCTGCTGCAAGCACGTTAGACGCGCCCGCAGGCTCACCGGCCGGGCGGCGCCGCCCGGCCAAGCCGTGGCATGGGCAGGCTGGGATTTGCTTTGCTCAGTAAATGAGCCAACCATCTGATCCTTATATAAAATTCTATTTCCGTCTAAGAGCCGACCGGCAGGGCTGGTACCATACGCAGCTCTGCCGGATCCGGGCTCGCCCGTCCGCAGTGATCCATATCTGCCGCTGGAGAGCCCCTATGAATATCCCCCTCATCATCAATGTGCTGCTGTTCGCCGCCCTGCTGATGGCCCTGGCCAAGCTCAGCAAGCCAAGCTGGAGCCTGTCGCGCAAAGTCTTGACCGGTCTGCTGATGGGCGTACTGTTCGGCTTCGGCCTGCAACTGGGCTATGGCGCCGGTCACCCCGTCATCGCCGCCTCCATCGAGTGGTTCAGTCTGGTGGGCAGCGGCTATGTGCAACTGTTGCAGATGATCGTCATGCCCCTGGTGTTCGCCTCCATCCTGAGTGCCGTAGCCAAGCTGCACAATGCCGCCTCCCTGGGCCGCATCAGCGTGATCACTATAGGCACTCTGCTGTTTACCACCCTGATCGCCGCCCTGATTGGCGTGCTGGTCACCAACCTGTTCGGCCTGACCGCCGAGGGATTGGTGCAAGGGGTGAAGGAGAGCGCGCGCCTCGATGCCATCGAGACCAGCTACCTCGGCCGGGTGAGCGATCTGGGGGTGCCGCAGCTGCTGCTCTCCTTCATTCCCAAGAACCCCTTCGCCGATCTGACCGGTGCCAACCCCACCTCCATCATCAGCGTGGTGATCTTCGCCGCCCTGCTCGGGATCGCTGCCCTGCAGCTTAAAAAGGATGATGCCAGCAAGGGTGACAAGGTGCTCGCCGCCATCGACACCCTGCAGGCCTGGGTGATGAAGCTGGTGCGCCTCATCATGACCCTGACCCCCTATGGCGTCATGGCATTGATGACCAAGGTGGTCGCCGGCTCCAATCCTCAGGAAGTGATCAAGCTGGGCAGCTTCGTACTCGCCTCCTACCTGGGGCTGGGACTGATGTTCCTGGTACACGGTCTGCTGCTCGCCCTGGTTGGCGTCAACCCGCTCACCTTCCTGCGCAAGGTGGCCCCCGTGCTGAGTTTTGCCTTCAGCAGCCGCTCCAGCGCCGCCACCATCCCCCTCAACGTGGAAGCCCAGACCCGCCGCCTCGGCGTGCCCGAGGCCATCGCCAGCTTTGCCGCCTCCTTTGGCGCCACCATAG
>NZ_AQGQ01000114.1 GCF_000388115.1 Aeromonas molluscorum 848
ACACCGCAATTGGCGATCCTTGGCATCAGGCCGCAGGATTTCGACTAGGGCGGCGCCAGACCTGGCGGCAGCCGTTGATATGGCCGGACAACGCCGGCAGCTCACACTGCACACCTCTGAGGGGCAGCTGAGCTGGCAGGGCCAGATGCTCCCCTACGCCATGGCCGAGGATCATGTCCGCCTTCAGTGGCAGGGCTGTTGGCAACGCTATCCTGTCCGCTCCCTCATCAAGGATGGGCACCTGCCACGCTTCGTGCTGACCCTGGCTGAGCAGCAAATCCCCTTTGGCCCGGCCCGGGAGATGGCACCGCAGGATCACCCTGGGGATGAGGCGGGTGGCAGGCCCGTCACCCTGGCCCCCATGCATGGCCTGGTGGTTGCCCTGCTCATAGAGGCGGGGCAAGTGGTGAGCCGGGGCCAGCCGCTGCTGGTGCTGGAGGCGATGAAGATGGAGCACCAGCTGCGTGCCCAGCAAGATGGCACCATCGCCGAACTGCTGTGCCGCGAGGGGGAGCAAGTCAGCCAGGGAGCCCCCCTGGTGCGCTTCTTGGAGAGTGCAGAGGCCGCCGGCTAGCCGCACTGCGCAGCTCACTCACCTCGGTCTTCATCGGGCACCGGAGCCACACCACCACAGTCAGAAAAAGGAACCAATATGACGCAGATAATGGAACAAGATGACAGGGTCAGCCTGGTCGAGATGGGGCCAAGGGATGGCCTGCAAAACGAAATGATCCCGCTCAGCTTGCCCCAGAAGCTGGAGCTTATCCGCCGACTCGGCGAGAGCGGCTTGCAGCGCATCGAGGTCGGCGCCTTTGTCTCCCCAAAACGGGTGCCCCAGATGGCAGACTCCGCCGCCCTGCTGGCCGCCCTGCCCCGGGGCGCCATCGCAGGCAGACCGCCTGTTCGATATGGCGCCCTGGTGCCCAACCTGCAAGGCCTGCAGGGGGCCATAGCCGCGCGGGTCGATGAGATTGGCCTCTTCACCGCCTGTAGCGATGGCTTCACCCGGGCCAATATCGGTATCAGTGTGGAGGAGTCACTGGTGCGCTTCGCCCCCTTGGTGCAGGAGGCCCGCCGCTTGGGCATTCGGGTGCGGGGTTATCTCTCCACCGTCATCGGCTGCCCCTTTGATGGCCCAACCTCCCCCAAGCGGGTAGCGGCCATGGCCGAACGGCTGTTCGATCTTGGCTGCCATGAAATATCCTTGGGGGATACCACTGGGATTGGCACCCCTGGCACCGTGGTGCCCATGCTTGATGCCGTGCTGCGCGAGATCCCGGCCGGACGCCTCGCGGTGCACTTTCATGATACCTATGGTCAGGCCCTGGCCAATCTGATGCCCGCCCTGGAGCGGGGCATTCGCACCATCGACAGCTCGGTGGCCGGGCTCGGTGGTTGCCCTTACGCTCCTGGCGCCTCCGGCAACCTGGCCAGCGAGGAGGTCGTCTATCTGCTGCGGGGGCTAGGTATGCAGACCGGGGTGGATCTCGACATCCTGGCGGCCACCGGCCAATGGGTGAGCGAGCAGCTCGGCCGCCCGAACGCCTCCCGGGTCGGGCAGGCCCTCGCCGCTCGGCGAGTGTCAGCCGTGATGGACAACCACAAGGGGCGCTGCCATGCCAGATAAGCACGCCGGCAAGGAGGTCACCTACAGCATCTCGGAGCTGGCTCAGGAGTTCGACATCACGGCCCGCACCATTCGCTACTATGAAGATGAAGGTCTCATCTCCCCGACCCGGGAGGGTCAAAATCGCATCTACAGCCACAAGGACAAGATCCGCCTCAAGCTGACCCTGCGCGGCAAGCGTCTCGGTTTCAGCCTGGCCGAGATCCGCGAACTCTTTGATATGTATGACACCGACAGATCCAGCCGTACCCAGCTGCTCTCCATGGTGCAACTTATCGAATCCAAGCGCGAGGCGCTGCGCCAGCAGGCAGAAGATATCCAGATGGTATTGGCCGAACTGGAAGCGGCAGAACGGCGCTGCGCCGGAGCCCTCGACAATCTCGGTGATCAGGGGGGATTGAGCCAGCTGGGATGATGGGCGCCAGGAGGCTGGCTTGCGAGTGTGACTCACACAGGTATGGGCCTGCCTGAAGTCACCTCTGCAAGGGTGAACAGTGATAGGAGACAATTGACCCTGACTATGGCCCTTTCCCCCCAGGGCATGCTATAGCTAGCACGTCTCGACCGCTCAGGAGAATTCGATGGCCCCGCCTTCCCGCCGCCTTGTGCTAAAGTTCATCGCCGCGCTGCTGCTACTACTTCTCGTCGGGCTCATCGTGGTGTTGTGGCAAGCCCCCGCCCTGACGGTGCGCTATCTTCCCGACTGGTTGAAACAGGAATATGGTCTCAACCTCACTCTGGGCAAGATCCAGGTAGATCTGGCGCAGCCCCTACTGACCCTGGGCCCCAGCGCGCTCACTGATGATGATGGCAAGCCCCTGCTCAGCCTGGCTGAGCTCAGCCTCAAGCCGGATCTCAAGGCAAGCTGGCATCAGCAGGGTCTGGTGCTGACCGAGGTGACGCTGACGGCCCCCACCCTGGATTTACAACGGCGAGTGCCCGATGCCAAACGGCCGGGGACGCCCCGCTTCAATCTGACTGATACCCTGAGCCAGCTGCTTGCCTCCTCGTCCAGGACCGCCGATGAGGCGCTCAGCCCTGCCCCCAAAATCACTATCGCCATGCTGTCGCTACAACAAGGCCGCCTGACTTACCGGGATACCCGCGCCACGCAGGCCGATGGCTGGTTGCCGCCGCAAACCTTGACGGGGCTGGCGTTAACCCTGACCAATATCAGCTCGCTTCCCGATCAGAACAGTCTCTATACCCTGGTGGCCACTCTGGGCAAGAGTCAGCTAAAGGCGGATGGCAGCTTCAGCTTGAGTGGCGCCAGCCAGGGCAAACTCAGTCTGGCCAAGCTGCCCCTCAAACCCTTTGCCCCGCTCTGGGCTCCCTATCTGAGCCTGGATCTGCTCAAGGGCCAGGCCAGTGCCCATGCCAGCTACCGTCTGATCCCGGGCAAGCAGGGGTTCGGCTGGCACTTGAGCAAGGGCAAGCTGACCCTGGATCGCTGGCAGCTGCACTACCCCAAGGGGGCGGAGTTTGCCCGCTTCACACAACTGGTGCTCGGCGACATCAGCCTGGATAGCCAGCAGCTGCTGCTCAAAATTGGCAAGCTCAACGTGCAACAACCCGTGCTGCACGCCAGCCTGGATAGCCAGCAAAACCTGGATGTAAGCAAAATATTGACGCCTCGCGTCTCGCCGGCCAGCACCAAGGCCACCATCGGCAAGGGCATCAATACCGCCAGGAACACCCAGCCACAGAGCAAACCCTGGCGCTGGCAACTCGGTCAGATAGCGCTGCGCAAAGGCAGTCTCAACTTGCTCGAATCGAGCAGCGGCAAGCCGCTGGCTCGCGAACTGACGGATCTCGAACTGACCCTGAGCGGGCTCGACAACCGGCTCAACAAGGCAAGTCCCCTCACCCTGAAAGCCCGCCTCAACCAGCAGGCCCAGCTCGCCTTCGACGGCAAGCTGACCCCGGCCCCCTTCGCCCTCGAGGGGGACATCAGGCAGCAAGGGCTGCCGCTCACCTGGCTCCAGCCATATCTGCAGGAGAGGGTCAGGGTCAGAGTCAAGCAAGGGGAGCTTTCTAGCCGCCTCAAACTCGCCATCGCCATCGATGGCAAAGGGGCGCTCAGCACCCTGAACCTGAGCGGTGCACTCGATATCGACAAGCTCGATGTACAGAGCGGCGCCGACAACCAGAGGTTGCTGCAAATCGCGAGGCTAGAGCTGACCGGGCTTCACTATGAGGGGATCAGCCAGCAGGTGAAGATAGATGACATCTTGCTGCGCCAGCCCTTCGGCCGCATCGAGATCAACGAGGATGGCACCACCAATGTGCAGCAGCTGATATTGCCCGCGCCACCGGCTCCGGCTGACAAGGGAGCCGCGACTGTTCGTAAAGGCCCGGAGCCTCGCTTGGTTGTCGATCAGGTGCGTATTCAACAGGGCAACCTGCGCTTTGCCGATCGCAGCCTGAGCCAGGAGTTCAGTGCCGATATCGCCGATCTGAACGGCCAGACCCTGCACATCAGCAATATACCGGGCCAGCGATCCGACATCGCCTTCAACGGCAAGGTGGACAAATATGCTCCCGTCACCATCAGGGGTGGCGCCAATTTGCTGATTGACGAACCCGAACTGGATCTGGCCGTTGAACTTCAACAATCTGGAGATGACCAGTTTCAGCCCCTACTCGGGTACCTATGCCGGCTATGCCATCGACAAGGGCCAGCTCACCATGAAGCTCAACTATCACCTGGTCGGCAACCGCCTGGAGGGTGACAACGACATCATCATCAAGAAGCTGCAGCTAGGTGAAAAGATAGACAGCGACAAGGCCAAAGACCTGCCCCTCGGTTTGGCCGTTGCCCTGCTCAGCGATGCCAATGGCGTCATCAAGCTCAACCTCAAGGTGAAGGGCAATCTGGATCAACCCGATTTCAGCCTGGGCAGTGTTTTCTGGAATGTGCTGGGCAACACACTGCGCAAGGCCATCACCTCCCCCTTCTCCCTGCTCGCTTCCCTGACAGGAGGGGCGAAAGATCTCGATGAACTCTCCTTCCAACCCGGCGAATATGAGCTGACACCGGGCCAACAGGCCAAGCTGGCCAAGCTCGCTGGGGCGCTCAAGGCCAGACCCCAACTCAGCATGAATATCCGCGGCAAGGTGAATTTCAATCAGGAGCGCCCCCTCTTGCAGCGCCAGAAGCTGGAACGGGTGTTGGCCAGGATCACCGGCAGCCCGGTGGATTTGACCCAACTTGGCAAAGATGACGTCATGCAGGCGGCCCTGGCTCAGGCCTATCAGGAGCGCTTCAAGGAGGATCTTGTGGCCCTGGCTGACCGCCTCGGTCTGGCGGCGAACAGCATGGCGCTGCGCGATCAGGCCGTCATCTTGCTGCGTGATCAGCAGCTCATTACCGCCAAGTCGCTGCGTAACCTTGCCATGGCGCGGGCACGCAACACCAAGACTTATCTGGTGGACACTCAAGCCATCACCCAGGATCGCCTGTTCGTACTCGACAGTCAGGTAAAGGAAGCCGACAAGAGTGCCAAGGTGGTGCTCACCCTGGATAACTGATCTGCCCGAGCAAGACGTTGGCAAGCCCCTTGGTGATGGGCTTGCCTTTGTTCTTCACCCTTTGAGGCTGACCACCAGAGCACAAAAGCACCCGCGTTGCTTGCGCAATCGGATCGGCAGGCTGCCCCGTCTGCTTGAGAGCCCTGCTCCAGATCAGTCCCCCCTCTTGTGCAGGCCCCTGAGGCAAGCCGCGAAACTCACACCCATTGCACGGCTAACATATTCCCCTCGCCGCCAAGGTTCGCTGCCCTGATTCAGTCCCATAGCGGCCTGCGACAGCAGGCTTGCCACGGCAAGCTCATTCAATAGCCTGCTGGTGCGCAGAGTTGTGTCTATGCCGTCTCAGCTGCCGATGTCGTTGACGCCGTTTCCGGCAATGCCCTGCCAAACCAGGTTGCACAATGAAGCTGTCACATTGGGTCCCAAGCATTGTTGCAAAACCCTAGTTTGATGGCATATGCGATGATGTAACGCTCAATCACGTCACCTTTATTCAGCTAGCTCAAAGGTAACCCGGCAGGTTCCAGGGGGGAAGGTTATGATCGACACAGCACCGGCGCGCTATCCTGCCGGGTGGCTTGATGAGATTCAGCATGCCGAGAAAGATGATATCCATTTAAACCCATTCCACTGAAGCAAGGAGAAAGGAGAAAGGAGAAAGGCTCTGCTGGCTTAGCGCCGAGCGTGACGTCAACGACGGATAAAGACGCCGCCCTCTTGCCCCTCCTCGGTGATAAGGCCCAATGGCATCCCGAGCGGTAATGAACACAAAAAAACAACCTGTCCCCTACCTTTCATTTACCAATTAACCACCGATTACCCACGATTGGGCCCGGCGCTGGTCTGAGTTGTAGTTTTTTTACTATTTAACAGCCCTTCCCTCTTGCGAGGGCATGGAGCCCTGCCTAAAATCCCGCGTCCTTTGATCAACCCCCACATATTTTTGGAGAACACCACGTGAGCGTGAGCGAAAAACTGGCCAACCCTGCCCCCCTCGGTCTGATGGGCTTCGGCATGACCACTGTCCTGCTGAACATCCACAATGCGGGTTTCTTCCCCATCAGCGCCATGATCCTGGCCATGGGGCTGTGCTATGGCGGTCTGGCCCAGATCATCGCCGGTATCATGGAATACAAGCGTGGTAACACCTTCGGCGTTACCGCCTTCATCTCCTACGGCACCTTCTGGTGGAGCTTGGTGCTGCTGATGGTCCTGCCGAAAATGGGTCTGGCCGAAGCCACTCCAGCCGCCTTCATGGGCTGGTACCTGCTGATGTGGGGCATGTTCACCCTCTTCATGATGATAGGGACTGTCAACTACCCGCGCGCCAAGCAGTTCGTGTTCGCCTCCCTGACCGTGCTGTTCTTCCTGCTGGCCGCTCACAACTTCACCGGTAGCGAGCTGATCGGCCACATCGCCGGTTTCGAAGGCATCATCTGTGGCGCCAGCGCCATCTACCTGGCCATGGCCACCGTGATCAACGAGCAGTTCGGCCGTACCATACTGCCGATTGGCGATCACAAGCAGGCTGCTGCCGTGCAGCTCAAAGCCGCCGCCTAAGCGCAGGGCCCGAAGAGTCAGCCTAAAGTTGACCCTAGCCAGGATGATTGAACAGAGGAAGGCACCCCCAGGGGTGCCTTCTTGCTATCTGTCTCTTGCCTGCCTCATGGCTGGAGTCATGTCGAGCTGGCTATCGGGAAGACGAGTCCAAATGCACCGCGTCAGCCTCCGGCTGCCGCAGCAAAGGCGCCTGGCCATAGAAGCGGGTAAACAGGATATAGACGGCCGGGAAGGCCTGATGCAATTGGCGGGGCTGGCTGAAGAACAGTTCGCTGCACACGGCGAAGAATTCGGCCGGATGGCTGGCAGCATAAGGGTCTATCAATGTCGTCTCGCCCCGCTCGCACTGGGCCTGCAGTTGGTCGAACGCCTGCTGGCAAGTCGCGGCCCACTCAGACCCCGCCAAGCCAGCCGGCAAAGGGGGCGCGCCGTCGGCCTCTCCTCCCAGCATGTCGAGCTTGTGGGCCAGCTCATGGATGATGAGGTTATAACCATCCCAGTCACCGTCTTGCTGCAACTCGCTCCAGGCCAACACCAGCGGCCCCTGGGGCCATGCCTCCCCGGCATTTTCCTCCTCCCACTCACTCACCAGACCAAACTCGTCCTGCACCTGCTGGCGGCGAGAGACAGGCTCGGGGATGATGATGATCTCATGGAAGCCACGATACCAATCGAGACTGAGTGCCAGAATGGGCAGAGCACCTTGCAGAGCCAAGGCACGGCGCTGACGTTCAGTTAGTTCGACACCGAGCAGGGTCCAGGTCTTGCGCTCGAGCAGGCGGCGCGCCAAGGCGACCAAATGAACCTGCTGGGCGTCACTCAGCCCATCAAGAATGGGGATGGCTGCAAACAACCCATGCCACTCCTCCCCCATGGGAATGCCCGACGATTGGGCATCTTCGACTGCCTTGCACTGACTCGGTGCACCGAACCAGGTGCAGAGCAAGCGACTTGCCCTGATAGCTGACCACAAGCTAGCCACTCAATACCTCGATACTTTCATAGGGATTTCATTGTGATAGCAGGGATTTGACAAAACGCTTGGGCTTTTCCCGATAATCCTGCTGCTGATAGAAGTGATGGGCCCGTTCACGGTGCAG
Organism: Aeromonas molluscorum 848; assembly: GCF_000388115.1. GTDB lineage: Bacteria > Pseudomonadota > Gammaproteobacteria > Enterobacterales > Aeromonadaceae > Aeromonas > Aeromonas molluscorum. The sequence continues at coordinate 7,819 of NZ_AQGQ01000114.1, forward strand.
GCTGCTGGAGAGTTCAATTTGACCGCAACCAGCCTCTCGGGCCAGCCGTTCGGCTGCCGCCAGCAAGGCAACGCCCCTGCCCTGCCCCCGGACCGCTTCATCGACCACCAGCGCCGAGATCAACGCCCAGCCCGATGCCAGGTGCAAAGGCCGCAGCAGATGCAACACCAGTACCCCGGTCACTCCGTGCCGGTCGGCACTCACCAGTACCTGTCGCCCAGGCTCCCGCGCCGTCAGATCCACAGCCAGCCTGTCGGGATCATTGCGATAGCCAAGCTGGACAAAGAGCCGCGCGATCGCTGCCACATCAGGGGCTTCTGCCAAGCGTATTCCCTCAGCCAAAGAGGTTTCATTGATGTGCTCGCTCATGGTTGGCCTCAAAATTGCTTTATCACTGACAAGGTACTGTTTCAGGAGAAAATAACGCCATTTCACCAGCCTGATCAAGCCGTGGAAAGCGTGCCACCACATCAAGTTCACAAATTAGCAACACTAACGTAAATTTCACTGGGAAGCGCCGAAACAAGTCGATATGTTAAACGCCTCGGCCAATGCCGACAGCAGAAATGACTGAATAACAAAGATCGAGTGGGCAGAAGCCCGCCGGAAGTCTCACAACAAAGGAGTTGTTGTACATGAACGAAATCGTCAATGCCATCAATGGTGTGATTTGGAGCCCAGCGCTCATCTATCTGTGCCTCGGGGTAGGGTTCTATTTCTCCTGCCGCACCCGCTTCCTGCAACTGCGCCATATCAAAGAGATGGTGCGTTTGATGATGGATGGCAAGGCGACCGATGCCGGTGTTTCCTCCTTCCAGGCGCTGACCATGACCCTGGCGGGCCGGGTCGGTACCGGCAACATCGCCGGGGTAGCCACCGCCATCACCTTCGGTGGCCCCGGCGCCCTGTTCTGGATGTGGATGGTGGCCTTCCTGGGTGCCAGCTCCGCCTTTGTGGAGTCCACCCTGGGCCAGGTTTATAAAGAGAAGATCAACGGTGAATTCCGTGGCGGTCCCGCCTTCTACATAGAGAAGGGTCTGGGGATGAGCTGGTATGCCTGGATCTTCGCCATCGCGACCATCTTCGCCTGCGGTATCTTGCTGCCAGGCGTGCAAGCAAACTCCATTGGTTCCAGCCTGCAGACCGCCTTTAACATCAGCCCCAACGTGACTGCCGCGGTTCTGGCGCTGCTGCTGGGCTTCATCATCTTCGGTGGCGTCAAGCGCATCGCCCACTTTGCCTCGACTGTGGTGCCCTTCATGGCACTGGCCTACATCATAGTGGCTTGCGTCATCATCGCCCTCAACATTGGCCAACTGCCGGGTGTGATCCTGCTTATCTGGAAGAGCGCCTTCGGTCTGGATGCCGGTTTCGGTGCCATTCTGGGTCTGGCCATCATGTGGGGTGTGAAACGCGGGGTCTATTCCAACGAAGCAGGTCAGGGTACTGGTCCTCATGCCTCTTCCGCCGCAGCCGTGAGCCACCCGGCCAAACAGGGTCTGGTACAGGCGTTCTCCGTTTACATCGATACCCTGTTTGTCTGCTCCGCCACGGGTTTCATGCTGCTCATCACCGGCCTCTATAACGTACAAGGTCCGGATGGCACAGCCCTTCACACGGGTATCGCCGGTATTGCCGCAGGTCCTGGCTATGTGCAGACCGCCATGGAGAGCATGATGCCCGGCTTTGGCAACATCTTCGTCGCCATCGCGCTCTTCTTCTTCGCCTTCACCACCATCGTCGCCTACTACTACATCGCCGAGACCAACATTGCCTTCATCAACCGCAAGATCAACCGTCCCTGGCTGACCTTCGTGCTGAAGATTGGTCTGATGGCTGCCACCGTTTACGGCACCGTCAAGACGGCCGATCTGGCCTGGGGTCTGGGTGATATCGGGGTAGGTCTGATGGCCTGGCTGAACATCATCGCCATATTGCTGATGCAAAAAACCGCCTTCATTTGCCTGAAGGATTACGAAAGCCAGCAGGCTCAGGGCCTAGATCCCGTCTTCCACCCCGAGAAGCTTGGCATCAAAAACGCCGACTACTGGACGGGCCGCCGCTCCGAGCACAATCTGGAGCAAGAGCATAGCGGTCATGAATTCGAGCCAGATCGCGAGCCAAACACCGGCAAGTAAGCCCTAAGCCCGATACTCACAATCAAAATGGCAGCCCAGGCTGCCATTTTTTATGTTGTCTGCTTCTCCTATCCCCTGTTGCAGGTCTGCGAGTGCCGGGCCTGTGCATCCCTCGCCCGGAACGGGGGATCCGCTCAGTTCAGGTCACGGCGCGCACCAAAGCGCAGCCGCCAACCAAACAATCCCTTGAGAGTGGCCCGCCACTGATTGGGGCGTCCCAGGATCTTTTGTTGCAAGCGTGTCTCTTCCTTGAGCATCGCCTCATCGCTGTGAGCCCAGGCCTGGCGGTAGAGCTGCTTGATCCCCGCCAGCGCATCCGGCGATTTGCCCAGCAGATCATTGGCAAAAGCACGGGCCTCGGCCAGCGGATCTTCGCAGACCCGGCTCACCAGACCCAGCACCTTGGCCTCGGGGGCCAGCAACTCGCGTCCGCTCATGGCAAGCTCCATGGCAGTATCGACCCCCATGAGGTTGCGCAAGGTGACGCTGCCGCTCATGTCGGGGATGATGCCCCACTTGATCTCCATCACCGAGAAACGGCAATCCGGCGTGCTGAAACGAAAGTCGGCCCCGAGTGCTATCTGCAAACCACCCCCAAAGCAGAGCCCCTGGGTCACCGCGATGACCGGCACCGGCAGCAGGTGCCAGCCATAGGCAACCCGCTGGGCAAGATTGGTCGCCTCGTCTGCTTCGCGCTTCAAGATGTCGAGGGCGGCCAGCGGCTGTTTGAGCATGGATTTCACATCCAATCCGGCGCTGAAGGCACGTCCCTCCCCATGCAAGATCACGGCCCTCAGTCCGGGCAGCTGCCGCAGGCTCAGCAGCGTCTGTTCCAGGGCCCTGAACATGGGCAAGTCCAACGCATTGAGCTTTTCTGGCCGGCTCAGCATCACCTCGGCGATGCCCTGCTCAATCTTGCAGTTCACCCTCTGCTGGCTGATGGTCGGCGACTTGGCAGTGGTTATCTCCATGACACTTCCTTGCTGGTAACTAGTCAAACCACTACATTAAGCTTGCCCGCCACAGAGCACAAGCCGCTCAACGGGAGTCCAGCAACAGATCGACCAGCCGCGTCTGGGCATGAGTCTGGGCCAGCAGCAACAAGGCGCAGCCATAAGCATCTTCAAGGGCATGATGACGTGACAAGGCGGGTAATCGGTGGCGCGTCAGGCAGCGCGCCAGAGTCAGGCTGTCGTCGCTCACCGGGCTCCCGGTTCGCTGTAGACGGACCAGCTCAATCAGCATGGTATCGATGAACTGCATATTGCGCGCCCGCCCCAAGATCTGCTGGCAAGCCGCTTGCAAAAAAGTCTCGCTCCAAGGCGCTGTTATGGGCCACCAGCAGGCAACCCTCTGCCGCCTCAAGCAGGGCTTCAAGGGCATGAGCCAAAGAACAGGCTCCGCTCAAATCCCGATCGTGCACTCCGTGGTAGATGGCACTCTGCCCCACGCTCACCGGCGTCTGAATGAGAAAGTGGCGTGCCTGCGCCAGTTTGATCTCCCGGTCCACTATGGGGACCCACCCCATACTGACGATGTGATCCCGGCTGGCATCGAGTCCGGTCAGCTCCAGATCGATAGCCAGACAGCGGCTCTCGGCCAGGGTCTGCCCCGTGCGTCTGGCCTCCCAGATCCCTTGCCAGCGAGCCAACCAGATGGGTCTTGTCATAGATGGCGACAGAAACGGTAGTCGAGCAGACGCTGCCCTTCATTGATCACGGCGAAACACTCCTTGAGCTGGTGACGCTGCAGCCCGGACAAGGTGCTGGGGTCGAGATGATTGTTGATGATCCCCTTGCTCGCCTCCCCCTGCTGACGAAGGTGGAGATCCCAACGTAGCTGCGCCAACAAATCGAAGGCATCTTGCAAATTGCGGCATTGTCGCCGATCCATGGCGCCGCTCGCCTCAAGCTCACGCAGGCGCTGGCGGGTGCCAACGCAGGTCACCCCGGCTTCAAGGGCATAGACCCGCACCAAGTCGGTGATAAGACTCATCCCCCGGGTCTTGAGATCCAGACCCGGTTGCTGCTGGCCGTTCGCCTCCAGGATCAGGTTCTTGAACAGGCCCAGCGGGGCCCGGCGTTGCTGCGCTGTTTGTGCCAGGTGCATCAGGAACAGGGGGTGACTCGCCGCCTCAGTCACTACTGTCTCAACCAGGCCATCGAAGCTGGCCTGACAACCGGCAACCAGCCGTACATCAAAAAATACGGTGGCGCTGAGCAGCGCCTCGGGAGTCGGCGCCTGAAACCAGCGGCGAAAGCGGGCGAGCCAGCCCGGTTTATCCAGACAGAGATCCGGGTTGGTCGCCATGATATTGCCGCTGCAATAAGGCAGGCCACAACGGGCCAGACCATCGCACACCTGATGGGCCAGCTGGCTAAAATAGTGGACCACCTCCCCCACGGGGGGCTCGGCCAGTAACAAGCCGTTGTCCTGATCCGCGTTCAATCCCTGATCCTGACGCGCGAAAGAGCCGAACACGAGCCAGCTGAATGCACAAGGCGCCGGTCCCAGCGTCATCATGCTCAGAGCAATCAGCCGCTCGGTCAGGGCATCCATGACGGTCGCCAATATATGTGCCGCCTCATGGGCCAACACCCCTTGCAGCCCCAGGATGTGCGTCAGTCTTGGGATCTGCTGACTGCAACGAACCAGTCCCTCAAGGTCGGACTGACGTTCAATGTCGGTCA
>NZ_AQGQ01000115.1 GCF_000388115.1 Aeromonas molluscorum 848
TCTCGGAACGGGGATGTGTAAGAATCTGGCAGGTAGCGCCGGTGCCTCGGATAGCCGATATCACCTATGTTCACCTTCGGGGCCTTCTCCTACCTGGTACCGCCTTTGCTGGTGCTGCTGGGGTGGAGTCTGTTCTGGCGGCCGAGCCGCTTGCTGGAAGTCGACTACCTTACCCTGTCGGTGCGCATTGTTGGTTTCATATTGACGGTACTCGGCATGTCGGCCATCGCCAGCATGAACTTCAATGACATGCAGAACTTCTCGGCCGGTGGCCTGGTCGGCGATGTGATAGCCTCGGCCGTGATCCCGCTGTTTGGCGGCGTCGGCGCCAACCTGATGCTGCTCTGTTTCGTGGCAACAGGCATCACCCTGTTCACCGGCTGGTCCTGGCTCACCATAGTCGAGCGGATCGGCGGTGCCTGTACCGGGTCAGTCTCTGCCCTCTATCACTTGCCCACAACTTTGGGTAACTGGCTCAGTGGCGGCTGGCGTCAACCCCGCTTTGATGGACCGGATCCCTTGCTGGAAGGCAGTGCCGGCACCCTGGCCCTGGATGATGAGGACGACGATGAGCCTCACGGTGGCTGGTTGCGCCAGGCCAAGGCGCCCCAACAGGGCAGCAAGGGGAAGAGGGCGGCCAAGTCTGAGGAGTGGTTGCCTGAGCTGGACGAAGATACCTTCCAGTTCGATCCGGATTTTGACGATGATGAGGAGCCGGCCCCGGCCCCCGTCAAACGTGCCCAGCGCCCCCGCCAGCCGGTGGTGATGGCCAATGAGGATGATCTGGACCTGCCTTGGGCTGACAATGGTGACGAGGCCCCGAGCCCGGCGCCTCGTCCTGTCTCCAAACGTACTGCCATGGCCAATATGGCACCGTTGCCGAGTCTGGACCTGCTCGACCGCCCCCCGGCCAAGACCCAGTCCATGAGCCCGGAGGAGCTGGAGCGCATGGCGCGCCTGGTGGAGGCCAAGCTTGCCGACTATAACGTGCAGGCCAAGGTGGTCGGTGTCTACCCGGGCCCTGTCATCACCCGCTTCGAACTCGACCTCGCCCCCGGCATGAAGGCGAGCAAGATAACCAACCTCTCCCGCGATCTTGCGCGCTCGCTCTCCGCCAGCAGTGTACGGGTAGTGGAGGTGATACCCGGCAAGACCTTTATCGGTATCGAACTGCCCAACCGGGTTCGCCAGACGGTCTACATGCGCGAAGTGGTGGATTGCGAAGATTTCCACAACAGCGAGAGCCCCCTGACCATGGTGCTTGGCCAGGATATCGCCGGCGAGCCGGTGGTGGTGAACCTCGCCAAGATGCCGCACCTGCTGGTGGCCGGTACCACCGGCTCGGGCAAGTCGGTCGGGGTGAACACCATGATCGTCTCCATGCTCTACAAGGCGAGCCCGGACGATCTGCGCTTCATCATGATCGATCCCAAGATGCTGGAACTCTCGGTCTACGAGGGAATACCCCATCTGCTCACCGAGGTGGTGACCGACATGAAGGATGCCGCCAATGCCCTGCGCTGGTGCGTGGGCGAGATGGAGCGTCGCTACAAGCTGATGTCGGCGGTCGGGGTACGTAACCTCAAGGGCTATAACACCAAGGTGCAGATGGCGGCTGATGCGGGCAACCCCATGCGCGATCCGCTGTGGCGCCCAGGGGACTCCATGGACCAGATGGCTCCCGAGCTTGAGAAACTGCCGCACATAGTGGTGGTGGTGGACGAGTTTGCCGACATGATGATGATCGTCGGCAAGAAGGTTGAAGAGCTGATTGCCCGTATCGCCCAGAAGGCGCGGGCGGCCGGTATTCACCTGATCCTGGCGACCCAGCGTCCCTCGGTGGATGTGATCACCGGCCTCATCAAGGCCAACATCCCGACCCGGATCTCCTTCCAGGTGTCGAGCAAGATAGATTCCCGCACCATCCTGGATCAGGGCGGCGCCGAATCCTTGCTCGGCATGGGCGACATGCTCTACATGCCGGCCGGTACCTCCAACCCGACCCGGGTCCACGGCGCCTTCGTCGATGACCATGAGGTACACAAGGTGGTAGCGGACTGGAAACTGCGTGGTGAGCCGAACTACATCGAGGAGATCCTCTCCGGTGAGTCGGATGAGGGTGGCAGCAGCGGTGGCGGCGATGTCGGCGACGAAGAGCTGGATCCTCTGTTCGACGAGGCGGTGGCCTTCGTGGTGGAATCACGCCGAGGGTCCACCTCCAGCGTGCAGCGCAAGTTCAAGATCGGTTACAACAGAGCGGCCCGCCTCATCGAGCAGATGGAGAATCAGGGCATCGTCAGCAGCCCCGGTGGCAACGGCCAACGGGATGTGCTGGCACCGCCGCCGGTGCGTGATTAACCCTTTTGTGTCCTGGCCATGCCCTTAGCGGGTGTGGCCTTTTATCGAGAGACCTTATGAAAAAACAGTTATTGATGGGAAGCGTACTGCTCATCGCCAGCAGCCAGGTCTGGGCCGATGCGGCCAGTGATCTGAAGCAGAAGCTGGCGGCTGTCAACCTCTTCTCCGCCCAGTTCCAGCAGACTGTCTTTGACAGCAAGGGCAAAGAGCTGCAGAAGGCGAGCGGCGATCTGCTTGTGTCGCGCCCCAATCGTTTCAACTGGCACACCAAGAGTCCGGATGAGAGCCTGATCGTGGCCGATGGCAAGGATGTCTGGATCTATGATCCCTTCGTCGAACAGGTCACCGCCCTCAAGTTGCAGGATGCGGTGGTCAATACTCCCTTCATCCTGATCGCCAGCAGCGATGACAAGTACTGGAAAAACTACGACGTGACCGAGCAGGACGATGTCTTTACCGTCACCAGCCGCAACCAGGATGAGCTGATCGCCTCCTTCCGTATCACTTTCGACAGGCAGGACAACATCAGCCGCTTCGATGTGAAAGAGGCTCAAGGCCAGTGGAGCGAGTTCACCCTGAGCGGTTTCAACCGCAAGCCGGCGCTCAAGGGCAACGAATTCGTGTTCAAGATGCCCAAGGGGGTCGCGCTGGACGATCAACGCTGATGAGCAATCTCACGTTAGACTTCTCGTCGGACTTTCGTCCGCTGGCCGCACGGATGCGGCCGCAGACCCTTGACCAGTACATAGGGCAGCAACACATTCTCGGGCCGGACAAGCCCCTGCGCAAAGCCATCCTGGCCGGTCACTGCCACTCCATGATCCTGTGGGGGCCCCCTGGCACCGGCAAGACCACTCTCGCCGAGCTGATGGCGCACTACTGTCAGGCCAAGGTGGAAAGACTCTCTGCCGTCACCTCCGGCATCAAGGAGATCCGCGCCGCCATCGACAAGGCGAAGGAGAACAGCTGGCGCGGGGTGCGCACTATCCTCTTCGTCGATGAGGTGCACCGCTTCAACAAGAGCCAGCAGGATGTGTTCCTGCCCCACATCGAAGACGGCACCATCACCTTCATCGGCGCCACTACCGAAAACCCTTCGTTCGAACTCAACAACGCCTTGCTCTCCCGAGCCCGGGTCTATCTGCTCAAGCGGCTGGAAGAGGAAGATATCCTCGCCATGATCGATCAGGCGCTGACCGACACCCGTGGCCTCAATGACGCCACCCTGACCTTTGCGCCCGGGGTGAAGGAGGCGCTGGCCAAGGCGGTGGATGGGGATGGGCGCAAGTCTCTCAACTACCTGGAGCTGCTGGCCGACATGGCCGAGGCCAACGGGGCGGGGGAGCGGCTGATTGACAGTGCCCTGCTCGCCGCCGTGGTGGGGGAGCACGTGGCCCGCTTCGACAAGGGGGGGGATCACTTCTTCGATCTTATCTCGGCGGTGCACAAGTCCATTCGCGGCTCGGCGCCCGATGCGGCCCTCTACTGGTATGCCCGCATGGTGAGTGCCGGTTGCGATCCGCTTTATATTGCCCGTCGTCTGCTGGCCATTGCCTCGGAAGATGTGGGCAATGCCGACCCCCGTGCCATGCAGGTGGCGCTCTCGGCCTGGGATTGCTTCCATCGCATCGGTCCGGCGGAAGGGGAGCGGGCCATCGCCCAGGCCATCGTCTATCTCGCCTGCGCCCCCAAGAGCAATGCGGTCTACACCGCCTGGAAGGCGGCGCTCAACGATGCCAAGAACCTGCCGGACTTCGAGGTGCCGCCGCACCTGCGCAATGCACCGACCAAGTTGATGAGTGATTTGGGCTATGGCGCCGAGTACCGCTACGCCCACGACGAAGCTGGCGCCTACGCGGCTGGCGAAAGCTACTTCCCACCAGAGCTCGCTGGCAAGCACTATTACCAGCCGACGGACAGGGGACTCGAGAAGCAGATAGCCCAGAAACTGGATTATCTGCGTGAGCTGGACAAGCAGAGTCCGCGCAAAAGAGACAAGTAGGCTGCGAGTCCGGAGATTGGCATGCCAATCGACCGGATCGGCGAATATCGACTATCTCATGCCCCCAAACTTGGCAAAAACGACAGCAATAGTCCCTGTTCGGGCAGGGGGGCGGTCTGCTACACTGCCCCTCTGACCCCGTTTGTCTCGGCCTTGCGCCATCTTCTTGATTTCGAAGGCCTGATTTTGCAGGCTCGATCCTGAAGACCCGGGGTGCGCCAACCGATGTTAACTTCTGGATCTGTTCTCTCGCCAGGTTTGATGACCCAGGCGCAGGTCCCATCTGAAAAAAGTAGGTAAACCATGCTGGATCCCAAATATCTGCGCAGCGAAATCGATGAGGCTGCCGCTCGTCTGGCGACACGTGGCTACGTTCTGGACGTAGCGGCGGTCAATGCTCTGGAAGAGAAGCGCAAGGATCTGCAGTCCCGCACTCAGGAGCTGCAGGCCGAGCGTAACGCCCGCTCCAAATCCATCGGTGAGGCTGCTCGCCGTGGGGAAGATGTGGCGCCGCTCAAGGCCATCGTTACCAAGATCAACGACGAGCTTGAAACCAGCAAGGTCGAACTCGAATCGCTGCTGCGTGATATCAAGGACATCGCCGATGGCATGCCGAATCTGCCAAGCGACACCACCCCGGTTGGGCGCGACGAGAACGACAACGTCGAAGTACGCCGCTGGGGCTCTGTCCGTGAATTTGATTTCACGCCGCGGGATCACGTGGAAGTGGGTGAGGGCCTCAAGGGCCTGGACTTCAAGAATGGCGTCAAGCTCTCCGGCTCGCGCTTTGTGGTGATGAAGGGTCAGATTGCCCGCCTGCACCGCGCCCTGGCGCAGTTCATGCTGGACCTGCATACCCAGCAGCACGGCTACACCGAATGCTACGTGCCTTATCTGGTGAACCCGGACAGCTTGTATGGCACCACCCAGTTGCCGAAGTTCTCCGACGATCTCTTCAACACTGGCATCGTCTCCGACGCCGAAGAGGGCAGCAAGGAGCGTAAGCTCTCCTTGATCCCGACCTCCGAAGTGCCGCTCACCAACATGGCCCGTGACGAGATCTTCGACGAGCAGGAACTGCCCATCAAGATGACCGCCCACAGCCCCTGCTTCCGCTCCGAGGCGGGCTCCTACGGTCGTGATACCAAGGGCCTCATCCGCATGCACCAGTTCGACAAGGTCGAGATGGTGCAACTGGTTCACCCGGAGCAATCCTGGAACGCTCTGGAAGAGATGGTGGGGCACGCCGAGAAGGTGCTGCAACTGCTGGAGCTGCCATATCGCGTGATGGCGCTGTGCACCGGCGACATGGGCTTTGCTGCTGCCAAGACCTACGATCTGGAAGTCTGGCTGCCGGCTCAGGACACCTACCGCGAGATCTCCTCCGTCTCCAACTGCACCGACTTCCAGGCGCGCCGTATGCAGGCTCGGGTACGTATCGACGGCAAGCCCCAACTGATCCATACCCTCAATGGCTCAGGTCTGGCCGTGGGCCGCACCCTGGTCGCGGTCATCGAGAACTATCAGCAGGAAGATGGTCGAATCGCCATCCCGGCTGCCCTGCAGTCCTATATGGGTGGCCTGACCCACATCGGCTAACCTGTCCCATTTGAATTCAATAAGCCATGGATTTCCATGGCTTTTTTGTTTCTGACGCTCCCATTCATATTGCATTCAGTTAGCCGAGGGTAAAAGGCTTGCGGTTAATTCATCGAGGATTGACTTCGGCTCGGTGATCAGGATGCGTACTCCGTCCTTGCTCAGGTTCACTAGAAACGCAGGCGTATCGGCTGCACCGACCGACAGCATGTTTCAAATGGATAAGGAGTAATTGATGACGTCGAGGACGACACCATTGGCGCCAGCGCGCCCCGGCCTGTTCAATCGCTTTTTGAACGGAGTCGAGTGGCTCGGTAATTTGCTGCCACACCCCATCACTTTATTTGCCCTCTTCTCCCTCGCCCTGATCCTGGCCTCCGGCATTGCCGCCTGGTTTGGCGTCAGCGTGGTGGATCCGCGTCCGGAAGGGGCCCCGGGTCGCAGCAGCGATGGCATGATCACTGTGGTGAGCCTGCTCAGCGCCGAGGGACTGCAACGCATCGTGTCCAACCTGGTGACCAACTTCACCGGCTTCGCCCCACTCGGTACCGTGCTGGTGGCGCTGCTCGGAGTCGGCATTGCCGAACATTCCGGTCTGCTCAGTGCCGCCATGCGCGGCATGGTGATGAGCGCCTCCAAACGCATGGTGACCCTGACGGTGGTGTTTGCAGGCATCATGTCCAACACGGCAGCCGAGCTTGGCTATGTGGTGTTGATCCCCCTTGCGGCCATGATCTTCCACTCTCTGGGACGTCATCCCCTGGCGGGTTTGGCGGCGGCCTTTGCCGGTGTCTCCGGTGGCTACTCTGCCAACCTGCTGCTCGGCACCGTGGATCCCTTGCTCGCGGGCATCACCCAGATTGCTGCCCGCATCATAGATCCTGGCTATGTGGTTGGCCCGGAGGTGAACTGGTACTTCATGTTTATCAGTACCTTCCTCATCACGGGGCTCGGTGCCTGGGTGACCGAGAAGATAGTCGAACCCAAGCTCGGTAAATATGACCCGAGCGAGGCGAGTGTGCCGCTGGATCAACAGGCCGAGTCCCTGACTGCCCGCGAGAAGCGTGGCCTCTGGTCGGCGCTGGTGGCCGTGCTGGTGGTCAGCGGGCTGCTGGCACTGACAGTGGTGCCGGCGGATGGCATATTGCGCCATCCCGAGACAGGCGCCATCGCAGGCTCCCCCTTCCTGCACGGCATTGTCGCCTTCATTTTTGTCTTCTTTGCCGTGCCGGGCTTCGTCTACGGCAAGGTAGTGGGCACCATGACCAGCGACAAGGACGTGATCAAGGCGATGTCCACCAGCATGAGTACCATGGGCATGTATATCGTGCTGGTGTTCTTTGCGGCCCAGTTCGTTGCCTATTTCTCCTGGACTAACTTCGGCACCGTCTTTGCGGTCAAGGGGGCAGGGGCCTTGCAGGCTCTGGGCCTGACCGGTCCCGGTCTCTTCTTTGGCTTCATACTGATGTGCGCCGTCATCAACTTGATGATTGGCTCGGCATCGGCCCAGTGGGCGGTCACGGCGCCCATCTTCGTGCCCATGTTGATGCTGATTGGTTACTCCCCTGAGGTCATCCAGGCGGCGTACCGGATCGGTGATTCCGTGACCAACATCATCACTCCCATGATGAGCTATTTCGGCTTGATCCTGGCGGTGGCGGTGCGTTACCAGAAGTCTCTTGGCATAGGTACGCTGATTGCGACCATGCTGCCCTATACCCTGGTATTCCTGGTTGGCTGGAGCCTGCTGTTCTATGTCTGGGTGTTCGTGCTGGGACTGCCGGTCGGTCCAGGGGCCGCCACCTTCTATCCGGTGGGGGGTTAAGCCATCAGGGGCGCCAACTGGGCGCCCCTGAGTTTTTTGACGGGGAGGAGAAGAAGTTTCCCAAGCAATCCGCAATCGTTTTTGTTAGACTTCGCCGCAATTTTGCAAGACACACGAACGACTCATGGTTTGGATTGATTACACAATTTTGGGCATAGTCGCCCTCTCAGCCCTGATAAGCCTGGTGCGTGGTTTCGTCAAGGAAGCCATGTCCCTCGTTACCTGGTTTGTCGCCTTCTTTATCGCCAGTAACTTCTACCCCGATCTCGCCGTCTTCTTCACCTCCATCTCGGATCAGCTGCTGCGCAATGGTTTGGCCATCGCGGCCCTCTTCGTCGCAACCCTGATCCTCGGCGCCATCGTCAACTATGTGGTAGGGGAGCTGGTCAACAAGACCGGACTATCCGGCACGGATCGGGTGCTTGGCATCTGCTTCGGTGCCCTGCGTGGTGCGCTCATCGTCAGCGCCCTGCTGTTTTTTATGGATACCTTCACCAGTCTGCCTCAGGCGGATTGGTGGAAGGGATCCCGGCTGATCCCCGAATTCGGGCTGGTCATCCAGTGGTTCTTTGATTTCATGCAGAACTCATCGAGTTTTCTTAAACAGGTACAGTGACTTCGAGGTAGCAAGGACATGTGTGGTATTGTCGGTATAGTTGGCACCACCCCCGTCAATCAGGCCCTCTACGACGCCTTGACGGTGTTGCAGCACAGGGGCCAGGACGCCGCCGGGATCGTGACCATTGATAGTGGAAACTTCCGGCAACGCAAGGCCAACGGCCTGGTGAAGGATGTGTTTGAAGTGCGTCACATGCAGCGACTGAAAGGGCATATCGGCATTGGACATGTCAGATATCCCACCGCCGGCAGCTCCAGCGCCGCGGAAGCCCAGCCTTTTTACGTCAACTCCCCTTATGGTATGGTGCTGGCCCATAACGGCAACCTCACCAACGCCAAAGATCTGAAAGAGCAGCAGTTCAAGGTCGCGCGCCGCCACATCAACACCACCTCGGACTCCGAAGTGCTGCTGAACGTGCTGGCCCACGAGCTGGATCTGTGCGACAAGATGGCGCTGCGCCCGGAAGATATCTTCCAGGCCGTGCGCAAGACCCATCAGCAGATCCGTGGCGCCTACGCCGTAGTCTCCCTGGTGATAGGCCATGGCCTTATCGGCTTCCGTGATCCCAACGGCATACGTCCGCTGATCCTGGGTCGTCGCACCGATGAACAGGGCCAGCTCGAATACATGCTCGCCTCCGAGAGCGTGGCACTCGATGCCATCGGCTTCGAGACGGTACGCGATGTCGCACCGGGTGAGGCAATTTACATCACCGAGCAGGGTCAACTCTTCTCCGAGCAGTGTGCGGAAAACCCGCAGATCAACCCCTGTATCTTCGAATACGTCTACTTCGCCCGCCCGGACTCTTGCATCGACAAGGTCTCAGTCTATGCTGCGCGCCTCAACATGGGTCGCAAGCTGGGCAAGAAGATCGCCCGTGACTGGGACGATCTGGACGTGGATGTGGTCATTCCTATCCCGGAAACCTCCTGTGATGTGGCGCTGGAAATCGCCCACACCCTGGGTCTGCCTTACCGCCAGGGCTTCGTGAAGAACCGCTATATAGGCCGGACTTTTATCATGCCGGGCCAGACCCAGCGCAAGAAGTCGGTGCGCCGCAAGCTCAATGCCATCAGCTCCGAGTTCAAGGGCAAGAAGGTGTTGCTGGTAGATGATTCCATCGTCCGTGGCACCACCTCCGAACAGATCATCCAGATGGCCCGTGAAGCTGGCGCTGCCAAGGTCTACTTCGCCTCGGCCGCTCCCGAGATCCGCTTCCCCAACGTCTACGGCATCGACATGCCCACTGCCAATGAGCTGATAGCCCATGGCCGTGAAGTGGAAGAGGTGTGTGCGCTTATCGGTGCCGATGGCCTGATATTCCAGGATCTGGAGGATTTGGAAGAGGCCGTGCGCGAGCTGAACCCGGAACTGCGTCACTTTGAAACCTCGGTGTTCAACGGTAACTATGTGACGGCGGATGTGGATCAGGCCTATCTGGATCACCTCAACTCCCTGCGTAACGACGACAACAAAGCCGTGCGCGAGTGGCAGGAAGAGGCCAACAATCTGGAGATTTTCAACGAAGGTAGTTAAACGTTTTACAGGTTGTGCGACACCGCATGAACAACAACGGAGGCCAATGGCCTCCGTTTTTCATTCATGCTTGACGCGCCATCCTGGCTAGCTGGTGAATACCGGCCCCAGCCCCCAATCCCAGATGAGCACGGTGCCCGCCATCAGGCAGACCAGCAGTACCAGACCGCAGGTTACCATGGAGCTGGCATAGATGAAGCCTTGCTCCTCCGGGATGTGCATCAATATGGGGATGCCGGTGTAGAGCAGGTAGATGGACCAGGCCAGCCCCACCAAGCCCACCAGCATGATGAACCACATCACGGGGTAAAGGGCGGCAAAGCCGGTCATGAACAGCGGTGTCGCCGTGTAGGCGGCCAGTTCGAGGGTCTGGGACATATTGGGGCCGGCGCCGAAGGTGCGTGCCATCCAGAGTGCCAGTACCGCCAGCAAGACGACGGCGACGATGAGCGCCAGATACATGGCGCTCGCCATCCAGACGCCGCTACTCATGGTCAACATGATGGGATCGCCGCGGCCCACTTGCCAGCCGATGTGCACGGCCGAGAAGTAACTGCAGACGGCGGGGATCAGCGCCATCAGAGCGACATGGGTGAGGCTGTGGCCGACGGTTTCCTGGTGGTCGTCTATGTCGTGCCACTCATCTTTTGGGTGGGCGTAAAGCCCCCATATGTGGTTCAGGATCATGATGTTTCCCCTAAATATGGCGAACCTCGGCTGGTTTGCCCTGCCATTAGTTATTGTTAATGATCCCCTGGTCGTCAAGGCGGGGAGGCGGACTCGAGTTCCCCGCCAAGATCCGGTAACATGGCGCCCCCATCCCGTATTGAGGTCATTCGATGGACGCCTTGCTCGCGCCAGTTCGCCAATTTCTGCACTGTGAAACCCCGGATGAATGGATTCGTATCGCGCGGGATCCCGCCAATCTGCCCACGCTGCTCATCGACCATGCCAACTGCGAGAACAAGGCCGCGCTCACCGCCCACAGTCTGGTGCGTCGTTACTGTCTGCCCAAGGGAAAGCGTCATCTGTTGCCCAAGCTCGATTTTTACCGTGAGTTGGATGCCTTGCCCGAAAAGGCGCAGATCCTCGGCAAACGTACCATGGGGGAGGAGGCCAAGACGGTCTTTGACGAACTGGAGCGCAATGAGCTGTTGGTGAAGATGGTGCGCCTCATCCAGGAGGAGTTGCATCATTTCGAACAGGTATTGGAGCTGATGGCGGCTCGCGGCATTCATTACGGGGCAGTGAACGCCTCCCGCTACGCACGCAGCCTGCTGCAACATGTGCGTACCTATGAGCCCGCCGCCATCGTCGACAAGATGATCATCGGCGCTTATATCGAAGCGCGTTCCTGTGAGCGTTTTGCCAAGTTGGCACCCCATCTGGATGAGGAGCTGAGTCGTTTCTATACCTCTTTGCTGCGCTCGGAGGCGCGTCATTACCAGGACTATCTGGCGCTGGCCGAGCAGTACGCCGGTGAGGATATCAGTGAGCGCGTCGCCTTCTTCGGTGCATTGGAGGCCGATCTCATTCTCACTCCCGATGAACAGTTTCGCTTCCACAGTGGCCCCCCTGTCAGATCTGACAGTGGTTGCACCCAGTAGGGACACCTATGCTTGCAAGGGTTCCTTACTACAAGCGACGCAAGATGCATTTTTGAGCGCAATTCCCGGCCACAGTGCCGGGATTTTTTATGGCGTAACGGAAGGGTAAATAAGGCGATGTCGCCAGCCGCGGCTGGCGGTGGCAGGATCAGCGGCGATATTCGTTGTTGTAGTTCTGGATAAGCTTCTTGGTCACTGTGTGCTGAGGGTCGGCAAAGACCTTGAGGGTCTTGCCCCGCTCCACCACCTGGCCATCATGCATCACCAACACCTCGTCGCTGATGTGGCTGACCACCCCCAGATCGTTGGCGACCAGCACGTAGCTGAGCCCCATGGTCTCCTGCATCTCCAGCAGCAGATTGATAATCTGGGAACGCACCGAGATATCCAGGGTCGACAGTGCCTCATCGGCTACCACTATCTTGGGATTGAGGATCAGCGCCCGGGCCAGGGCAACCCGCTGTTGCTGGCCCGCCGACAGCATCTGGGGATAGAAGAAGGCGTGATCCGCGAGCATGCCCACCATGCGCAGGGTCTGCATTACCTTGTCTTCGCGTTCCTCTTCACTCATCTCGGTATTGAGGCGCAGTGGTGTCTCCAGGATCTGGCCAACCCGGATCTTGCGATTGAGGGAGGAGTTGGGGTCCTGGAAGATCATCCGCAGCAGCTTGCAGCGGGTCTGATAGTCCCCATGGCGCATCAGCTGCCCCTCGATGTGGATCTCGCCGCTGGAAGGTTCAATCATGCCTGCCAGGATCCGCGCGAGCGTGCTCTTGCCCGAGCCCGCCTCGCCAACAATCGCCAGGGTCTGGCCTACTTCGAGATCGAAGGAGAGCGGTTTGACAGCCTGTACGGCGCGGGAGCGAAACAGACCGGTACGGTTCTGATAAGTCTTGCTAAGCGACCTGACCTGTAGCAAGGAGGGGGAAAACGTGGGCTCGTTCAACAC
>NZ_AQGQ01000116.1 GCF_000388115.1 Aeromonas molluscorum 848
GATGCTTCAATCCCTTCTACTTCACTAAATAAAGAATAAAAATTATTATAAATTAAAACCAATAATAGACAACTAATTAAAATACCTAGCGAGCTTAAAATAATACCATTTTTATTATCTGGTGCTCCATTATAGAGTCTTGTTTTTCTCTCGCGATTGTAATGTTTCTCGCAACAGTCAACTGACATCCAAAACCAATGAGAGACAAAAAACGCTCCAACTTGAATACTCAAATTCCATATCGAGAAGCTATCAATTGGTAGA
Source organism: Aeromonas molluscorum 848 (assembly GCF_000388115.1). Classification (GTDB taxonomy): domain Bacteria; phylum Pseudomonadota; class Gammaproteobacteria; order Enterobacterales; family Aeromonadaceae; genus Aeromonas; species Aeromonas molluscorum. The sequence goes on from NZ_AQGQ01000116.1 coordinate 265, forward strand.
CGTTGCAATAAGAAAGGGGATATAACTATCCCCAATATTACATTTGAAAAACCATTGATTATATTTGCTACTGAGTTTTTCAGTAGTCTATTAAATCCACTCATCAGTGTGATGCCAAATGAGTTTTAAATTCCGCTATCATCAACTCAATGTCTTCGAGTACATTCCTTGGGTTATAATCAGGGATAAGAGATATGATCTTACTGATAGCTGTCTGAGGGAAGTTTTCATTCGGGAAAGCAATGTTATGCCACACGATTTCACATGCTGTGAATTTCTGTAAGACATCAGCTATTTGTTTAGCCGTAATATTATATCCTGCGGCGATATTGATGATTTGTCCCACACTTTCAGGATGAGTGGCCAAGGTGATACAAGCACGGGCAACATCCGTCACCGAAACGTAATCCTTTGCATAATCCTGGTCAATATACATATCGACCTTGCCATGATTGATGGCATTACGGGTGATCGCCGGCAGGAAGAGCGGACTGTGCAGGGCAACGCCATAGACATTGCTCGGTCTGACGATGGTAATATCGCGGCCACTTTTCAGACAGAGCTCTTCTGATACCAGCTTGGTCAGGTTGAACAACCGGCGCTGATCATCGGAGCATACCTTCAGGTCATCTCCTTCTGCCGCCGAGTCCTGGTTCATGTATATACGGGTGGAAGAGACATAAAGGAGACGCTCAAACTTGCCTAGTGCCAACAGGTCGGCCAGCAAACGACAGTTGGCATCAAACACGCCCAGCGGGGCATTCTTGCAGTCGCCCTGCCCCGCACTGTAGATCACAGTCCCCAGATCGGTGTCAAATACACTTTCATCGTCGCGCGGCGGCACCCAGACGTCCTGGCCGGCAGCTTCCAGCATGCTGACGATCTCGCTGCCGATAAAGCCCCGCCCGCCAAATACTGTGTAACGTTTCATGCTTACCACCCATTCACCAGGTTGTCACGGATCTGGGCCAGCGTGGCTTGCACACTGTCTTTTGGTGACAACAGCGGCGCCGTCAACGGCCACTCGATCGCCAGCGCGGGATCATTCCACAGCAACCCGCCTTCATCGGTCGGGTCATAGTAATCGGTGCATTTGTATTGGAAATCGGCAGTTTCACTCAGTACGCAGAAACCATGGGCAAATCCAGGCGGAATGTAAAACTGAACCTTGTTTTCTCCCGTCAGCAAGACAGATTCATGCTGACCAAAAGTAGGGGAGTCTGGCCTCAAATCGACGGCAACATCAAATACACGGCCCTGGGTCACAGTGACCAGTTTTCCCTGTGGCTTGGTTTTCTGAAAATGCAGACCGCGCAGTACATTTTGTGTAGAACGCGAGCGGTTATCCTGGACGAAATCCGGCGTGATTCCGGCGGCCTTGTAACGCGCATCCTGATAGGTCTCATAAAAGAAACCACGCTCATCACCAAATACTTTCGGCTCAATAATCAGCAGGTCTGCAATTTTTGTTTTGATTACATTCATGTCGTATCTCTTATTTGATCAGACTCAACAAATACTTGCCATAACCAGTTTTCACCATGCTGCTGCCAATAGTCTTGATTTGGTCACGGTTCAACCAGCCATTATTAAGCGCAATCTCTTCAAGACATGCGATCTTGAATCCTTGGCGCTTTTCAACGGTTTGCACGAACTGAGAAGCTTCAATCAGAGAATCATGGGTACCGGTATCAAGCCATGCGAAGCCACGGCCCAGCTGTTCTACCTTCAGCTGACCACGATCCAGATATGCCTGGTTAACGCTGGTGATTTCGAGCTCACCACGCTCAGACGGCTTGATGCCCTTGGCGATCTCGATGACGGAGTTATCATAAAAATACAAACCGGTTACGGCCCAATTTGATTTTGGTTTTTCCGGTTTTTCTTCTATAGACTTGGCACGAAACTCTTCATCAAACTCGACAACACCAAAACGCTCGGGATCCATAACCTTGTAACCAAATACGGTAGCACCTTCCTGATTGTCAATCGCCTTTTGCAGCTGCTTGCCAAATGCCTGTCCAAAAAATATATTATCGCCAAGTACTAGGCAGACACTGTCTTCACCAATGAACTCTTCACCCAAAATAAAGGCTTGAGCCAATCCATCCGGTGATGGCTGCACCGTATATTGCAGATTGATGCCGAACTGCTCACCATTGCCAAGCAGGCGCTGAAAACTCTCTGAGTCCTCCAGAGTGGTAATGATCAAGATATCCTTGATGCCAGCCAACATGAGCACCGAGAGAGGATAGTAAATCATCGGCTTGTCATAAATCGGCAGCAGTTGCTTGGAAATGCCGCGCGTGATGGGATGAAGGCGAGAGCCTGAACCACCTGCCAGAATAATGCCTTTCATTACTTCTTCTCCTCGTACTGCTGATCGATCCAGGACTGATAGGATCCGCTCTTCACGTTGTTGACCCACTGTTGGTTATCCAAATACCACTGCACTGTCTTGCGGATACCGGATTCAAAGGTTTCTTGCGGTTGCCAGGCGAGCTCGGTGCTCATCTTGCTGGCATCAATGGCATAACGGCGGTCATGGCCAGGGCGGTCGGTCACATAGGTGATTTGATCGCGGTAGGAGCCGGCCTTGGGCACCATCTCATCGAGCAGATCGCAGATGGTGTACACGACTTCCAGATTCTGCTTCTCGTTGTGACCACCTATGTTGTAGGTCTCACCCATCACCCCTCTGGTCACCACGATATAGAGGGCACGGGCATGGTCTTCCACATAGAGCCAGTCACGGATCTGGTCCCCCTTGCCATACACAGGCAGCGGCTTGCCATCCAGGGCATTGAGGATCACCAGCGGGATCAGCTTCTCGGGGAAGTGATACGGGCCGTAGTTGTTGGAGCAGTTGGTGACTACAGTCGGCAGTCCGTAGGTACGACGCCAGGCGCGCACCAGATGGTCGCTCGAGGCCTTGGAAGCGGAATAGGGGCTGCTGGGGGCATAAGGGGTGGTTTCGGTAAAGAGCGGCAAGGCCTCGCCAGGGGCAGCCTCCTCCGGGTGAGGCAGATCCCCATATACCTCATCGGTGGAGATATGATGAAAGCGGAAAGCAGACTTGCGCGGCTCAGGAAGACCATTCCAGTAAGCGCGAGCCGCTTCCAGCAGCATGTAGGTACCGACGATATTGGTTTCGATAAAATCGGCCGGGCCCGTGATGGAGCGATCGACGTGGCTCTCGGCCGCAAGATGCATCACGGCATCCGGTTGATGCACTGTAAATACTCGATCCAGCTCGGCACGGTTGCAGATATCTACCTGCTCGAAGGTGTAACGCTCATTGGCCGATACCTCTGCCAGTGACTCCAGATTGCCCGCGTAGGTGAGCTTATCCAGATTGACAATGTAGTCATTAGTATCCCTAATGATATGGCGAACGACTGCCGAACCGATAAAGCCAGCCCCGCCGGTAACGAGTATTTTCATAAATATGCTCTTGAATAAGAATTAATTCTGAAATGGGATTAGCAGGAAGTATCTGATTGGTACAATGGTGTAAGTTAATAGCCTGTGGTTACAGTAATGATCTCAAACACCATAGCTACCGCCCCTGGGTTACAGCCCCCAGTTTGCTGCTTTTGACCACATTGTGCGCGCGCAAGGATCATGGCATTTACCTTTGATGACACTTTGCACTGCCAGATGGTGTGGATAATGGTGATAGGATGATGCTAAATCGTCATCTCTAATATACTCATTTTCCCTTATGCACATCCGCCGATACTCATTGAAACTGTTGATGATTCTAACATCCTCCTCCCGCAGAGAGATACCAAAAAGGAATTGCCAGAGGCGCGTTCGATCGATTTACCACCGGAAAAGGAACCCATTAGAATCCCCATTGTCAGCATTCATATCCATTTGAATAATAGATGTTCGATTTGACATTTGACCTCAACACCCCCCTCAAAAAAAAGCGGCCCCGAGAAGGTAAGCCGCCTTTATCAGATAAAAATCAATAGATTACATCTGGTCGATCATGTCCTGAGCAAACTCGGAGCAAGAGCGCAGGGTCGCGCCTTCCATCAGTCGCTCGAAGTCATAGGTGACCGTCTTGTTGGCGATGGCGCGCTCCATCCCCTGCACGACCAGATCTGCCGCTTCGACCCAGCCCAGGTGGCGTAGCATCATCTCGGCGGAGAGGATGAGGGAGCCCGGGTTGACCTTGTCCTGGCCTGCGTATTTCGGCGCAGTGCCATGGGTTGCCTCGAACAGGGCGACGCCGTCGCCGATGTTGGCACCCGGGGCGATACCGATACCACCGACCTGAGCGGCCAGGGCATCGGAGATGTAATCGCCGTTGAGGTTCATACAGGCGATGACGTCATATTCGGCCGGGCGCAGCAGGATCTGTTGCAAGAAGGCGTCGGCGATGACGTCCTTGACCACGATGGTCTTGCCGGTCTTGGGGTTCTTGAAGGAGCACCAGGGGCCGCCGTCGATGAGCTGGGCATCGTACTCTTTCTGGGCCAGGGCATAGCCCCAATCCTTGAAGGCACCTTCGGTGAACTTCATGATGTTGCCCTTGTGGACCAAGGTCACGGAGTCGCGATCGTTGTCGATGGCATACTCGATGGCGGCACGCACCAGGCGCTCGGTACCGGCTTTGGACATGGGCTTGATACCGATGCCGCAAGACTCGGGGAAGCGAATTTTCTTCACGCCCATCTCGTTTTGCAGGAAGGCGATGACCTTTTTGGCCTCCTCGCTATCCGCTTTCCACTCGATGCCGGCGTAGATGTCTTCGGCATTTTCACGGAAGATCACCATGTCGGTCAGATCAGGACGCTTGACCGGGCTAGGAGTGCCCTGGTAGTAACGCACCGGGCGCAGGCAGACATAGAGATCCAGCTCCTGGCGCAGGGCCACGTTCAACGAGCGAATGCCGCCACCGACCGGGGTGGTCAGCGGGCCCTTGATGGCCACGCAGTATTCACGAATGAAATCCAGGGTTTCGGCCGGCAGCCAGGCGCCTTCGCCATAGATGTGAGTCGACTTCTCACCGGTGTAGATTTCCATCCAGGCGATTTTGCGCTCGCCTTTGTAAGCCTTCTCGACCGCGGCATTGACCACGTTGAGCATGGCCGGGGTCACGTCCACACCGATGCCATCCCCTTCGATAAAAGGAATGATGGGATTGTTCGGCACGGTCAGCTTGCCATCGGCTGCCACTGTGATTTTCTGGCCCTGGGTCGGGACTACTACTTTGCTTTCCATCGGCATCTCCTAACTTCCTTTTGTTATCAATCTGTAAGTTGCGCGCGGCCATATTAGCCCATTCATTTACATAATCAAATGGTGAGCAACAAGCGCAAGCCATAGTCGCGCATTGGATCACAATGCATCTCACCACCAGCCAAACCAGCGGCTAAACCTCATGAATAACGGTCACTCCACCAGACTCGCCGACTCCTGGGGTTGGCTCAAATCACGGTACTGGGTAGGGGTCAGCCCGGTTTTTTGCTTGAACACCCGGCAGAAGTAATTCACATCGCCGTAGCCGCAGCGATTTGCCACCTCCTCCAGTCGGAATCGGTATTTTTTGAGCATGAACTTGGCCCTGTCGATCCGCACCCAGCTGATGTAATCGGCCAGCCGCATATGGCCCTGCTCCCGAAAGAGATGGGAGAGATGGCTGGCCGAGAGGTTGAAGCGGTGGGCAATGGAGTCACGACTGATGGGGCGATGAAAATTTTCCTGAATGTAGATACAGATCCCATGAAACAGATCGGCTCCCCGCGGCCGCTCGGTCGCCGATGTACCGAGCAGTTGCTGCGCACTGGTCAGCAGCGCCAGCAACAGATGGTTATCGGTGGGAGAGCGATCAGGATCCTCGGTCAGCACGTTGAGCGCCGCCAAAATATGTTCTGTCACATGACCGGCTCTGGCCATGATGCTGTGTTTTTGCACATCGAAGAAATCGGGTTCTTCCCGGCGCTTGCTCACCAGGCTAAAACCGAGCTGACGCTTGCCAAACAGCAAGCTCAGCACGGAGCAATCCGTGGTCCATTGCGGCTTGTTCCAGCCGTTGGGCGGGATATAGAGCGCCTGTCCCGGCAATATCCGGATCTCCTGGCTGCCCTGCTCCTTGTCCCAGACCTGATTGACATATTCGCCACTGAACACCAGCTCGAGACGAGGGAAGTTGACCTGATAGCTGAAGCTGGGGGGCACCCCTTGCTCGCTGGCAAACCAGACTTGCTCGAAGGGGGCCTGCTCATTGATGGCATCAATGAGCAGTTGCGTGAAAATGAGTGACATGATGATCCCAATCAAGAGAAAAGCAGGCGGTTGCGGCGGCCACGACCGCCCATGTTATAGTCCGGGCCGGACAGTCAATTCCACCCTTTTCTTCAAACGAACCTTTTTCCTCACTCGAACTAAAAGAGGCGTCCCTTATGAGTTGTCGCGATCTGCCCTCCTTGCTGCCCCCTTTCCTCCTGATGAAAAACCCAATCCAGGGTTACGACTGGGGCAGCCGTGACGCCCTGACCAAACTGTTTGGGATCCCGAACCCGGACGGCAAGCCTCAGGCCGAGCTGTGGATGGGCGCACACCCCAACGGCTGCTCAGAGGTGCAGGTCAACAGTGGCACTCAGACACTCTCGGCCCTGATAGGTTGCGATCCGGCCGCCGCGCTGGGCGAAAGCACCCTCGCCCGCTTCGGCAGCTTGCCGTTCCTGTTCAAGGTGCTGTGCGCCGAGAAGGCCCTCTCCATCCAGGTACACCCCAGCAAATCCCAGGCCGAGCTGGGTTTTGCCAAGGAGCAAGCCGCCGGTATCGACCCCAAGGCAGGCAATCGCAATTACAAGGATCCCAATCACAAGCCGGAGCTGGTGTTTGCTCTCACCCCCTATCAGGCGATGAACGGCTTTCGCGCCATCCCCGCCATCCTGGCACTGTTCGAGCGGGCTAAGCTGGCGGCCATTGCCGCGCTGGTCGCGGACCTTGCCGCCGCTCACGCGGCCAATCAGGGCGAAGCGGGCCTGCAACTCTTCTTCCATCAGCTGCTGATTTTGGACGGTGCCCCCAAGGAGCAGGCACTGGCGGAGCTGCTTGCCTTTGCCGCCAACCATCAGGATGAAGAGACCTTTGCATTGGTCACTAGTCTGTCTGTTCAGTATCCGGGCGATGTGGGGCTGTTTTCGCCGCTGTTGCTCAATGTCGTGACCCTTCAGCCGGGCGAGGCCATGTTCCTCGATGCCTGCACCCCTCACGCCTATGTGCGCGGCACCGGCCTTGAGATCATGGCCAACTCCGACAACGTACTGCGCGCAGGCCTGACCCCCAAATATATCGACGTGGCCGAGCTGCTCGATTGCACCCGCTGCGTGGCCAAACCCGATGATCAGATCCTGCTCAGCCCCCGCCTTGAGGGTATGACCGGAAACATGGTGCAGCACTTCGATGTGCCAGTGCCGGATTTCACCTTCAGCGTCTACCCGGCAGGGGAACATCAGCTCACCACTGTCAGCGCCGAGATCCTGTTTGCCATCGATGGCACAGTGACCCTCAAGCAGGGCGATAACGCGCTGCGCCTCGACAAGGGCCAGTCCGCCTTTATTCCGGCCGCCACCGGCCACTACCAACTGCTGAGCGAGGGCCGGGTCGCCCGCGCCGGCAACCGCTGCTAAGCAGCTCGATGAGCATCTACATGCACAAGGGCCATCATGGATGGCCCTTGTTTTTATCCCTTGCCTCTCGGCTTGATCTACCTCCTTCTTGCTGCACGGTTGTGCAGATCTGGTTGCTCAATCCCCAGCGCTAGTCGATGCCCTTCAAGGGGCTGCATGCACAACCCGGCGCTGTTTTTGCCACACCGCTCACATTTCTGGCCATGGTCATGCCGCACAAATCTCCATTCTGCTTTGCCTCTCTGACCTGCAGCAGGGTTGTCGCCCTTGTCCCCAAGAATTCATTAAAATACTGTTTTTAATGAAAATTAAATTTCATCCCCATCCACTGCATGGCTAAAAAAATGCGAGCAGGGTCACAGACTCCAGGCCTTGGCACAAAAATCCAGTAAAGGGCACATATCTCCGATATCCACACCGAGGCAAGGGCGAAACAATAGGCGGGTCAATTACTTCCCCATCGCAGCGGCTTCATGAAGGAGCCAGGAGACACCTATGCTCACCACCTTGATAGATGAAGGACTGATCTGCCTCGACATCGCGGCCAACGACAAGCAGGGAATGTTTGTCGAACTGGCCGCCCGCCTCAAAGCCTGCGGCAAGATAGCCAATCAGGATCAGTTCGTGCGCGACCTCTGGGCGCGGGAAAACCTCGACAACACCGGTTTTGAACAGGGAGTTGCCCTGCCCCACGCCAAGAGCGAGGCGGTATTGCAGCCTGCCATCGTCATCGGCATCAGCCGCCAGGGGATCGACTATGGCGCCGAAGATGGCCAGCCCTCCAAACTGTTCTTCATGATTGCCTCCCCGGCGGGGGGCGCCAACCACCATATCGAGGTGCTGGCCGAGCTCTCCACCAAGCTGCTGGAGCCCGGCTTTATCCCCCGGATGCAAGCAGCCACCAGCAAGGCCGAGGTGCTCGGGCTGTTGACTAGCCCCCCACCCAGCGCCAAGGTGCAGGTAACAGCATCGCATCAGCCCAGCGCGCCAGACCCCCAGGATCGCAGCATCAAGGCCCAGCTCAATACCCTCAAGCAGCACCTGCTGTTTGGCACCTCCCACATGATCCCCTTCATCGTCGCGGGGGGGGTGCTGCTGTCGCTCTCGGTGATGATGAGCGGCAAGGGCGCGGTGCCCGAGGCGGGTGTGCTCAAGGACATGGCCGACATGGGGATCGCGGGGCTCACCCTCTTTACCGCCGTGCTCGGCGGCTACATCGCCTACTCAATGGCGGACAAGCCAGGCCTGGCGCCCGGCATGATCGGCTCCTGGATAGCGGTGCAGCAGTTCCACACCGGTTTTCTCGGCGCCATCCTGGTGGGCTTTATCGCCGGCCTCATCGTCAATCAGCTCAAGCGCATCAAGCTACCGGACTCCATGAGTTCGCTCGGCTCCATCTTCATCTATCCGCTGATCGGCACCTTCCTGATGTGCGGCATCGTCATGTGGGTCATAGGTGCGCCCATCGCCGCCATGATGGAGGGGATGAATCACTGGCTCTCCAGCATGGCGGGCTCCGGCAAGGTGATGCTGGGGGCCATCCTGGGTGGCATGACCGCCTTCGACATGGGCGGCCCGGTCAACAAGGTGGCTACCCTGTTCGCCCAGACCCAGGTCAACACCCAACCCTGGCTGATGGGGGGCGTCGGTATCGCCATCTGCGTGCCGCCCCTTGGCATGGCGCTGGCGACCCTGCTCTCCCCCCGCCGCTACAAGAAGGAGGAGCGTGAAGCGGGCAAGGCGGCCGCCATCATGGGCATGATCGGTATCAGCGAGGGGGCCATTCCCTTTGCCGCCGCCGATCCGGTGCGGGTCATTCCGGCCATAGTCGCGGGCGGCATCGTCGGCAACATCACCGGCTTCATGATGCACAGCATCAACCACGCCCCCTGGGGTGGCTGGATAGTGCTGCCGGTGGTGGAAGGCAAGATGGGCTATATCCTGGGCACAGTGCTCGGCGCCCTGACCACGGCCCTTATCGTCAACCTGCTGAAAAAACCGGTGACCGACGAGGAAGAGGTCACCACCCCGGATGGCGGCTACGAGATCATCGAAGCGGAAGGTGAGGCAGAAGTGCTCGCCATCACCGTCTGCCCCTCAGGGGTGGCCCACACCTTCCTCGCCGCCAAGAGCCTGCAAAAGGCGGCCGCCAAGGCCGGGATCAAGCTGAAAGTAGAGACTCAGGGCGCCAACGGCATCATCAACCGCATCAGCGCCAAGGACGTAGCCAATGCTCGCTGCGTCATCCTGGCCCACGATGTGGCCATCAAGCACCGGGAGCGCTTCAAGGATATCGAGATCATCGATGTGAAGATCAAGGAGGCCATCCACAACCCGGAAGGATTGCTGGCCCGCACCCTGACGGGCAGCAAGGTGGCCTGATCCCGCCAGTCGCAGATCGATCATGTCGAAATAAATAGGGGCCTTTTGGCCCCTTTAGTTATGTTTTTATGCAAGCATCATCGATGCTCCTCATCACCGAAAAGGCAGCGACCAAGCTCCGACTCCACCAACGGATGCGGGCAACAGAACCTGTGGGCTGAGATCAACAAAGTGCGGAACAATCTGACTGGAAGGAGGTCAGCGATGGATCTGGATATGACGACCCTGCGTAGAAAGTGGCTCAAGAAACATCTGCAAGAGCTGCGGGTTTCAAAGGACGAGGATGAAGAGAAAGGAGACATGCTGGGATTCGTCGGCATTCTGTGCGCGGCTATCCCGCTGCTGACAGCGGCCATTTACGTTGTGGGAGTGCGTTATTACCACGGCTACCTGAGTCAGTTCGGGCTGGATAGCACCGAGTTTTCACTCCCTGCAGACGTCACACTTCTCTACGGTTTTCACCTGCTTATCAAGCTGTTTCTGCCCTATATATTCCCCCTTGTCTTGGCAGTTGGGGCGCTGTTTGTGGTGCTCTCCTTTCTGTTTTTCAAAGTGAAGTGGCGACTGACACTCTCCTGGTGGCTGGTTCGCGTCTTCGTGCTGCTTCCCATCGTGCATAAAGGAGTAAAAATTGCCCATCGGTATCCCGCCCCCTTTACCTTCAACTGTTTGATTTTGCTGAAAAGTGCCTACTTGAAATTCGCCATTTTTGTCCTTCCCTCCTTGCTGGTCATCATGGCGTCTGAACACATCAGACCCATGGGGGAAGAACTGGCCCGCAGCCAGATCACCCGCCTCGAACAAGGCAGCTGGCCGCCGACAGAAGCCCATAGCCGGTCACCCTTGCTCGGTGACGAGCCCCATATCCGCATCGCCTGCAATGGCACCCATTGTGCCTATCGCCTCAAGGGGGGCGACACCCTGATCCTGCGCTTCGATCAGATTGAGCAGACCCGCTACCAGCCTGAAAAGGCGACCTCGAAATGAACAAGCCGCCCCGAGGCGGCTTGTTTTATCCGGCGTGCAGCTCCTGCAGCGCTGCGATCAGGGCGTCGAGCCCCTTATCCACTTTCTGCCGTGCGCAGCCGACGTTGAGGCGAATATAGCCTTTGCCTTCCGGGCCATAGGTATCGCCGCGCATGATGGCAACCCGGTATTTTTCCACCAGCAAGGTTTGCAGGGCGTCCATTCGCTCGGTCGAGTCGATACCTAGCCCGCGCAAATCTATCCAGGCGAGATAAGTCCCCTCGGGCACTCGATAGTCGATGGCTGGCAAAACCCCGTTGAGCCGTTCGGCTACCCGCGCCAGATTGCCATGCAGGTGGTTTTTCAAGGCATCGAGCCAGGCCCCCCCCTCTCGATAGGCGCTGATATGGGCCAGGATGCCAAGAATAGGTGGGGAGGAGAGGCCATGGGCTGCCTTGAGCTGCCGAAGATAAGCATCCCGGCTCGCCGCATCGGGAATGAACGCATAAGCCCCGCCAAGGGCCGGGATATTGAAGGATTTGGAACCCGAACTGACCAGCGCCCAACCATCGTCCCGTGCCACCTCGCTCCAGGGCAGATAGGGGACAAAGCTGATGTCCATATGGATGTCGTCCGAGATGACCTTCACCCCGTGGCGCAGGCAGATGTCTGCCATGCGGGAAAGTTCATCCCGGGTCCAGACCCGGCCAGTGGGGTTGTGGGGGCTGCACAGCAGCAGGATGCGACAATCGGGCCGCGCCGCCTGTTGCTCGAAACAGGCCCAGTCGATGTAATAACGCCCCTCCCTCTTTTGCAGCGGGCAGGGCAGCAGCAGGCGATCGCTGGCGGCCAGCATATTGCCAAAGGCGTCGTAAGCGGGGGTGTGTACCAGCACCCCCTCCCCCGGCGCCGACCAGAGGGTCACCAGCTGGGCAATCACATAGATGACCGAAGGGCCAAAGACCAGGGTCTCGGGGTCGAGATTGGCGCCATGGCGGCGGGCAAACCAGCCGCTCACCGCCCCCGTTGAACGTCACTGT
>NZ_AQGQ01000117.1 GCF_000388115.1 Aeromonas molluscorum 848
CGAGAAATGTGGATGTGGCGATCCGTATTGGTCGCCCGGCCGACAGCAGCCTGCATGCCCGCCATTTGCTCACCAATCACTCCCCTGCTGGTCGCCTCCCCCGCCTATCTTGCCCGCCATGGCGAACCCGCCACGCCATACGAGATAGCCGGACACAACTGCCTGATCCGTGGTCATGGCCGCCAGCGTCAGCACTGGTATTTCAGCCAGGGCTACACAGCAGTGTCGGGTCGCCGTGCAAGGCAATCTCACCTCATTGGCGGCACCCCGCTGCTCGATGCAGCCCGGGCCGGCTGCGGGCTCTTGTTGTTGTCGAGCTGGATGGTGCAGCGCGGGATCAATGAGGGGAGCCTGCAGCGGGTGCTGCCGGGCTGGCAGGCTTCCCCCTATGAGAGCCGCAACGACGAGATCCATGCGGTGTTTCGCGGTGGCCGCTTCCTCAAGCCGCAGACCCGCGCCTTCATCGACTTTCTGGTCGAACGGATCCCGGCCCTGCAGGACGCCCCCTCATAACCACATTGCGAACGGCATGAGACGTCAATCTTGGCGAGCGGGCAATGAGCGGGAACAACTGGGGAAGCAAAACGCGCAGATTGCCTGCGCGCTTTGGGTCAATCAACAGGTGGCGGGCGCCACTCAAGCAGCCTTGGGGTCTTCGCCGAAGCGATTGGGGCCAGCCTGTCCCTCACAGATCATGAAATAGAGGAAGACCAGCGTGCCGGCGACCGGGATCAGGTTGATGAGCAGCCACCAGCCGGAGCGGTCCGTGTCATGCAAGCGGCGCACCCCGACGGCCAAGCTCGGCAGCAGCACCACCAGGGAGTAGAGGTTGGCGATCTGCTCCTTGAGACCAATCAGCTGGCCAAGCAGACCCAGCACCAGGGCTATCCCCAGGTTGCAGAGCACAAACATCCAGTACTCCTTGCGCCTGGCCCGCCCGGTAAAGACGGCGTATTTTTTCATAACGACCAAATACCACTCCATAACACCTCCAGATATAAACAAAATGAACGGTTAAACTTGGCCTCCCTAGCCTAGTCCCGCTGCTTGCTCCAGTCGATCAAGGTCCGGCGATAGAGGGCAAGCAGGGCATTCGCATCGACGGCCACCCCGACGTCCTGAGCCCGAAAACGGGCCCAGTCGTCATGGGGATGACGCCGCTCATCAAATTTTTGCAGCGTGTGACCGATGGCCGGCCCCGAGGTGATGACCCGCACCGGCCCCCGGCGCAGGGTAAAGAGCGCAGGGTTGATGACATAGGCGATGGCCGAGGGATCGTGGACATGACAGCCATCCATGCCGATACGGTCTGAATAGAAGCGCAGGTAGAAGCGACTGACGTCCCAGATGAAGCGACCCGGCACTCCGGCCTCATCGCGCAGGGCATCCAGATAGGCGCCACTGAACATGCTCTGCTGAGTGACGTCCAGTCCGATGATGACCAGAGGCCAATCGGCGGTGAAGACCCGATCGGCCGCCTCAGGATCGTCATGGATATTGGCCTCGGCATAGGGAGTCACGTTGCCGCGATGGCCGTTGACGCCGAAAGCGCCCCCCATCACCACCACCTGCTTGACCAGGCTCACAATCTCGGGGGCCTTTTCAAGAGCCAGGGCCAGATTGGTCAGCGGGCCTATGGTCACCAGGGTTATCTCGCCGGGTGCGGCCTTGAGTTGCTCGACGATGTACTGCCAGGCGGGGCGGGGATCGGCACTCAGGCTCGGCTCGCCAGCCTCAACATCACCAAAGCCATGGGCACCGTGCACGACTGTCGTGGGCCCGACCGGGGGCCGTACCAGCGGCGCGGCGGCGCCCTTTGCCACATCGGCCTGCATGGCGAAGGTCTCTTTGAGCCAGAGGGCATTGCGGGTGCCATCCGCTATGGTGGCGTTGCCAAAGACGGTGGTGATCCCCACCAGCTCGATGGCGGGATGGGCCTCGGCAAAGAGGATGGCCATGGCATCGTCGATGCCGGGATCCGTGTCCAGGATGATCTTGGTGGTCATGATAGGCTCCAGCTGGAAAAGACCCCCAGTGTAGCGACTCCGTGGCGCCCTGTCTGGGGGTGGCTCATACTCCCCTGCCCCCTCAATTGCCCTCTTTGGCCAATTTGGCGACCTGGCCCCGTATTTATGGCCCCCAGCCTGTTATAGTCCCTCAGGAGCGGGCCACCATGACAACAAGCATAAAGGGTGTACCCTCCCCGGCCCCTGGCCGGCCTCTCTTCTCCTACCAGGTGGACAGCTTATGAACCACAGACTCTCCCTCGCCACCCTGCTCACGCTCAGCCTGCTCACGCCGACATTGGCCTGGGCCGTACCGGTACGCAGCCTGCAATCGGAACAAGATTACGGTCAAATCATCAGCAAGCGTCAGGTGGTGGATCAGCTGCTCGGCGAGGCCAAACGGATCTTTGACTCCCCGGCCAGGGTCTCGGATGCGGGCTTCACCGCCAAGATGCCGAGCAATGTAGAGCTGATCAGCACGCGACTGCTCGAAGCCTACCAACTCGAACCCTATCGCACCGACCTGCTCGTCTCGGCGGCCAATGCCCAGATTTACAACGGCAAGATTGACCGGGCCATCGCCCTGTTTGAACAGGCCCTGGTCGCGGCCCCGGATGATGTGGACTTGCTCTCCTACCTCGCGGTCTGGCAGCGCTTCAAGGGAAATCCCGACAACGCCAACAAGTACCTCGCCCAGCTCAAGGAGCGTAACCCCGGTCGCGAGGCCGACTTGCAGCACATTTTTGCCATCATAGACAAGGTGGTCGAGACACCGCTCAAGGAGCGGGCCGGACGGGACCAGGACAAGAGTGGACGACGCGCCATCGTCACGCTCGGTTATGCCCTGAACCCCGATGGCAGCATGAGCGACATACTGCTTGGCCGCCTCGATACCACCCGCGCCCTGGCCAAGGCCGATCCCAAGTCCCTCATCATAGTGAGCGGCGGTGTACCCCAGAATCGTCAGACCGAGGGCAAACAGATGGCCGACTGGCTGGTGAGCAAGGGGATAAGCCGCTCACGCATCATCGAAGAGAACTATGCCACCAGCACGGTCGAAAATGCCCTCTACAGTGCCTGGGTTCTGGCCCGCCACCAGATAGAGAGCGCCACCCTGGTCAGCTCCGCCAGCCATGTGCGTCGTGGCCAGACCCTGCTGGAGATCGCCTGCTGGCAAACTGGCCCGGCCAATATCCGCATCGACAGCGTCAGCTACCCGGACAAGCCCATCTCCAACCTCGCCAAGGTGGAAAAGGGTGAGCTGCTGGGTATCTACCGCGACGCCTTGCGCACCTATGGCATGTGGAGCTACCGCTCACCGCCCCTGCTGGAGCGCTAACCCGGCCTGGCCCTGTCGGTCGATGGTTGGCCTCACAACATAAAAGGAGGGCCCCGCTGCTGGCAGCGGGGCCCTCCTTTATCACCCGGCTCAACCTTGGCCGAGATTGAACCCGTGGTCAGTGGCGCTTGTGACCCGAGGGCTGGGTAGGCAGCTGGCCACGATAATCGCCATAGGGGAAGACGTTGCGCACCCGCTGGGCGACAGGCTCGGGGATGGATCGAGAGAAGACGAGACGCACCCCGTCCCCATCACGCACCCCCTGAATGCGGCCACGCACCGCCTCCCGTTTCAGTATCTGCTCCAGTTGCCTGATGAAGGCGGGAGGCAACTTGCCCCTTTTCACCACCAGCTTGCCGTGAGCCAGCCTGAGGTCGAACAGGGGGCCGCGGCCCAGCTTGAGCAGCCACCAGATGAGGGCGATGCCCACCAACAAGGATATCCAGGCCATCTTGTCTCTCCTTAAACACCATGAACTTGCTCCAGCATAATCCTTATATTCGCCTCAGATAAGCCCCTCTTGGCTCATGACGTGGCAGGCAATAGCCCGCGCGCCTCAAACACCTTGCGTGCCACTGCCATGCCATTGATGGCAGCCGGAAAACCGGCATAGACCGACATCTGCAATATCACCTCCACCAGCTCCCGTTGGCTACAGCCAACATTGAGGGCGCCATGAAGATGTACCTCTAGTTGCGGGGCACAGTGGCCCATGGCTGTCAGGGCGGCGACTGTGACCAGCTCCCGGGAGCCTAAGCTCAATCCCGGCCGCTGATATATATCGCCAAATGGATACTCAATGATATAGCGCGCCAGATCAGGGCAGACTCCCGCCAGGCTTTCCAGCACCTTCTGCCCTGCCTCGCCGTCAATTTCGTTTAACTTGGTCAGCCCCTGTTGATAACGTTCGCTCTGCATCAGTTTTCTCCTGTGAACGACTCCGACCTGAGTCAGAACCGAGCATAAGAGTTAGAGTCCACTCTAAGTCAAGGGCCATGGCCTACCACTGGATGAGAGCCACATCCATCGCGGCCTGAGTACCATGTCCCCTCAACCGCGCTGGTAGTGGGCTATCTTGGCTTCCAGTGCCGCCAGATGACACTGCTGCTCATTGAGTCGCTCACGCAGCCGTTGGGCATGGGCTTCCAGCAAGGCTTGGCGGGCCTGATGAGTCTCCTCACCCTGAACCCTCAGTTGGGCATAGTGCAGTATCTGCTTGAGCGGCATGCCGGTCGCCTTGAGCCGGGCGATGAAGGTCATCCACTCCTGCTCCCGCACACTGTAATAGCGGTGACCATTAGCTGCCCGCGCGACCTTCAGCAGACCCAACTGCTCGTAGTAGCGCAGGGTATGAGGGGTCAGCCCGGTCAGGGCCGAAAAGGCGCCAATGTTCATCTCTTGCTCCTGTTGCTTGCGTGCCGATGGGCTGCATCATGACAAACGCTGGAAAAAACCGCACTCGCACCGGGCACACTTGTCCTCGGGGTGGGAGGGGTGCTATCTCTGGGGCCAGACTCATGATGAGGGGAAAACCTTGTACCAACTGATCACCGTGGCCCAGCAGCGCAAAATGCCCTGGAAAAATGGCAAGGGTAGCACAGCCGAAATAACGATAGCCCCGGCAGGCAGCACCCTGGCTAGGCTCGATTTCGATTACCGGCTGAGCTCGGCGCCCATCAAGGAGGCTGGCCCCTTCTCCCCCTTCCCCGGTTATGCCCGCATCCTGCTGCCCATCAGCGGCGCCGGATTCGTGCTCAACGGCCACCCCTATGCCACCTTCGAGGCGGCACATTTCAGCGGCGACGATGAGACCCATTGCGCCTTGTTGAAAAAAGAGGTGACGGACCTGGGGCTTATCTATGACGCAACCAAGTTGGATGCCAATGTGCGGGCGCTGACCCTGCCCTTCTCCCTGCCCTTGACCCTGGAGCCTGCCCACACCTATCTGGTCACCCTGCTGGAGGGGAGCCTCAAGGTGGCGGAGCATGACCTCGCCAAGGGGGATACCCTGGTCGTCAGCGCGCAAGAGAGCATCATGCTCGAGTGCAGCAAGAAGGCCACCATCGCCTTCTTCACCCTGCGGCAACGGCAATAACTCTTCATCCCAAGCTCAGCGTTTTGGCGCGCGTCCCCCGCTGTCGAGGCAGGCCTGCATGGTGTCATAGGGTTCGTAGTGCTTGGTGCGGCTGAGTAGGTACCGCCCTTGGGATGGCAGATGCCAGTGCGGCTCTTCTTGACCGGGGGCTCTGCGGCCAACGCTATGGTGCATAGCAACATCAGACAACAGCTGACCACCCATTTTACTGCTCTCATTACCGCTATTTACCTGTCTCGTCACTGGGAACATGGCCCCGTTTGCCACTTATTCTATCCCCCCAGTGCGGCGGGAACTGCTCGCGGGGTCACGATACAGAGTCGTTTATTCAATCCGTTCGCTTGCAACATCTGCAGCATAAAAAAGCCGGGCAAGCCCGGCTTCTCTCATCTTGAGCCTCGAAATCAACCGACCTTGAAGCTGCCCTTCATCATGGCCCAGTGGCCGGGGAAGGAACAGAAGAAGGTGAGATCCTTGCCAGCCATTCCCTCGGTCGGGAAGGTGACGCTGGTGGTTTCACCGCCACCAATCAGCTTGGTGTGCGCCAGGACACGGGCATCGTCCTTGGGCAGGTAGTTATTGTCCGGCCCCGCACTCATGCCCGCGGTCGCCACGTCCTGGAAGTCAACCGTGGTAGTCAGCGCCCAGTTGTGTCCCATGGCCGTGATCGGCAGCTTGCCGGTGTGCGTCAGGTTGATGGTTACCTCTTTACAGGTTGCCGGTACGCTCAGCGCCTTGGTGTTGAACTGCATGGCATCGTTGGCTTCCACCGCCAGGGTGCAGTCATCGGCAAAGGCGGGAGCCGCCAGGGCACTCAGAAGCAACAGGGGAATTACCTTTTTCATCATCCTCTCCTTTGGTTGGCAGACGATAGCAACAGAATTGCCTGGCCAGCTCGCGCCTTGGCAGACAAAGATGCTGTCTGGATCGACCTTATTGTACTCATTAGGTTCCAATCAACCAGCGTTTAGTCCCAAAGCTGCGGGCCAGATCACCGCCTGCTGCGAAACCATGACCCCAGGCCCGGGTTCAGCGGCGCTTAATTATACTGCGTTCCCGGCCAGGGGCCGGGCTCGCATCCCCCCTTGCCTTGCCTTAAGCTCTGCCCCTCAAGCTCCCGGCTCCGTTGCCGGGCCCAGATGAGAGAGGTTTTGATGTTAGCTCCTGCCTTGCGGCCCGGTCTCGGCCTGCTATTGGTCTCTTTGCTCGCTGTGCTGCTGACTGGGTGCCAGCCCCGGCCCCCACGACCACCCGTCTGCAAGGCAAGACCATGGGGACCTACTACAGCCTGACGCTGCCCGGGGGCTACCCAGGCGGCGCTCCCGCACTCAAGCGGGAGATAGACACCTTGCTCGGTCGCATGAACAAGGAGATCTCCACCTACGATCCTGACGCCCTCATCTCCCGCTTCAATCAAGGGCCGGTTGAACCTGCCATGGAGATACCGGCCGAGATGGCCCGCATCGTCCAGCAAGGCATAGACGCAGGCCACCTCACTCAGGGCAAGCTGGATGTAACCATAGGCCCCCTGGTCAATCTGTGGGGCTTTGGCCCGGACAAGCGACCGGTCAAGAGGCCGAGCGAGGCCCAGATTGCCGCCGCCCGCGAGCGCGTCGGTATCGACAAGTTGAGCCTGACCCGGCAAGGGGAGACCTATCTGCTCCACAAGGCGATACCGGACCTTTATCTGGATCTCTCGACCCTGGGGGAAGGGGCCGCCGCCGATGCCATCGCCCAGCTGTTCGATGACAAGGGCATCGAGGATTACCTGGTCGAGGTAGCGGGCGCGGTGCGCAGCAAGGGGGTCAATGACAAGGGCAATCCCTGGCGCATTGCCATCGTCGAGCCCTCCGACAAGCCTGGGGCCTTCTCTGACATCGTCATGCCCAAGGGGATGGCGGTGAGTACGGCCGGCAGCTACCGCAACTACTACGAGCAAGATGGTGTGCGCTACTCCCACATCATAGATCCCGCCACCGGCCGGCCCGTGACCCACCGGCTGGTATCGGCCAGCGTCATCACCAAAGATGCCCTCGAGGCAGATGCTCTGGATACCGCCCTGGTGGTGATGGGCCCGGAGCAAGCCATGGCATTTGCCAAGGCGCACCAGCTGGCGGTCTACCTCATCATCAAGACGGATGAGGGCTTCAAGGCCGATTACAGCCCGCAGTTTGCCCCCTACCTGGTAAAATAACCCGTCGCTTAATCAAGCTGCCGGGCCCGTCACGGGCCTGGCAACTCCCCCACCTTTGCCAATTGCCTGATCCCGAACTTTGGTGGCACACTGGCATATCCCAGCCTAAAGACCCAGAGCCATGCCGACCCAGGATCCCGACCTCTCCGCTGGCGATGCGCCGCCCAAGCCTGCCCCCGTCAAGCCCCTGCGTCTGCTGTTGGTGGACGATCAGCGCGCCTTTCAGGTGATGATGAAGGCCATGCTGCAGAACATCGGCATCAATCGCATCAATTTTGCCAACAGTGCCGAAGAGGCGCGCCGCCGCTGCCTGAAAGAGAGTTTCGACATCTATCTGTTCGATTACGATCTCGGTGGCGGTGAGAATGGCCGCCAACTGTTGGAGAGCCTGCGCGACAAGGGGCTGATCCCGCCCCAGAGCGTGGTGATCATGGTCAGCAGCGACAGCTCCCGGGCCATGGTGCTGAGCGCCCTCGAAGTCGAGCCAGATGAGTACCTCATGAAGCCCTTCTCCCAGGAGCAGTTCAAGTTTCGGCTGCGCCGGGCACTGGCCCGTCGTCAGGCCCTGGAGAGTGTGTTCCGGGCGCTGGCCGAGGACAAACCCGAGCAGTTGATCCGGGCCTGCGCCGAGCGTGCCGATGCCATCCCGCGGTTTGCCAACTTCTGCCGCTGCCTGCAGGCCGATACCCAGCTAAGGCTTGGTCAGGCCAGGGAGGCTCGCAGCCTGATGCGCCAGCTGCTGGCTGGCCAGGAGAACGGCTGGGCCCGGCTCACCCTGGGCAAGGCATGCCACACCCTGGGGCTCAATGAAGAGGCGGTGAGCCATCTGCAGGCGACCCTCAAACACAATCCCCTGATGGTGGAAGCCTATCTCTGGCTGGCCGAGGCGCAGCTTGCCCTCGGCGAGGAGGAGAGCGCCCAGCGCGAGCTGAAACGGGCGGTGGAGATATCCCCCCAGTCCGTGCTGCTGTCGCGCCGCCTGGCCGAAATCTGCCTGCAGCGCCACGACTATGCCCAGGCCCGGGATGTGCTGCTCACCCTCATCGACCTGTCCCGCAACTCTATTCACAGAACCCCTCACTACCTGGGGGCCTACATCCAGTGTCTGACCCTCTATGCCCTCAACAGCAATGACGGCTATCACATCGCCAATCTGCAAAAACAGGTCAACTCGGCGCTGTCACGCATCCGTGACTCCCTGATGGTGAGCGAGTTCAACTACCCCGTGTTCGAGCAGATCTGCCAGGCCCGGGTGCAGGTGGCCCTCGGCCAGCTCATCAAGGGCAAGAAGATGCTCTATCGCGCCAACCAGCATTGGCTGGACCAACCGGCCAACATGCCGGTCGCCCTGCTCGGTGAGACGGTGCTGGCGCTCTATCAGCTCGGCGAGTTCGAGTACGCCGAAAGCCTGCAAGACCACCTGGCCGAGGACGAGGACCGGCTGCTCACCATCTGCATCCAGGCCACTCGCAACGACAAGACGGTGCAGGAGCGGCGTCAGCGTTACCAACAGCTCAACGAACTCGGCATCAAGGCTTATCAAGGGGGAGAATTCGAGCAGGCACTGACCCACTTCCGTGAGGCGCTGCGCCGCGCCCCCGCCAATACCGGAGCTGCGCTCAACAAGATACAGGTGCTGCTCAAACTCATCGAGAAGCACCGCAAGAGCCCTGATTTTCCGAACGAGTGCAAGGAGACCCTGGCGATGCTGGATGGTATCCCCCTCAATCCCGCCCAGCAGGAGAGATTCCGCAAGCTGCGCCAGGAGTTCACCCAGAGCCAATGAGGGGCAAGGCGCCGGACTTGCATCGGCTCTGGATTCCTAGTCCAATAGTCACCTATAAAAACGACATGAGCACATCGACATGAAGATCATCTCTTTCAATATCAACGGCCTTCGCGCCCGTCTTCATCAGTTGCAAGCCATCATCGACAAGCACCAGCCGGATGTGATCGGCCTGCAGGAGATCAAGGTCCACGACGATGCCTTCCCCGTTGCCGATGTGGAAGCCATGGGCTATCACGTGGAGTTTCATGGCCAGAAGGGTCACTACGGGGTGGCCATCATGAGCAAGCAGAAGCCCCTCTCTGTGCAAAAGGGCTTTCCGACCGATCCCGAAGATGCCCAGCGCCGCATGATAATGGCAAACTTCCAGCGCGAGGATGGCTCCGTCATCACCGTCATGAACGGCTACTTCCCCCAAGGGGAGAGCCAGGACCACGAGACCAAGTTCCCGGCCAAGCAGAAGTTCTATGAGGATTTGCAGCACTATCTCGAGACCCACCACACCCCGGACGATCAGCTGGTGCTGATCGGGGATGTGAACATCTCCCCCACGGATCTCGACATCGGCATCGGCGAGGCAAACCGCAAACGCTGGCTGCGCGATGGCAAGTGCTCCTTCCTGCCGGTAGAGCGCGAATGGCTGGCGCGTCTGCAAAGCTTCGGCCTGACCGATACCTTCCGTGCCGCCAACCCGACCGAGTGCGAGCGTTTTTCCTGGTTTGATTACCGCTCCAAGGGATTTGACGAGAACCGTGGCCTGCGCATCGACCTCATCCTGGCCTCCAATGCGCTCAAGGACAGGGTGACGGAGACGGGGATCGACTATGAGCTGCGTGGTATCGAGAAGCCCTCGGATCATGCACCCATCTGGACCTGCTTCGCCTGATGTCCAAGCGGCAGGGCCCGTCTCTGCCGCTTGTCTGGCCCCGGGCTCGACCCGGGGCCCATGCCTTCTCCCTGCCTGCGTGATGCCTCCTCTCTCTTTGCCGCCATGATGCTTGTCACCAAACTCAAGGTTCCGGCTTGACCTTACTCTCACGGCAAGCTTTACAGTAAGGTCATACATCGTCAGGAAAGTCCCATGCTGTCATCGAGATTGCCCACTGAGCGCATTGCCCGGCTGTTGCTGGGGCTCTTGCTCGTCTGCAATCTGACCCTGTGCATCAGCTGGCACACTCAAGCTGCCTTCACGCAGCCGGTCGCAGCCCAGATGAGCCATGAAGACATGAACCATGCGTTCATGGGGGCCGAACATGGCGCCTCCCCCCAGTCAAATGCCCAGCTAGCTGACACCGACAACATGGCCCCCTCCCTCGGCTGCCATGCCGTCAATGGCGATCAGAACCAGCATGATGAGTGTCAGCTGCAATCCGTGGTGGGTGCCACCCTTTCGCTGTTGCTGGCTCTGTTGCCCTTGCTGGCCCTGCCGTTGTTGCTCTGGTTTGGTCAAAGGGCGTTGCCCCGGTGCCTCGGTCTCTGGCTGCGCAATCCCTTCCTCTGGGAGCGACGCTGCCACCCTCCCTCCTGGCCTCGCCGCCACCTGATGCTGTCGGTGCTGCGCCACTAGCCAGATCTTCTCCCTGCCTGTTTTTTGCAAGGCGCGCCCTCGGCCGACTTTGCATGACGAGCTGAGCGTCTCAGACCCAGGTCAGACGCCCCTTTGCCGCCCAACGCTATCGCTGCATCCCTGACTCAAGCAAACCTGCCCTGCGGTTTGCAGGTCTGGATGACCCAGCCGCGCGCGGCTCGACAAGAGAGAAGATGTACCATGTCACCAGCCAACATTGCCGTGCGTCCCTGCACCCCCGCCTCCTGCGCCGGAGGTGTGTCATGACCAGGACATTGCCACTATCCCTGCTCCTGCTCGCCCTCGGCGCCGGTGGGGGATACTGGGCTGCCAAGCAGACCACGGACAGCGGGGCCAAAGAGAAGGCACCGCTCTACTGGGTCAACCCCATGGATCCCCGTGACAAGCGCGATGGCACCGCCAAGGACAACATGGGCATGGATTTCCTGCCGGTGTATGAGGAGCGCCAAGATGGCTCTCCGGGCACCCTCACCATCAGCCCGGAGATCCAGCAAAATCTGGGGGTCAGGATGGCCAAGGTCGAACTGGCCCCCGCCTATCAGCAGATAGACACCGTGGGTTATGTGGGATATGACGAGGACAAACTCGAAGCCATCAACGCCCGCATGGCGGGCTGGATCCGCACTCTGGCCATCAAGAGCGAGGGGCAGAAGGTCGCCAAGGGCAGTCTGCTCTACGAGATCTATGCCCCGGATCTGGTCAATGCCCAGCATGAGTACCTGCTGGCCATGGGCAGCAACAACCCCCTGCTGCTGCGTGCCGCCACCGGCAAACTCAAGGCCCTGCAGGTCCCCCTTGAGCAGATTGAGCAGCTCAAGCGCAGCCGCAAGGTCAGCGAGACCATCCGCATCTATGCCCCGAGCAGTGGCTATGTCTCGGATCTCAAGGTGCGCGAGGGCCAATACGTGGAGCCCGCCGCCGCCCTGTTCAACCTGGGCACCCTGAGTCAGGTCTGGGTCAGTGCCGAGGTATTCGAGCGCCAGGCGGGCCAGCTCAAGGTCGGCGATCCCGTCACCATGAGCCTGGATTACGCCCCGGGCCGCCGCTGGCAGGGTCAGGTGGATTACCTCTATCCCACCCTGGATGCGAGCAGCCGAACCCTCAAGGCGCGGCTGCGTTTTGACAATAAAGACGAGTTTCTCAAGCCGAACATGTTTGCCAAGGTGCGCATTCGCAGCGGCCATGGTAAGCCCCGTCTTTTAGTGCCAAGCGAAGCGGTGATCCGCACCGGCA
>NZ_AQGQ01000118.1 GCF_000388115.1 Aeromonas molluscorum 848
GGCGACCCGACACTGCTGTGAGCCCTGGCTGAAATACCAGTGCTGACGCTGGCGGCCATGACCACGGATCAGGCAGTTGTGTCCGGCTATCTCGTATGGCGTGGCGGGTTCGCCATGGCGGGCAAGATAGGCGGGGGAGGCGACCAGCAGGGAGTGATTGGTGAGCAAATGGCGGGCATGCAGGCTGCTGTCGGCCGGGCGACCAATACGGATCGCCACATCCACATTCTCGGCATCCAGATCCACCAGGCGGTTATCGAGCTCGACTTCGAGACGCACCCGGGGGTAGCGAGCCAGAAACTCGGGCAGCAGCGGCGAGAGGCAAGCCGCGCCGAAACTCTCGAATACCGAGACTCGCAGCGCCCCGCTGGGCACTTCGTGCAAAGGCTGGAGGGATTGCACCAGCTGATCGGCCTCCTCCAGCAGTCGCACCGAGCGCGCCAGGAAATACTCCCCCTGTTCGGTCAGCTGCAGCTGGCGGGTGCTGCGCTTGAACAGGGGAACCCCAAGCTGGGCTTCCAGGCTGTCTATGGAACGGGTTACCGAGGAGGGGGCCAGATTGAGGGCCCGGGCAGCGCGGGAGAAGCTGCCTGATTCAACCACCTGGGCCAGGATACGGACACGATCCAGCACTGTGACTCCTTTGCGGTAAACGCAAAACTGTTGCGGTTTGTAGCTGTATTCTATTTGCCAGTGAGTGGATGGACAATGCCGTTGTCGCCCAACATCGGGCATCTCTCACAGGAGCATCACAATGCCAGACCGTATCAAGTTGGCCAGCCAGGCCCCCGCCGCCATCCAAGCCATGATGGGCCTCGAATCCTATCTCGGCAGCACGGACATTCCCCTCAGCCTCAAGGAGCTCATCAAGCTGCGCGCCTCCATGATCAATGGTTGCGCCTATTGCATCCAGATGCATGCCGAGGTGGCGATGAAGATGCAAGAGAGCCCCCAGCGTCTGCTGGCGCTGGCGGCCTGGCGCGAGTCTCCGCGCTTCGATGCGCGTGAGCGCGCCGTCCTGGCGCTGACCGATGAGGTGACCCTGATTGCCGGGCAGGGCGTCACCGAACACACCTATCGACAAGCACAGCAACTGCTTGGGGATGCCCTGCTGGCCCAGTGTCTGATGCAGATCATCACCATCAATGCCTGGAACCGGGTCGCGGTTGCCACCCAGATGGAACATGACTGCCGTTAATCCAGGCCCCACTCCAGGTGCCAGAGTGTGCCTGGGGTAGGGCATATTGATATGGCGCAGCCGCAATAACATGCATCACAATGAAATGTTTATTGCGAGCTAATGTTTCCATTATGTTTTTATTTGTTTGTTTTTGGTTAAATAATCCTAAGTGGACACACTCCCCTGGATGATATTCATGGCAAGAGTGGTCTGGAAATATAATTAATCCGACTTTGGAGATGAGCGGATTGCCCGTCTGCTGCGGTCTCCCTGCATTTATATCGATTCCGGGGTTTGCTCATTAACCCCACTCTTCACAGTGTCAACTGTTCAGGTATTGTTCATTTTGCTTGGCGATGACTTTTTTAGGCTTCGTATGGGGTACTTATTTGTTCGGATCAGCTTCGCGATTAGTTAATGAGACGCTGACATATGGTTTCCAAAAAGTAACCATTTGCTTCGATTAATTTTTCATGTTGTTCACATGGGTGTGTCTTGCTCAAAATAATGCGTTTTATTTATAGCTTTACGTCTTGCAAGATAGATAAAGGAAGTAGCATGAGACCTTTGGAATATAAGAAGGGCTTGGGGGTTTTGCTATTAATTGCCGTCACTGGTTTGTTGAGTGGTTGCGATATGGCATTAATGAATCCCAAGGGCCAAGTTGGCCTGGAAGAAAAGTCACTGATATTAACAGCATTGTATTTGATGTTAATTGTGGTTATTCCAGTCATCGTCATGGCAGTGGTATTTGCCCGCAAATATCGCGCTTCCAATACCAGTGCCACTTATGCACCGGATTGGGCCCACTCTACCAAGATAGAAGTTGTCGTCTGGACGGTTCCCGTCATCATCATCGCCATCCTGGCAGTGATCACCTGGAAAACCTCGCACGAGCTCGATCCATACAAACCTTTGGTATCTGACGTCAAACCTGTTCAGGTTGATGTGATCTCATTGGATTGGAAATGGTTGTTCGTGTATCCGGAATTGGGCATAGCCTCTGTCAATGAATTGGCTTTCCCGGCCAATACGCCGGTCAATTTCCGTATCACCTCAGATTCGGTCATGAACTCCTTCTTTATTCCTAGCCTGGGCGGTCAGATTTACGCCATGGCTGGCATGCAGACCAAGTTGCACCTTATCGCCAACGAGGCCGGTCAATACGACGGTATCTCCAGCAGCTATAGCGGCGCCGGTTTCTCTGGCATGAAGTTCAAGGCGATCGCCACGTCGGATCAGGCCGGTTTCGATGCCTGGGTCGCCAAGGTGAAACAGTCGTCCAAGCCGCTCATGACCATGGGTGAGTTTGATGTGCTCGCCAAACCCAGCCAATACCATCCGGTAGAGTATTTCTCCAGTGCCGACCCGGCCCTGTTCACCAAGGTGATCAATAAGTTCATGGGTCATGGCATGAAGATGAAAGCAGGCGAAAAAATGGATATGAGTCATGGCCAGAGCATGGATCACAGTGCACACCAGCAACATGCTGAGCACCAGGATCATGCCGGTCAGATGAATATGCCGATGGCTAGCCAGTCAGTACAAGCGGTATCCGGGGAATAATAGATGTTTGGAAAATTAACACTCGAAGCCATCCCTTACCATGAGCCCATTATCGTGGTCACGGTTGCCTGCATATTGCTCGGCGGGATGGCCCTTGCCGGGCTGATAACCTATTACGGCAAGTGGCAATATTTGTGGCAGGAGTGGTTCACCTCGGTGGATCACAAAAAACTGGGGATCATGTATCTCATTCTGGGCATGGTCATGTTGCTGCGCGGCTTCGCCGATGCGGTGATGATGCGTACCCAGCAGGTGATGGCGTCGGCCGGGGGCGAGGGCATACTGCCACCCCATCACTACGACCAGATCTTCACCGCCCATGGCGTCATCATGATCTTCTTCGTGGCCATGCCGCTGGTGATCGGTCTGATGAACATTGTGGTGCCACTGCAGATCGGCGCCCGTGATGTGGCCTTCCCCTTCCTCAACAACCTGAGCTTCTGGTTCACCGCCGCGGCCGTGGTGCTGATCAACATCTCCCTCGGGGTCGGTGAATTCGCACAGACCGGCTGGTTGGCCTATCCGCCGCTCTCCGGCAAGGAGTACAGCCCGGGGGTCGGGGTCGACTACTGGATCTGGAGTCTGCAGATTTCGGGATTGGGCACCTTGCTGACCGGGGTCAACTTCTTCGCGACCATCATCAGGATGCGGGCACCTGGCATGACCATGATGCGTCTGCCGGTGTTCACCTGGACCGCCCTGTGCGCCAACATCCTGATCATCGCCTCCTTCCCGATCCTGACCGTCACCATCGCCCTGCTCACCGCAGACCGTTACCTGGGTACCCATTTCTTTACCAATGACATGGGTGGCAACATGATGATGTACATCAACCTGATCTGGGCCTGGGGTCACCCCGAGGTCTATATCCTGGTGTTGCCGGTGTTCGGTATCTTCTCGGAAGTGGTGGCGACCTTCAGCAAGAAGAAGCTGTTTGGTTATACCTCTCTGGTGTGGGCGACCATCGCCATTACCGTGCTCTCCTTCGTGGTCTGGCTGCACCACTTCTTCACCATGGGGTCTGGCGCCAACGTCAACGCCTTCTTCGGCATCTCCACCATGATCATCTCGATCCCGACCGGGGTTAAGATCTTCAACTGGCTGTTCACCATGTACCGGGGCCGCATCGCGTTCACCTCGCCCATGTTGTGGACCGTCGGCTTCATCATCACCTTCACCATTGGGGGGATGACCGGGGTGCTGCTGTCGGTGCCGGCCGCCAACTTCGTGTTGCATAACAGCCTGTTCCTGATCGCGCACTTCCACAACGTCATCATCGGTGGCGTGGTGTTCGGCTGCTTCGCCGGCATCACCTACTGGTTCCCGAAGGCGTTCGGCTTCACCCTGGACGAAACCTGGGGCAAGCGCTCCTTCTGGTTCTGGATCACCGGCTTCTTCGTGGCCTTTATGCCGCTCTACGTGCTGGGCTTCATGGGCATGACCCGTCGGGTCAGCCAGCAGATAGATCCCGCCTTCCATGGCTGGCTGGTGGTGGCCGCTTGCGGCGCTGGCCTGATTGCCATCGGCGTCTTGTGTCAGGTGATTCAAGTGGTGGTCAGTATTCGTGACCGCGAGAAGAACCGCGATCTGACTGGCGATCCCTGGGGTGGCCGTACCCTGGAGTGGGCAACCTCTTCACCGCCTCCCTTCTACAACTTCGCCATCGAGCCGAAGATCGCTGGCTTGGACGCGTTCTGGGAAGCCAAGCAGGACGGCACTGCCTACCAGCAGCCCCAGCGTTATGCCCCGATCCACATGCCCAAAAACTCGGGCGCGGGCGTCATCATTGCCGCCTTCAGTGTGGTGTTTGGTTTCGCCATGATCTGGGACATCTGGTGGATGGCCATCGCCGGCTTCGTCGGCATGATAGCCACCTGGATCATTCACAGCTTCAACGATGATGTGGACTACTACGTGCAGGTCGACGAGATCGAACGCATCGAAGGTCAGCATCATGACAACATCAGCAAGGTGGCATGAGAACCGATATGGCTACTGATATTCTGCAACACAATCATCATCAGGGTGCCCATGACGGGCACCATGATGCCGGCGCCACCAAGGTGTTCGGCTTCTGGATCTACCTGATGAGTGACTGCATCCTGTTTGCCACTCTGTTTGCAACCTACGCGGTGCTGGTCAATGGCACCGCCGGGGGCCCGAGCGGCAAAGACATCTTCGAACTGCCGTTCGTGTTTGGCGAGACCATGCTACTGCTGTTTAGCAGCATCACCTTCGGATTTGGCATGCTGGCCATGAACCAGAACCGGGTCGGCACGGTCAAGGCCTGGCTGATGGTCACCTTCTTGCTGGGTGCCGGCTTCATCGCCATGGAGATCTACGAGTTCCATCACCTGATCGCCGAAGGCTTCGGCCCGCAGCGCAGCGGTTTCCTCTCCGCCTTCTTCACCCTGGTCGGTACCCACGGTATCCACGTCACCAGTGGTCTTATCTGGATCATCGTCATGATGGTGCTGATATCCAAGAAGGGGCTGACCGAGCGTAACCGTACCCGTCTGATGTGCCTGAGCCTGTTCTGGCACTTCCTGGACGTGGTCTGGATCTGTGTGTTTACCGTGGTCTATCTGATGGGGGCAATGTAATGAGTCATGCTGTTGACAATCACGGCGCCAGCCACGGCAGCGCCAAGACGTACCTGATAGGCTTCCTGCTGTCGGTAATACTGACGGCCATCCCGTTCTGGATGGTGATGGATGGCACGGCCTCCCATCACCTCATCCTAGGCACTGTGGTCGCCACTGCCGTCATCCAGATCTTCGTGCATCTGGCTTACTTCCTGCACATGAACACCTCCTCCGAGGAGCGTTGGAACCTGGTCGCCCTGGTGTTCACCGTGCTCATCATCGCCATCGTGGTGGGGGGATCCTTGTGGATCATGTACAACCTCAACATCAACATGATGCCAAGTTGAGTGGTGTGATGATGAAGCAATACCTGCAAGTGACCAAGCCGGGCATCATCTTCGGTAACCTCATCTCGGTTATCGGTGGTTTCCTGCTGGCATCCAAGGGGAGCCTGGATCTTCCCTTGTTCATCATGACCATGGTGGGGGTCTCCCTGGTGGTTGCCTCCGGCTGTGTGTTCAACAACTACATCGACAGGGACATCGACTGCATCATGGAGCGGACCAAGAACCGCGCCCTGGTGAGGGGACTCATTGCCCCGGGTGTCTCGCTCTGGTACGCGAGCGCCCTTGGCATTGCTGGTGTGGCGCTGCTGTACTGGGTAGCCAATCCGTTGGCGGCTCTGTTGGCGGTGCTCGGCTTCATTGTCTATGTGGGGGTCTACAGCCTCTATATGAAGCGACACTCTGTCTATGGCACCCTGATTGGCAGCCTGTCTGGCGCCGCGCCCCCGGTCATCGGTTATTGCGCTGTGACCAACCAGTTTGACTCGGGCGCCTTGATCCTGCTGGCTATCTTCAGCCTGTGGCAGATGCCGCACTCCTATGCGATTGCCATCTTCCGCTTCAAGGATTATCAGGCGGCAGGCATCCCGGTGTTGCCGGTGGTGAAGGGTATCTCTGTGGCCAAGCACCACATTACCCTCTACATCCTGGCCTTCATGGTACCGACCCTGATGCTGTTCCTCGGCGGCTACGCCGGTTACAAATATCTGATCGTGGCCACGGCCGTCAGTGTCTGGTGGCTGGGCATGGCGCTGTCGGGTTACAAGCAGGCGGTCGATGACTCCCTGTGGGCCCGCAAGCTGTTCATGTTCTCCATCGTGACCATTACCTGCCTGAGCGTGATGATGTCGGTGGACTTCCAGCCCGATGCGGTGCCCGTCTTGGTGAGCATGCTCCCTTGAACCTTGAGGTCGCCCTCAGAGTCGAGATCGGCTGGTTCATCTTGCCCTGAAAATGAGTAGAATCCAGAGCCGGGAACTTTCCCGGCTCTGTTGTTATATGGGGATCCCAAGGGCCAGGTCTGTTTTCTCCCACGCGATGGCGCCCGCGCCCTCCCGCGAATTTGTTACCCATGACCCCCCGTCCTCGACCACACACCTTTGATCACACTGAGGCCGTCATGCATGATTTCAAGATGACCCGGGGTGAACTGCGCGCCACCTGGGCTCTCGGTTCCCTCTTCTCCCTGCGGATGCTCGGCATGTTTATGGTACTGCCGGTGCTGACTACCTACGGTATGTCCCTGGCCGGTGCCACAGAGACGCTCATCGGCATCGCCATCGGTATCTACGGCCTGACCCAGGCCCTGCTGCAAATCCCCTGCGGCCTGCTCTCTGATCGCATCGGTCGCAAGCCGCTCATCGTCGGCGGCCTCTTGATGTTTGCCCTGGGCAGCGTGATTGCCGCGCTGACCCACTCCATCTGGGGCGTTATCCTCGGCCGCGCCCTGCAAGGCAGCGGCGCCATCTCCGCCGCCGTCATGGCCCTGCTCTCGGATCTGACCCGCGAGCAGAATCGCACCAAGGCGATGGCCTTCATCGGCATCAGCTTTGGCATCACCTTCGCCATCGCCATGGTGACGGGGCCGCTCATCACCCATGCCCTTGGCCTTTCCGGCCTGTTCTGGCTGATAGCCTTGCTGGCCTTTGGCGGCATCGCCATCACCCTCTGGTGGGTGCCTGCGCCCAAGGCGCACCTGCTCAACCGCGAGTCCAGCCTGGTCAAGGGTGGGCTCAAGAGAGTGCTCACCAACCCGCGGCTGCTCAAGCTCAACGTCGGCATCCTCTGCGTGCACACCCTGCTGATGTCGAGCTTCGTGGCGCTGCCGCCCTTGCTCGAACAGGCGGGGCTGCCCCGTGACCAGCAGTGGAAGGCATTCCTGTGCACCATGCTCATCGCGTTTGTGAGCGTGGTGCCCTTCATCATCTATGCCGAGAAGCGCAGGCAGATGAAGCGGGTATTCCAGATCTGCGTGCTGCTGATGCTGGGGGCGGAAGTAGTGCTCTGGCAGTCGGGTCTGCAACTGTGGGGCATACTGGCCGGCTTGCAGCTGTTCTTCATCGGTTTCAACCTGATGGAAGCACTGCTGCCGTCGCTGATTAGCAAGGAGTCGCCCCCGGGATACAAGGGCACTGCCATGGGGGTCTACTCCACCAGCCAGTTCCTCGGGGTGGCCATCGGCGGCAGCCTGGGAGGCTTGCTTTACAGCCAGGGGGGCGCCGCCTTGGTGTTTGGCAGCTGCACTGTGCTGGCTCTGCTCTGGTTTGGCCTGAGCCTCACCATGAAAGAGCCCCCCTATGTCAGCAGCTTGCGCATCGTGCTGCCTGACGGTGTGGAGGCGACACCGGCGCTGGAGCAGAAGGTGCGCGACCGGGAGGGGGTGAAGGATGTGCTGCTGGCCAGCGCCGAGCGCTCCCTCTACGTCAAAGTGGACTCACGGTGCATCAAGCGCAGCGATCTGGAGCAGCTGGTCGCCAGCTGAGGGCCTGGGGCGGGCAGCGAACAGCCCCCATGGCTATGCTGAGATCCTCAACAAGGAGGCTGTTATGTCATATGTCGATGGATTCGTGATTGCCGTGCCCACGGCCAACAAGCAGGCCATGATTGACCATGCCAAGCACTTTGATCCCTTCTTCCTCGAGTACGGTGCGACCCGGGTGCTGGAGTGCTGGGGGGACGATGTGCCCCGCGGCAAGCAGACCGATTTTTACCGCGCCGTGGCGGCCAAGGAGGATGAAACTGTGGTCTTCTCCTGGGTTGAGTGGCCGAGCAAGGCCATCCGGGATGACGCCATGGCCAAGATGATGGCGGATCCCAGAATGGACCCGAGCAACCCGGCCAATCAGGCGATGCCGTTTGATGGCGCCCGCATGATCTTCGGAGGGTTCAGTGCGGTGCTTGAGTTAAAGGCCTGATCTGCCTTCCCCACAAAAGAGAGGCCCGCCTGATGGTGGGCCTCTCTTTTGTGGGGACTTGGCAGGGGCATGATGTCGTCATCAGGCCCGCCCAGGCGGGCGTCTGCTGCGCACCAAATCAGAGGGAGTACCAGCATCGCCTCTGACGCCATGACACTCAGGCTGGATTTGGCAGGGAGTGCAGGTCATCAGAGCAGGCCAGCGCCCAAAACAAGACACCGGCACGAGGCCGGTGTCTTGGGATAACGACATTGAGCCCCTGATCAGGGCGCCGTGGCACGATGTGCCTTAGGCGTAGAAAGCCTCGACGGTGCCTTTGATGGTGATCAGCATGGGGTTGCCATAGCGATCCTTGGCCTTGGGGGAGGGGATCTTCACCCAACCTTCGCTGATGCAGTACTCCTCGACATTGGTGCGTACCTTGCCATTGAGGCGGATGCCAATCTCGTGTTCGAAGCACTCGGCCACATGGTGCGGGCTGCGCGGGTTGGCGGCAAGGTGGTCGGGCAGTGCTGGTTTGGTGTCGCTCATCTCTATAGACCTGAGGTTGGTAAAAAGTGCGTCATTGTAGGCAATGCCCGCCGTGGGCTCAAGGCTGGGCTGCGTCCCGTGTTGACTACTGGATATGCCGTTCGGATTAAGGGGCTGGCTTTAGTCGTCCCAATCAGCGAAGCGAACGATTTGAACTAGTTGTCAGGGCTTTACGTTATTTTCCTTAAGCCGTGAATGTTCTTCAAGCTCAGCGTGGATGAAGGCAGCAATCATGGCGCGATAAACGCTCTCCACCACTTGTGGATTGGCGCCTTGTTCTTGTGCAAGGGAGATGACTTTGGCGATGACCTGCTCCACCCGGTTGGGGGCTTTCACTTCCTCTGCCGTCTTCTTAAAGGACGCGGCTTGTGCGACAAAGGCGCCGCGCCTTGCAAGCAATGCCACGATTTCACTATCTATCTTGTCGATATGCTCGCGGACTTCATTCAGTGAGCTACAGCTGACTTCCATATGTGAGGCACTCCGGATTGATTTTGACTCTGATGCCGCCATCACGCGTTTGCCCCATGCATTGCTGCCTGGCCATGCTGCGCTGCATGGTCACTTGCAAGACGCCCATACATGGCTGAATCGGAGACAATGCCGTTCACTTCCCAACGCTGCCTTAGCAGGCCTTCCTGGGAAAATCCGAGTTTCTCTAATGCTTTCCCTGACGACTGGTTGTCTGGGTCGATCTCTGCTTCGATTCGTCTCAGCCCCAATACATTGAAGCCGTACTGGATCAAGGCCTCCCCTGCCTCATTGATATAACCCTTGCCCCAGCAAGCGCGACTCAGGCCAAAGCCGATCTCGGCGCGCCTGGATGCGCTGTCATAGCTAAACAGCATACATTTTCCAGCCAGTTCACCCGTCGACTTCAGATACATGCCGAGGATGATGGCTTCTTGACGTTGCATCGCATCGCCGCTCTGTTCAATGAAGTCCAGGGCGTCTTCAATGGAAGTCCACGGCGCCGTATTCCAGTAACGCATGACTTCAGGATCAGAAAATATCTCTAACAGGCTCTCTGCATCATCGGCCGTCAAGGCTCTGATGGTTAGCCGCTCGGTTTCAATGACTGGGGAAAATAACTCTTTCGACACGCATCCTCCATTCTTATGTCTAAAGCCCGTCCAAGGGGCTGGCAACGCATAACACTAAACTCAAACACAACAGCCATAACCACCTCGGCTCATTGGGACTGGAAACGCCACGCACGGGCAGTCCCTCTGAGGCGCTTGTTATGCCTTTGCCCATTCACTGCGCAGAATAGCCAAGACGACCGTATCCCACCATTGCTCTTTAAAAAAACGATGTTCACGAAAATACCCTTCTTGCCTCATTCCCAACGTGTTACAAAGCTTTATCGCTGCCAAGTTTTTGCTTATGGTTTCGGCATAGATACGATGTACACCCAGTTCATTAAAGCCAAAGTCCGCTAGTTCTCTAACCGCTTCCTCTATCAAGCCTTGATCTTGAGATTTTCGTTCAATACCACAGCCCATTGATGCTTGATTATCAGGCTCAAGACGCAGACAAACGGTACCGATAAACTCACCCGTCAATTTACTTTCTATTGCCAACTGATAAGACTTACGCGGAATTTCATTTGTTTGTTCTACAAACAGCTTTGTTAATTTACGATTCTTATCAGAATCACAATCTGACTCACTGTAAAAACGCTGATATTTATTATCTTGGGACATGGCCACAAAAGCATCTTCATCACTGAGTATCATATCACGCAGGATCAAATGCTCGGTTTCTAATATGAACATAGGCGCTCTTTCCTCATCATAAGGTATAACGCCGCGTTAAGGGGCGACTACGCTAAACCGCCCAAGCGCAGCCATTGTGCCGTAAACACTAAAACTAATTCAAACGAAAAACCCCAAGCGTTAGGAGTCCCTCTTGAACGCTTTGTTATGTGTTAACTCAGCGCACTATTATTTCATGCCTGCACTGACTGTGGCACGAACGGGAATACCCGTTGGATCAAAATTCTCTAAGCAAAATACATTAACGCCAAAATAATCTGGCGTAACACGTTTTCGATGAAATGGATAAATACCACAAACACGACAAAAATAGTGCTGTGCGGTGTTTGTATGGAATTGATATGTTGTTAATGACTCCATACCAGACAAAACTCTCATAGAGGTTTCATGAACTTTAACCATTAAAGCGTTTTTACGGGCACAAATAGAGCAATCACAAGTAGTTAATTCAGGGAGATCGGTATCGATCTCGAATTGAACCGCGCCACAGTGACATGACCCACTAAAAGTTTTTACTTTGCTCATGCTGACTTCCTTGTTCGATATCAAAACACATAACGCCGCGTTAAGGGGTGAATGCCGCCTAAACCAGCTTTCCGCAAACCACTTTCACCACAAAAATCACCGCATACCAAAAATGCTACGCGACATGAATCCCACTTGGACGCCTTGTTATGTGCGCAGCTCATCGATGAACACCCTAGCCTTTTTCGGGCTAGTTACTCTAACGAACTTTATGTGACTATACCTCGGGTCATTAAGTAACTCTTTGTAACGAATACGATTTGTTTTATACGTTTTCAATGTCCAGAGAATAATCGAATCTTTGCTAAGAAACGACTTTTTGAATGACTCAACATTACCCGATTTACCCCAAAGTTCCTGTTTAGTCACAATACGAGTTAACGCTCGTTTCACAGCTTGGAATAGCGTCCTTGAAAAGGAATAGTCCACCCAAATGATGGTGTCAGCCCTAGCCCATTTGATTTCGGCTGTCCGGTTATAGTTACCATCAAGCACCCATTGTTCGCCACTTAGACTCTCAGTTAGATTTGAGAAGAACTCTTCATCTGTAGACTCTTGCCAATTTGGCTTCCAAAATATCGCATCCATTTCCAAATATGGGTATTTAAGCTTGCTAGCAAGTTGGCGACTGAAAGTACTTTTACCACTACCACTTGTACCTATTACATTAATTCTTTTCATCACCAAACCTGATTTCTTTCCCTAGCACATAACGTCGCCATAAACGGTGCAATAGCGGAGCAACGCTTGCGCATAAAATGGCGAAGCCATGCGCAAGTGATGCGGAGTCTAT
>NZ_AQGQ01000119.1 GCF_000388115.1 Aeromonas molluscorum 848
AAAACGGCTGCATGCAGGATATCCACTGGACCGATGGTTCATTCGGTTACTTCCCGAGTTACACGCTCGGCGCCATGTACGCGGCCCAGCTGCGCTTCGCGCTGGAGCGCTGCCTGGGGGAAAGCCTGGGCAGCCTGGTTACCCAGGGGCGACTCGCTGAGGTATTTGGCTGGTTGCAGCAAAACCTGTGGCAACACGGCAGCGCGTTCGACACGGACGCGCTTATCACGAGGGCAACTGGCGAGGCGCTGAACCCACAGTGGCTGCGCCGCCACCTCGAGCAGCGCTACCTGCGCTGATGTGCGCTGATGTGCGCTGATGTGCGCTCCTTGAGCCCGGCTCAGCCAGCACAGACGCCTGCAGGCGTCTGTTTTTTTACATTGCTGTCCGATTCTGGCTAGTATCAGCCCGCGCCCCCGCTTACTCTGCCCCTAACAAACGCGAGGGAGGGCCCATTGCCCCCTCCCTCTTCTTCTCTTTCCGGGACCATATCGTTCTGCCGCACTGCTACAGGAGCCGCGCCATGGCCAGTTCAGAACCAGCGAAGAGTGCTGCACCCGCCAGTGCCACCACTCAGTGTGCGCCCGCTGGTGTTTCCAGCACGGCGCAGGCCGAGGCCCACGAACAAGTCCGCATCGGCCTGAGCCGTGCTGAGTGTCTCGAGGCGCGCCTGGCGCACGATGCGCGCTTCGATGGCCGCTTCTTCACCGGGGTGCTGTCGACCGGTATCTATTGCCGTCCCATCTGCCCGGCGCGCGCGCCGCTGGAGCGCAACGTGCGTTACTTTCAGAGCGCAGCAAACGCGGAGCAGTTCGGGCTAAGGCCCTGCTTGCGTTGTCGCCCCGAGCTTGCCCCCGGGACGCAGCGCACCCTGCCGGATCTGTTGGCGCGCGCGCTCAGGGCAATAGATCGCGGCGTGCTCGCCGAACAATCCCTCGCACAGCTGGCCAGCGCCCTCGGCGTCACCGAGCGCACGCTGCGCCGTCAGTTCGAACAGCATCTTGGCGCCGCGCCCAAGCAGATAGAGCAGACTCGCCGTCTGCTGCTCGCCAAGCGCCTGCTTGCCGATACCCGCCTGCCGATCACCGAGATCGCATTCGCAGCTGGTTTTACGAGCATTCGCCGCTTCAATGATGCCTGGCAGCATGCCTATGGCATGGCGCCGCGCACACAGCGGGCCGAGTCATCCCTCGTATCCCCGCGCACGGGGGAGACCGCCTTGATGCTGCGCCTTGCCTACAGGCCCCCTTATGATGTGCAAGCCATGCTGGCATTTTATCGACTGCGCGCCATCCCGGGGCTGGAGCGTGCCGGGGCCGATTATTACGAGCGCCGCCACAGGATTCAGGGCAGTGATGGGTGGATCCGCGTCGAACCAGGCCAGGGCCATACGCTGAACGTGACGCTGAGCGGTGTGGCGCCGCGCGCCCTGCCGGACATCTTGCACAGGGTGCGCCGCATGTGGGATCTGGATGCAGACCTGGAGCAGATAAGCGCACATTTGACGCAGGATCCGCTATTGGCAAGCCTTGCGGCGCACAGCCCTGGCGTGCGGCTGCCCGCTGGCTGGAGTGATTATGAGGTGCTGCTGCGCGCCATCGTCGGCCAGCAGGTGTCGGTCAAGGGGGCCATTACCATCATGGGGCGGCTGGTTGCACGCACCGAACTGCAATTTGGCGAGGCGGCACTGCCGACCCCGGCACAATTATGCGCACTGGATCTCGATGGCATCGGCATGCCCGGCAGCCGCATCCGCACGCTGCAAGGAGTGGCCGCCGCCATGACAAGTGGCGCGCTGGTACTGGAGGGGGATTGTGATGACGCCTTGCTCGCCATCCCTGGCATAGGCCCCTGGACGCTCGCTTACTGGCGCCTGCGCACCGGTCGCGATACGAACGCGTTTCCCGCCTCGGATCTCGTGTTGCAAAAGGCGCTCGGCGCCGGACAAAAACTGCCGGTTCCCGAGGTGGAGACGCGCAGTCATCCCTGGTATCCCTGGCGCGCTTATGCCGCCAGCTGGCTATGGCACGCCATGAGCGCCGCCCCTGAACTGCTTGGCATAAATCGCAAGCCGAGGCCGAGACAGCCCAAGACAGGCCTGATCGGTACGCCGCCCACTGACAATCCGGAGACAACATCATGATCCGTTACGACCTGCTGACCACAGATTGCGGTCCCTTGCTCATCGCCATCAATGAGCAAGGCTTGTGCCATGTGGATTTTCTGGAGGGCGAGCGCCCCTTGCCCATACAAGATGAGTGGCAGCGAGACGCCGCAGCCCTGGCACCCTACCTTGCCGAATTTCGCGAGTATTTTGCCGGGGAGCGTCAAGGCTTCACCCTGCCACTCGCGGCCAAAGGAACCGAGTTCCAGCAAGCGGTGTGGCAGGCGCTGTGCGACATTCCCTATGGTGAAACCTGCAGTTATGGGGAGATAGCGCGCCGCATCGGCAGGCCCAAGGCGGTGCGCGCCGTGGGCGCCGCCAACGGCCGCAATCCGCTCTCCATCATAGTGCCCTGCCACAGGGTGATCGGCCAAAATGGCAGTCTGACCGGCTATGCGGGGGGATTGGCGATCAAGCAAGCGCTGCTCAAGCTGGAGGGGATTGATTGTTAACGCATTGAAGCATCCCCCCTCTGGCTCCGACCTCGTTGCACAGACAAGAGCCTGGGAGATCGTCAATGACGGATGGCCCCGTGCCGAACTATCGCCGGTGGATAGCCGCCCGAGGTTTCTCAGACTCTCTTCTTCTTGCTGGCTCCTCTTGCGCCAGCGGCGGCCCGCGCCAGCAGACGCCGAAAGGTGGGGCACGCCATATGGCTGGGCGCCGAGCAGATGGCGGCATGTCGAAGACCATCGCGCATCGCCGCCAACTTTTGGATTGTGTCATCAAGCTCCTGCGCCTTGGCTGACAACCGCGCTCTGTCTATCTCAAGCCACCTGTTTTCCCCCAGCATCTGGCCTATTTCATCCAGTGAGAAACCCGCCGTTTGCCCCAGGGCGATGAGTGCCAACCGCTCCAGCACGCCCTCATGAAACTGTCGCCGTATCCCCTGCCTGCCGACGGAATGGATCAGCCCCCTCTCCTCGTAGAACCGCAGCGTCTAGGCTGGTATGCCGGCGCGTTTCACCACATCAGAAATGTCCACCGATCCCCCTTGACCTCAAGTCGACTTGAGGTTGTACGCTATCCCCAGTTGCCAATCTAAACAAGCAAAGGAGAAGGCTATGAACAATCTGCTGGCAGTGGTGTGCCTTGGGGTCGGCGCAACGGCCGTGATGGATCTGTGGGGTGTGGTGCGAAGACCCTTGCTCGGCATCCCTCCCCCAACTACGGAATGCTGGGACGCTGGCTTGCCCACATGAGACATGGACAGTTTCGGCACGACGCCATAGCGGCATCCCCTGCCATGCCCGGGGAAAGGATCATTGGATGGACGCTGCATTATCTGACAGGTATCGCCTTCGCCGCCCTGCTGATTGGCATCTGGGGGGGATCCTGGACCCAGACTCCCACTCTGGGCCCGGCACTGATCATTGGCATTGGTACCGTCGTGGCGCCCTTCCTGCTCATGCAGCCGGGCATGGGCGCTGGCATCGCCGCCTCCCGCACAACGCACCCGACCTCTGCCCGGATCCAGAGTCTCATCACCCATGGGGTGTTCGGTCTTGGCTTGTATGCATCAGGCTGGGCGATAAAGCTGCTTCAGTGGGCATGAGCCTCAACAGAGGGTCAGAGCACCACTTTCAGCGCCAGCCCCAGCAGCACCAGGCCACTCACTTTGTCGATGACGGATGATTTGGCCTTGAGCCAGGCCAGCACCGGGCCACGGGAGAGCAACAGCGCCACCAGCACATACCAGATTGCATCTATGCCCCCTGCGGTCAGCATCATGATGCTCCCTTCGCGCCAACCGGTGTCGGCGTGGACGAACTGACTGAACAGCGCCAGGAAAAAGATGGCG
The DNA here is from genome assembly GCF_000388115.1 of Aeromonas molluscorum 848. Lineage (GTDB taxonomy): Bacteria > Pseudomonadota > Gammaproteobacteria > Enterobacterales > Aeromonadaceae > Aeromonas > Aeromonas molluscorum. The sequence continues at coordinate 3,966 of NZ_AQGQ01000119.1, forward strand.
AGCTGGGGGTTGAGGAAGGCAACCATAAACCCCTCAAAGGCGCCCTGACGTCCCCGACTCTGATGCTCGTCGGCTTCGATGCCAGTGACCTGGGGCTTGGCAAGCAGCGCTTTGATACCGAGCCAGGCGAGGAAGGCGGCGCCGCCGTAGCGAATGAGGTCAAACAGCAGCGGGGTTTGGGTAATGAGGATGGCGAGGCCGAGCGCCGTGATCAGCGCATAGATACCAACGCCCAGGCCATGTCCGAGCGCTGTTGCCACCCCATGCCGCTGACCGCCTTGTACCGTATTGCGGATGATCAATGCCAGACTGGGTCCCGGGCTGATGGCGCCCATCACGCAGATGGCGGCAAGGGCCAGCCAGCTTGTTAATTCCATATCAGTAACTCCGAAATCTCATAGTGCCAACCAAGGTAGCGTCATGCTCACCATGCCAGTAGTGAAAGTTATGAATAGAACCCATAACCGATGGCTATAGCGGATCGAGTCGCACCAGTTCAATACCTAGCAGATTGCAGGCCCCAACCGGAAGATACTCTTAGGGTCAATGTCAGGCGCGACTGGCCCTCATGGTACGCTGCAGATGATCTTTCAGGAAAGGAAACGCCAGTTCACGAAACCAGCGATGTGCAGGGTCCTGATGGTGACGCTGGTGCCACATCAAATGGTACTGCTGGGAGTTTGTCTGAAATGGCAGTGAGACAAAACAGAGCTCATGTCGCTGGCTCAACTGCCAGGCGATATGTGCCGGGGTCGTCATCAGGCAGTCGGTGCGCAGTAACACCTCAAGGGCTGCCTGGAAAAATGGCACCCGCGCAAACCAGCGCCGTGCCAACCCCAGCGGGGCCAGCACTTGCTCCACCGGGCTGTCTTTATCGCCGCCCCCACTTACCTGCAAGTGGGGCCAGGTCAGGTAATGATCCAGACTGAGCGCCTGCCCGGCGAGAGGGTGATGGCGCCCCATCAGCACCACCAGTTTGTCCTCTCCCTGATGCAGCCCCCGGATCTGATCCGGCACCAGATCCGTGATGGTGGAGACAAGATCCAGTTCGGATCGCCATAGTTCGGGCAACTGGCGCTTGTCCCACAGGCTGTACTCCAGCGCCGCTCCCGGCGCCTGCCGGGCCAGTTCGGCACAAATATCCGGCAAGATGTACTGGGCCACATAGTCAGAGGAGGCAAGCTTAAACACCCGCTCACAGCCGCCGGGGGCAAAGGTGGGGGACGCATAGAGCCGTTCGATCCCGGTCAGCGACTCTCCCAGCACGGCGGCAAGGGCCTCGGCTCTTGGGGTCAGCAGCCAGCGTTGTCCTTCCCTCACCAGCAACTCATCGCCAAACTCCTCCCTGAGCTGACCCAGCTGCTTGCTTATAGCCGGCTGGCTGAGATGCAAAAGCTCTGCCGCCCGGCTGAGATTGCGGGTTGCCAGCAGCACTTTCAGGGTGGGTAGCAGATTCAGATTGGGGTTCATATTTGATGTCACGCGCGCACTCCTTGTCGGCACCGTCCATCTTAATCCAGAGCGCCATCATTCCCTAACCAAAGCGAAAATAACCAACTATCTCAATCACCTGCAACCAGTTAGAAACCCACAATACAACCCGAAACCCTCCTTGCCCCCAATGCCCCTCAAGATGACCACTGGATGACAGATCCCGGCCATTACGCCATAATTGCGCCACTTTTCGCCTCATGCTTCGCCCGATTTCGGGCCCTCAGACAAGTGGTCACACCATGAATTACGCCAATATCACAGGTTGGGGCAAATGCCTGCCCCCCGCAGTGCTGAGCAATGACGATCTCTGCACCATCATGGAAACATCGGATGAGTGGATCCACTCCCGCACCGGCATCAAGTCCCGCCGAGTTTCCCATGTCAGTACCTCAACCCTCGCCACCCTGGCCGCTCGTCGCGCCCTGGCCTGTGCCGGTCTCGATGCCGACCAGCTCGATGGCATCATTCTCGCTACCGCGACCCCGGGAACGCTAGTTCCGAACTGCGCCTCTGCGGTGCAGCAAGCCCTGGGAGCCCGCAATGCGGCCGTATTTGACCTCAATGCCGCCTGCACCGGTTTTGTCTATGCCCTCTCGGTTGCCACCGCCCTGGTGCAAACCGGCATGATGAAGAAGGTATTGGTGATAGGCGCCGAGCGGCTGACCACCCTGCTGGACTGGGCTAAGCGCGATACCGCCGTGTTGTTTGGTGATGGCGCCGGTGCCGTGGTCGTCGAGGCCTGCGCGCAGCAATCTGGACTTGTCGCCAACAAACTGGGTTGTGATGGCGAGGCGCGCGAGATACTGCACATCCCGAATTTTGGCACCGATCGCATCCGTTTTGCCGATATTGATGGCTTGTTCACCTTCAACTTCGAAGGTCAGGAGATCTTCAAGCGCGCGGTACGTGGCATGGGTGAAGCGATCGGCGCCGTGCTGGCCCAAGCCAATATCAGCCCGGAGCAGGTCGATCTCATGGTGCCCCATCAAGCCAATATTCGCATCATAGAGACCCTCGCCAAGCGCATGAATGCCCCCATGGACAAGGTGATGATCAACATCGAAAACTATGGCAACACCTCGGCCGCCACTGTACCCATCGCCCTGTGTGAAGCGCTGGAGCAGGGCCGGGTTGCCCCCAATAGCTGGCTGCTCACCGCCGCCTTCGGCGCGGGTCTGACCTGGGGCGCAGCTCTCATCAAGTGGGGGGATAGGGTCACCCCGATTAACCACTGTGATGCCGAGCTGCCACCTTGCAACCAGACGGGCCTCGAACTCATTGCCGATGCCGTCGCAGGTTGCCAGCAGGCCGAGCGCCCACAAGTACCTGCCCCATAACGCCACTGTCTCCCCACGAGGGTCAGCCGCAGGCTGCCAGCAAACCCGTCACAAGCTCCATAAGAGGATGGCCCACTGCCATCCTCTGCCTTGCCCCTCCCCGATTTATCGCCCTGCTCCCACTTTATCTTGCTGATCCCTTGCCTTTTTTCTTTTTGAGCTACCATTACTGAGCAAGTGGTTATTAATGACTTTTCCTTGCGCTACCCAGCCCTTGAATAAGTTCAGATTACCCCCAGTGTTCACGGATGAGCTCACGTATGGCAAAACAAAACGCTATCTTCCCCGGTCCAGCGCCCCTCTTCTGGCTGCTCGCCATGGCAGTCATCAACGGGATCCTGCTCTGCATACTGACCCAGGGGTTACCCTATCCCTATCTGGCCCTCAACCTGGCGTTGGCGCTGATCCTTGGTATCTGGCTCCACCGTTACCAAGCCAGAACACTGTTGCCTGACCCTGAGAACCTGTCCCCTGTGGTCGTCCCTGCCCTGGCTGGACTGGAGCAGGTCTGCGAACAGGCGGTTCCCATCTGGACCAAACAAATCGAGAGCTCCCGCCAGCAGAGTGAGGGTGCCATGATCAGCCTCACCGAACGCTTTGTCGGTATCTCCACCAAGCTGGAAGAGGCGGTCGCCGCCTCCCACCACGCCGCCGGGGATCTTGCCGGTGAAAACTCGCAAGGCATGGCCGCCGTGCTGACCGAGAGTCAGCAGCAGCTCAACGCCGTGCTGGCCAGCATGCACAGGGCCCAGCAGAACAGGGACGACATGCTGGCGGAGATCAAGGGACTCACCGCCTACACCCAGGAGCTCAATACCATGGCGCTGGATGTGGCCAAGATCGCATCCCAAACCAATCTGCTCGCCCTCAACGCGGCCATAGAAGCGGCCCGCGCTGGCGAGGCGGGGCGCGGCTTTGCCGTGGTGGCCGGCGAGGTACGCACCCTGTCGCACTTGTCGAGTGAAACGGCCAAAAAGATGTCGGGCAAGGTCGACACCATCAATAGCGGCATTGGCCAGGTACTCCAGATAGCCGAGTCGGCGGCGACCAAGGATCACGAGTCTGTTGCGAACTCGGAGCACGCCATCGAGCAGGTGCTGGCCAGCTTTCGCAGTGCAACCACCAGCCTTGCCGAGTCTGCCGCCCTCTTGCAGCACGAGAGTGGCGGCATCCATGCCGAGATATCGGACGTCATCGTTTCACTCCAGTTCCAGGACAGGGTCAGCCAGATCCTGAACCATGTTCGCCAGAATATGGAGAGCCTCTCTGATCATCTCATTGCCGCGAAACATGCCCCCGTCCATGAGCGGCTCGCCATCGATGCCGAGCGTTGGTTGTCGGACATGGAACTCTCCTATGCCACCGACGAACAGCGCAATATCCACCATGGCAAGCACGTCGCTGCACAGAAAACAGATACCGACATCACCTTTTTTTAGGAGCTAAGCATGGGAAAAACCATCTTGATCGTGGATGACTCGGCCACCATTCGTCAGGTTGTCGGCATGACCCTCAAAACTGCCGGTTACGATGTCATCGATGCCTGTGATGGCCGGGATGCCTTGCGCAAGCTCGATGGCAAGAAGATCAACCTCATCATCAGTGACGTCAATATGCCCAATATGGACGGGATCAGCTTCGTCAGGGAGGCCAAGAAGCTGGCCAGCTACAAATTCACGCCCATCATCATGCTGACCACCGAATCTCAGGACAGCAAGAAGCAGGAAGGGCAGGCCGCCGGTGCCAAGGCCTGGGTCGTCAAGCCGTTCCAGCCTGAGCAGATGTTGGCCGCCGTCGCCAAACTCATCATGCCTTAATCGGGAGTGCCTATGCCGCTACACGCCGAACGAGTGTCAGACAAGATCACCATGAAACTGGAGGGGGAAATGACCATCTACCACGCCAGCGAACTGAAGGAGCAGATGAGCGAATGGCTGGAGCAGCCACAAGAGATAGAGATGGATCTGTCCGGTGTCAGCGAGATAGACAGCGCCGGCTTGCAGTTGCTGATCGCAGCCAAGCAAGCGTCCCAAGCCAAGGGACGCAACCTGCATCTGCTGTTTCACAGCCAGGCCGTGCTGGATGCCATAGAGCTGTGCAATCTCTCCGGCTTCTTCGGCGATCCTACACTGCTGCGCTATACCCTCAACGACTAGACGACAAGGAGCCCGAGCATGGATCTGGATCAGGCGCTACAAACCTACCTTGTCGAGGCACGGGAGTTGCTGGAGGAGATGGAGTCTTCCCTGCTTCGCCTGGAGTCGACCCCGGAGGATGACGAAATCATCGGCGCCGTATTCCGGGCCGCCCACACCATCAAAGGCTCGGCTGGCCTGTTTGGGCTGGCTCCCATCATAGGTTTCACCCATATCGTCGAGGACATACTCGATCAGGTGCGCAATCACCGGCTCGCCATCTCGGCTGAGCTGATCAAGCTGCTGCTGGAGAGCTGCGATCACATCAATCTGCTGGTCAATATCGTGGTCGAACAAGGGGATAATCCGGGGCCGGCCGAGCTTGCCCAGGATGGAATGCTACGTGAGCGTCTGCAGATTTATCAGCAAGGTGATACGGAGTCACTGGTCAGGCTGCCCTGTAGCCAGACCAGCCCCGTCGAACGTCAAGACCCGGGGCCGCAAGCCATGACCGAGCTCTGGCACATCTCGCTGCGGTTCGGTCGCGAAGTGTTTAAAAATGGTATGGAGCCCACCTCTTTTCTGCGCTACCTCGCCACGCTGGGGGAGATAGTCGCGATAGAGACCATCACCGCGGCTCTGCCCGGCTGGCAAGCACTTGATCCCGAGAACTGCTACCTCGGCTACGAAATCGACTTCGACTCGACGGCCAGCAAGGAGAGCATCAGCGAGGTGTTCGAATTCGTGCGCGACGACTGCCAGATCCTGATCCTCCCCCCCCACAGCAAGCTAGCAGAGTACCTGGCGCTAATTGAGGCACTGCCGGAAGAGAACGAGATGCTGGGCCAGTTGCTGGTCAAGACAGGGGCCCTCACTCAGGCCGAGCTGGAGGCGGCCCTGCACCTGCAACATCTCCATGCGCAGGCTCCCCATGCCCGACTCGGCGAGATACTGATTTCCCAAGGCGCCGTGGACGAAGTGGTAGTCGATGCCGCCCTCAAGAAGCAGAACCAAGGCAAGGAGCAGAAGAACAAGGAACAGCGCTTCGTACGGGTGCACGCAGACAAGCTGGATGACCTCATCAACCTGGTCGGCGAGCTGGTGGTGGCAAGCTCTGGCGCCAATTTGCTGGCCCAGCGCCTGCGCGATAGCCAGCTGCTGGAGGCAACCTCTGTCATCGCCATGCTGGTCGAGGAGATCCGCGACGGCGCCCTACACCTGCGCATGGTGCCCATCGGCGAGACCTTCAACCGCTTCCAGCGCGTCGTACGGGACGTGAGTCAGGAGCTTGACAAAGACATCACACTGCGCATCTCGGGGGCCGATACCGAACTCGACAAATCGGTGGTAGAGAAGATTGGCGATCCCTTGATGCATCTGGTGCGCAATGCCATGGATCACGGCATCGAATCGGCCGAGCGCCGCCAGCAGGCCGGCAAGCCGAGCCAGGGCACTCTCACTCTCAATGCCTTCCATGACTCGGGCAGCATAGTGCTGGAGATCCAGGATGATGGGGCAGGACTCGACAAGGAGAAGATCCTCAAGAAAGCCCTGGAGCGCGACATCATTGCGCCAGGGCAACAACTCAGCGAACAGGATATCTACCAGCTCATCTTCGAGCCGGGTTTTTCCACTGCCGAGGCAGTCACCAATCTGTCCGGGCGGGGTGTGGGCATGGATGTGGTCAAACGCAATATCCAGGCACTGCGTGGCAGCGTCGAGCTGCATAGCGAAACCGGCAAGGGCACCCTGGTTCGGATCCGCCTGCCTCTGACCCTGGCCATCATCGACGGCTTCCTGGTGCGGGTCGGCAGCGCCCACTACGTCATCCCCCTGGACATGGTGATCGAGTGTGTCGAACTGACCGAGGATGCACTGCAAGACACCCTGGGACGCGATTACATCAACCTGCGGGGCGAAGTACTGCCTTTTGTTCGCCTGCAACACTATTTCGATATCCAGAGCCAGCCGGGACGGCGGGAGAACATAGTGGTGGTGAGCCATGGCGGACAAAAATCCGGACTGGTGGTGGACGAGTTGCTGGGCGAGCTGCAAACCGTCATCAAGCCGCTCGGCAAGCTGTTCAACCATCTGCGCGGCATCAGTGGCTCCTCCATTCTCGGCGGAGGCGACATCGCCCTGATCCTGGATATTCCGGCCCTGGTGCAATCAGCCATCCAGCGGGAATTGCATCAACTGGGCCATCAAGTCATGGGGCACACCCTGTCCCCATCAAGCATCAACTGAGTAGGAGCGAGCCATGTTCAAGGATGCCACCATCAAGACCCGCCTTTTTCTGCTGCTCGGTGCGCTTTGCACACTGCTATTGCTGCTGAGCAGCCTGGGTCTGTACGGCATGCACCACGGCAACCAGGGACTGCTACGGGTCTATCAAGACAGGGTGGTGCCCCTCAAACAACTCAAGGAGATATCGGATCTCTACGCCGTCGCCATCATTGACAACGTCAACAAGGCAAATGCGGGTCTCATCAGCGCCGAGGTGGCACTCAAAGAGCTCAAGGATGCCCAGCAGCAGATTGAGCAAGTGTGGCAAAGCTATCAGGCAACCAGTCTCACCGAAGATGAACGGCGGTTATCAACCCAGGCCATTGGTCTGTTCGAGGCGGCAAACCGGGACCTCAATTTGCTCACTCACCGCCTGGCTACCCAGCATGGCTTGGTAACAGGCACGCTGGATGAATTCGATGGCCGCCTCTATGAGACCATAGACCCCATCAGCACCAAGGTGACCGAACTGGTCAATCTGCAGCTCGAGGTTGCCAAAACTGAGTTCGAACGGGCTCAATCCGCTTATCGCAGCCTGCTGCCCACCGTGATCGTTGGCATCGTCTTGGGGTTGATGGCGGCCATCTGGTTTGGCTTGCGCCTCATTCGCAGCATCACAGGCCCCATCAATCAGGCGCTAAAAGCCGCGCGTCAGTTGGCCGAAGGGGATCTGGACGTCAAGCTGGAGATCCACTCTCGCGACGAGGCGGGGCAACTGCTGGAGGCCATGCAATACATGGTCGACAAGCTCGGAGCCCTCATCAATGACATAGAACAGCAAGTGAGTGCCGCCGTCGAACAGGGCGACTTCAGCTACCGCATCAGCCTGGAACAACGCCTAGGGATATGGTGAAACGACTGAGCG
>NZ_AQGQ01000120.1 GCF_000388115.1 Aeromonas molluscorum 848
AAAGAGAACCTGGCCATGGCCATGATCGCTCGCAGCGGCTGGGCCGGTGAGCCCATGATGGACCCCATGTGTGGTTCAGGCACCTTGCTGATCGAAGCCGCCTTCGTCGCCGCCGACATGGCGCCGGCCCTGCGTCGTGAGCGCTTCGGCTTTGACTACTGGCTGCAACACGACGCAGAGCTGTGGCAGAGCCTGATGATGGAAGCGCAGGTGCGCGCCAAGCGTGGCATGCAGCGTTGTGAGGTCAAACTGTTTGGTTGCGACGCCGATCCCGGGTGCTGATGAAGGCCCGCGACAACGCCAAGGCGGCCGGGGTGGCGCATCTCATCACCTTCAAACAGGCCGATGTGACCGCGCTGGATAACCCGCTGCCGCAAGCTGCCGTTGAGGGTGAAGCCCGCCAGGTGGGCATGCTTATCTCCAACCCGCCCTATGGCGAACGTCTCGGCGAGTTCCCGGCGCTCTTGGAAGTGCATCAGGCGCTGGGCGATGCCCTTCGTCGCAGCTTCCAGGGCTGGCGCGTCTCCATTTTGTCCGCATCGCCTGAACTGTTGAGCTGCCTGCGCCTGCGGGCCGACAAGCATTATCGCCTGTTCAACGGGGCGCTAGAGTGTCAGCTGCGCAACTACCAGATTGCACTGGACTCCGTGGCTTCCCAGAAAGAGGTGGCCCAGGACTTCGCCAACCGCTTGCGCAAGAATCTGAAGACCCTTGAGAAGTGGGCCAGCAAGGAGGGTATCGACTGCTACCGTATCTACGATGCGGACTTGCCGGAATACAACGCCGCCATCGATCGTTATCAGGATTACCTGGTCGTCCAGGAGTATGCGGCGCCCAAGGACATTCCCGCCCAGAAGACCCGTCAGCGTCTGCTCGACATGGTACAGGCCGCCATCAAGGTGACCGGCATGGATGGCGAGAAGGTGATCCTCAAGGTGCGTGAGCGCCAGGAGGGCAAGCAGCAGTACCAGAAGCTCTCCACCGAGCAGCACCGGATGGAAGTGCAGGAGTACGGGGCACGGTTGTGGGTCAACCTTTACGACTACCTGGATACCGGCCTGTTCCTGGATCACCGCCAGACCCGTCGCATGCTGGGGGAGATGGCCAAGAACAAGCGTTTCCTGAACCTGTTCGCCTATACCGGCAGTGCCACAGTGCACGCGGCCCTGGGCGGCGCCAGCGAGACCACCACGGTCGACATGTCCTACACCTATCTGGATTGGGCGCAAGACAACATGCGTCTGAACTCCCAGGTGGGCCGCCAGCACAAGTTCGTGCAGGCCGACTGTCTGAAGTGGCTCTCGGAAGCGCACGATCAGTACGATCTCATCTTCATCGATCCGCCCACCTTCTCCAACTCCAAGCGGATGGACGAAAGCTTCGATGTACAGCGTGATCATCTGATGCTGTTGCAGCATCTCAAACGTCTGCTGGCGGTTGATGGCACCCTGGTATTCTCCAACAACAAGCGCCACTTCAAGATGGATCTTGCTGGCCTGGAAGCCACGGGGCTCAAGGCCCAGAACATCACCCAGAAGACCAGACCCAAGGACTTCGAGCGCAATGTGCACATTCATAACTGCTGGTTGATCACTCACGCGGACAAACCGGCAGACGCCAGCTGATGCTGACCCTGTTTCATACCGATGGTTGCCACCTGTGTGAGCAGGCATGGGGGCTGGTGGAGGAGGCGGGATTGACCGCACGAACCCGTCAGTGCGACATCATGGATGATGCCAGCTGGTTAGCGGTTTATCGGGTACGGATCCCGGTGTTGCGGGATGAGGCTGGCCGCGAGTTGGACTGGCCCTTCACCCTGGCCGATCTCAACCTCTGGGTAAAGGCGTAAGCGGACCCTCATTGTGTACCTGTGATATCGAGAGTGGGGCAGACCGGGTCTGTCCCGCTTTTTCATGAAGAATTAAGGAAAAGACATGGCTTTATTAACATTGCACGGCGCTTGTCTGTCGTTCAGTGATTTCCCACTGCTCGACAATGCCGAACTGAGCATAGAGCGCGGCGAGCGTCTCTGTCTGGTGGGCCGCAACGGGGCGGGAAAATCCACCCTGATGAAGGTCCTCGCCGGCGAATTGCCCCTCGATGATGGTCGCATGGTGCAGCAGCAGGACTTGAAGGTGACCCGCCTTGAGCAGGATCCCCCCGCCTCCAGCGATCTGACGGTGTTCGATTACACCGCCGAAGGGCTGGCCGGCGTTGGCGAGATCCTCAAGCAGTATCACCATATTTCGATGGAGCTGGCCCACGATCCCTCGGATGCCAACATTCGCATCATGAGCGAGTTGCAAGAGCAGCTCGATTATCAGAATGGCTGGCAGTTCGAGACACGCATCAGCCAGGTGCTGACCCTGCTCAACCTCGATCCCGACGCGACTCTGGACAGCCTCTCTGGCGGTTGGCTGCGCAAAGTGGCGCTGGCCCGGGCCCTGGCCTGCGATCCGGATCTGCTGCTGCTCGATGAGCCGACCAACCACCTGGACATCGAAGCCATCAACTGGCTGGAAGAGTTCCTGAAAGATTTCCGTGGCGCCATCGTCTTCATCTCTCACGATCGCGAGTTCATCCACAAGCTGGCGACCAGGATCATCGACTTGGATCGCGGCGAGATCACCTCCTGGCCCGGCAACTATGACCAGTACTTGCAGGGCAAAGAGGAGTGGCTGCGGGTCGAGGAGTTGAAGAACGCCGAATTCGATCGCAAGCTGGCCCAGGAAGAGGTGTGGGTTCGCCAAGGGATCAAGGCGCGTCGTACCCGTAACGAAGGCCGGGTTCGTGCCCTCGAAGCCATGCGCATGGAGCGCAGTCAGCGCCGCGAGCTGCAGGGCAAGGCCAAGCTGCAGATGGACGACGTGAATCGCTCCGGCAAACTGGTATTCGAGACCGAAGGGCTTGGCTTGGACTTTGGCGATCGTACCCTGTTCCAGGGGCTGGACTTGCAAGTGCTGCGCGGCGACAAGATTGCCCTGGTTGGCCCCAACGGTTGCGGCAAATCGACGCTTATCAAGCTGCTGCTCGGTCAACTCGAGCCAAGCCGCGGCGTGGTCAAGGGCGGCACCAAGCTGGAGGTGGCCTATTTTGACCAGTACCGTGATCAGCTCGACCCCGAGCAGACGGTGATGGACAACGTGGGGGAGGGCAAGCAGGAAGTGATGGTGCGTGGCCGCTCTCGCCATATCCTGGGTTACCTGCAGGATTTCCTGTTCGAGCCCAAGCGGGCCCGTACTCCGGTCAAGGCCTTGTCAGGGGGTGAGAAAAACCGTCTACTGTTGGCCAAGCTGTTCCTCAAACCCAGTAACTTGTTGATCTTGGATGAACCAACCAACGATCTGGATGTCGAAACGCTGGAATTGCTGGAGGAGCTGCTGGCGGACTACCCAGGTACCCTGCTGCTGGTCAGCCATGATCGTCGTTTCATCGATAATACGGTCACCGGTTGCTGGCTGTTTGAAGGGGATGGGCGCATCAGTGATTATGTGGGCGGTTATGCCGACATGATGGATACCCGGGCTCTGCAAACTGCACAGTCAGTCAAGGCGGCAAGCAAAGCCCCCCTGGCGACAGAGCCAGTTGCAGTGGCGAGCGAGCCAGTCAAGAAGACCCGCAAGCTCTCCTACAAGGTGCAGTTGGAGCTTGATGAGTTGCCCGCAAAACTGGAGCAACTTGAAGCCGAACTTGATACATTGCAGGGCGAAGTCAATGAGCCCGGCTTCTTCTCGCTCAGTGCCGAGCAGACACAGCAGAAGCTAAATGCCCTGAGTGCTGCCGAAGTAGCACTGGATCAGGCCTTCTCCCGTTGGGAGGAGTTGGAAGCGTTGAAACATCAGGACTAAGGACGTAGATGAAAAAGCAATTATCCATACTGGCCGTACTGGTCGGCGCCAGCCTCAATGCGCAGGCGGCACAGAGCCCTTTCTTCAAAATAACTGAAGTAGGGCAGGGCTATGCGACCGGGATCAGCGCGGACAACAGTGTGCTGGCGGTGAAGCTGAAGAATGATGCGGGAAATTTCTTCTCGACCACTCCCTTCTCCGACTTCCTGGTGGACAGATTCCGCTTCGAGCAAGATTGCATCCTCTCGGGAGATGTCTGTGACGCCTTCTGGGAAGACAACGCGAACTTTGGCTACAACTGGCGCCGCGATTTCCTCGATGCCAGCTCCCAGCGTGACAGCTTGGGTGTCTCTGGCAGCGAGACCGATGGTCTGGCCGTGGCCATGGGCCCTGATAGCGGCACCTATGTGGGCTACAAGGCGAGCAAGAATGCGGTCAACAGCTTGGCCAATAGCCGCACCGCTTTTGCCGTTATCGATAGCGGCAATCAGGTGGTACTGGAAGGCAAATACAAGGTCAATGGCACCAACGTGCTGAGCAGTGCCACCAGCGTGTCACTGGTCGATGGCAGCCAATACCTGGTGACAGGGACCGCGGCCACCGGCCTGAACCGCAAGGTCGACACCGACGAATACAAAGATTGCTTCAACGGTGACGACGACAACTTCGGTGATTACCGCTATTGTCCGGGGACCGACACTCAGGCGGCCTTCTGGCTGGTGGACAATGGGGCCGCTACCCTGTTCCAGCCGGCCAGCTATTACGACAATGACAAGAACATGGTGCAGACCGCCTCTGCCGCTCAAGCTATCAAACTCAAGGATGGTCGCTGGGCCGCGGTAGGTTATTCTGCCACCGATGAAGAGGTGTCTGAGCACAGCCTGGATCTGGCCACCTACTGGATCCTGGACTTGGCCAACAAGAGTGCTGGCACGACCACGGCCATCCCCCTGTCCGACGGCAAGCCCGATGACAGCGATGCCAGCCTGCGTGGCAGCTGGGCGACAGGTGTCAACGCCAATGGTTACGTCATCGGTAACCAGCGTTTTGGTACCAATAAAGGCCAGAACCGTCCGACCGAAATGTTTATCTTCAACCTGAACAGCCCGAGCAGCAACGCCAACGTGCCCCTCAAGGACAAGCCGATTAACGGTGCCAACTCGGAAGCGGCCGCCATCAACGATCACAACATGGTGGTTGGCTGGCGTGACTCCCGTCATCAGACTCAGCCGGTGACCGGCGGTACCAACCGCATGCAGGAGGCCTTCCTGCTGAGCGCGGCCAATGGCAACAACTGGTACCTGAACGATCTCATCTGTGGTCTGAATGATTCAGGTAGCAAGAGCTGCAGCCAGAATGGGGCCTATTACCATATCGCTTATGCCAGCGGTATCAGTACCGATGGCACCATAGCGGCGACGGCCTATCGTTATGCCAATGAGAGCGATCTGAATAGCCGCATCAATGCGAGCGTAGTCAGCGTCAAGCTGAGCCCGGATAGCACCAACTACGAAGGTGTACCGGCGAATCGCGTTGTCTCCAATCCTCCGGTCGTCAATCAGACTGGTCAGGATGGTGACGAAGGCGGTGGTGGTGGCAGCCTGTTCTGGTTGACTCTGTTGGGTCTGCCCTTTGCCTGGCTGCGTCGTCGAGGCTAAAAATGTGAGTCATAAAAATTTAATGCAGTTCAGTGTCTTGTGTCACAAGGGCTGATTAGCATTGGAATTTTTGTTTGACCTACCTTTACCCTTGCGTTAATGATGAAAGCGACCGATGAAAAATTGGTCGCTTTTTTCGTTCAACGAAGAGGGTTGTGGAATATGAAGAGACAAAAACGGGATCGTCTGGAAAGAGCTCGCGCTCGCGGCTATCAGGCTGGCGTTGTTGGTAAAAATAGCGAATCTTGTCCGTATCAGTGTCTGGACGCTCGCGGCCATTGGCTGGGAGGATGGCGTGATGCCATGGAAGGACGGAGTTCGGGACTCTTCATGAAGTAGTGAAATCATCACTATTCAGAGACAGGAAAGGGGCCCGACAGGCCCCTTTGCATTGAGTATCGCAAGCGCAAGGCGGCGATATCAGAAGCTGGTGGTGTCCTTGAACAGACCCACTTTCAGATCGGTGGCGCTGTAGATGGGACGACCATCCACCTCGACCACGCCATCGGCAATCCCCATGACCAGCTTGCGGTTGATGACCCGCTTGAAGGTGATCTTGTAGCTGACCTTCTTGGCCGTTGGCAGGATCTGACCGGTAAACTTCACTTCGCCCACGCCCAGCGCGCGGCCTTTGCCGGGACCACCTTTCCAGCCAAGGAAGAAGCCAACCAGTTGCCACATGGCATCCAGACCCAGACAGCCAGGCATGACGGGATCTCCCGGGAAGTGGCAATCGAAGAACCAGAGATCCGGCGTGATGTCGAGCTCTGCCACGATTTCACCCTTGCCGTGCTCGCCGCCGTTGTCGTTGATAGTGACGATGCGATCCATCATCAGCATGTTGGGGGCGGGCAACTGGCTGTTGCCTTCACCGAACAGTTCACCACGGCTGCAAGCAAGCAGCTCTTCGCGAGAGAACGAGGTCTTGCCTTGTTCACACAGGGAGAGGGGAGCTGCGGAGGCGGTTTTATCTTGGGTCACGCTGTGTATCCTTCATATGAGTCAAAGCGGAGCCAATCTAGCGTACACATGTGCGCTAAACAACTCCGATCACTTGTTAATGGCCAAACAGACGGCCCAGTATGGTGCGCATTATGCCTGTTTTTGGCAAGGTGCCGTTGAGATCGTCCAGTCGCTGCTGGATCCGGCCAAACAGGGTGTCGGCCATGTCCGGCTCGCCAGCGACACAGCCCGTCAGCATCTCGATGGCCTCTTCCACATGATCCACCGGGTGGATATGGAACAGACCCTGTTCGACGGCGGCGATCACCTCATCGGAGAGGTTGAGCTGCTGCGCATTGGTGCCCGGCAGCAAGATCCCCTGCTTACCGTTGAGACCATGGATCTGGCATACCCGGAAGAAGCCTTCAATCTTTTCGTTAACCCCGCCAACCGCCTGCACATTGCCAAACTGATCGACGGCGCCGGTCACGGCAAAATGCTGATAGATGGGCTGGCGGGCGAGGGCGGAGAGCAGAGCACAGAGCCCGGTCAGGGAGGCGCTGTCGCCGTCAATCTCATGATAAGACTGCTCGAATACCAGATTGGCCGACAGCGGCGAGGGGTTCTCGGCACCAAACTTGTTGGAGAGATAGCCGTGAATGATCATCATCGCCTTGGCGTGGATATGACCAGCCAGCTCCGCCTTGCGTTCGATATCCGCCACATCGCCATCGCCCAAATGAACAGTGGCGGTAAGCGCACAGGTTCCCCAAAGTCATAGGGGTGCCCGCGACCTGAATGACGGAGAGGCCATTGATCTGGCCAATCTCTTCCCCTTCGGTCTGCAACAGGATCTGACCGTCTATGACCCCCTGATCGGACTGCTCAACCAGATAGTTGAGGCGATAATCCTGTTCGGCCAAGGCATGCACAATATGATCATGATCGATGATCTCGGCCTCGAACTCCCGAGCCAGGCTGTCGGCCAGGCGCATCAGAGCAGTGAGCTGCACCTCGGACAGAGATAGCCACTCCTGATGATCGCAGAGCCGGCTGGCATGGCGGCAGAGTGCGGCCTGGGCGGCCGGGGTAAAGTCGAGCAGCGACCAGCGTTGACGTATCCAGGCCAGATAACCGAGAAAATCGGGTAGTTCATCATCAATCTCGACCTCGGAGACCAAATCTGCCCGCAGGAAGATACGCTCGGACATGTCTCTGTCCAGCATCTGGAACTCGGCCACCTCGAGCCTGTCGCCCACCAGGATAAGCTTGAGCCGAATGGGGGTGGCTTCCGGGGTGAAGAAGGGGGTCAGCGTCTTACCTTCCTGATAGGCATTCCAGTCGAGCTCGCCCTTGAAGATGGCATTCTTGAGCTTGAACCAGAGATGGGGCTGATCCAGCAGCTCATCGAGTTGCAAGATGAGATAGCCGCCATTGGCTTCACGCATCAGACCCGGCTCCAGCAGATGCTGGTTGGCATAGACGGAGCCTTGTTCGGTCTGATAGTTGATGGAGCCAAACAGCGTGTCCCAGTTCAGGTCCCGGCCATAGATGACGGGGGCTTGCTGCGCTTCATGGTGGATCAGCAGATTGATGAGCACAGGGTGCTGGAATGCGAGCCCCTGCGCCACGTGCGCCGCCAGGTCGGAGAGAAAGTCCACGATCTTGGGATCATTGTTCTGTTTGCGGATGATCCTGGTGACCAGGCGTTCGGCATCCAGATGATGGCCCATCAGCCTGAGCAGCTCGCCAACCATCTCGCAGAACTCGACCCCAGTGCCCGGTTGCAGGCGCAGCCAGATAGGCTTGTACGGGTTGTTGAGGTTCTCTGTGTAGCAAAGGTCGAACAGGTCACCATCCTTGCCATGGGTATCGGCAATCAGGAGGCGGCACACTTGTTCGTAATCCGCGCCAGGGAAGCCGTTGATCAGCATCACGGGGCAATCGCCATCGAAACTGGCCAGGCGCTTGATGCCTGAGATGGCTCTGGGTTGCAAGGCGGCGAAGGGAATGGGTTCGAGTTCGCTCAAGGGAACAAAGCGGTCAATCGCAAAAGCGGGTTTCAGTTGTTCTGATTTTAATTCAGCCACTTAAGACATCCGGTCGGAGAGAGAAGCAATTGTTGCCATTATACACAGTTCGCATATACGTAACAGGAAATGGAATAGCGCACATTATGGTTGTCTGAGGCAATTAGTCTGGCAATACCACAGGAGTAGCTTGTTGATTTTTAATCAAAAAAGTATTTAGCACCGCGTCTTTTGATTGATCCCGGCCCTGGGGCCAGGGTTTGCATCGCCATGCAGCGCGACATCCCCCTGCCACCTCTGGTCGCGCGGCCATGGCGTCAGCCCTTGCAACAGGGCCTCTCGTTGGCTGCATCCGGTAGAGGGGCACTGCGAGCATTGCCAGTCCAAGGGGCGGGGCTTCAAGCAGGGTCAGGTTGTTCTGCTTGGATAATGCAATGCCACTCTTATATTCAATGCCATTTAAAAGAAATTGGTCTGCTGTATATATCTTCCTTTCTTGGAATTAAATGAAACCTGGTTTATGAGTGACTGTGCAATTGAGGTGGCTATTGTGGTTGGTCATAAATGAGAAATGACAGCGCCATTCCCTGGTCATGATTGGGGTGAAGGTTATTTTTAGAGGGTTAAATATAGTTATCAATGGCTTGGTGATAGCGCATCGAAAATAAGGCATGGACTGGAGCCCATGCCTGTCACAGCTAATAACTAATGCCTGTTTGGCTAGTAAATAAGGATTATCAACCAGCTGATAATGAAGCCAATGGCAATGGCGAGGCTAACGCTGCCCACAGGATTGCGTTTGATCTGTTCGATCATTTTATTGAGATACGGGGCGTTGGCTTTTTTCAAGTCACTGCCTTTGTCGCTCAAGGTTGTGGCAGTCGAGCCAGCGGCCTCGGCCAGTTTATCGACCACCTCATGGGTGTTTTGGGTCACCTTGTCAAGGGTGGGGTGGCTTGCGCTATTGGCATCTTGCTGCGTTTCCATGACGAAATCGGCAGGCGCATCTTTTGTTGCGGCGGCTTTATGGGGTGCGTTCATGATGTTTCTCCGTATCCGTGATGCTTTATCGCCTGGTGTCAGTGCTCTGCTGCAGTTGTCGAATTTGACGAGCATGAGACTTACCATGGATGGATAAAGGGGAGGGCGATGACCCATGCGCCTTCAGGTGCTGAGTAAGGTCCCTTTGAGTGGCTCTCTTGTGGCCTCAATGTGCAGGGGGTGTGACTCAAGGCAGATGAGAAATAGCCAGCCTCTTTGTCGCGGCATGAAATGTTTTTTTCTGCCGATGTGATAGAGCTATATGAATATGACCTATCTGCTGTATGGTGTCGGTGCGATGGAACACATAGCGTAATATATTTGCATCCTGATGGGTTTGTACTTACTTTATTGTTTGATAAAGTTGCGTTTGATTACGCAAAATTCGACGTGTCACAGTTTATTTTTGGGGCACGTCCATGGTGTATGCTTGTGATGCGATTCAATATCGTGTGATGCGAGTAAAATACACTGGGCGATATATGGAACCAACATAATGTCAGAACATAACCCGAAGCAAAATCATTTGCTGGCAGCCTTGCCTGCTGAGGTCTACTCACGTTTGCTCCCGCACCTTGAGTTTATCACGCTGCCATTAGGTAAGGTATTGTATGAGTCTGGCGATACCTTGCGTCATGTCTATTTTCCTATCGATTCCATCGTCTCATTGTTGTATGTCATGAAGAGCGGCGCCTCTGCCGAGATCTCCGTGGTGGGCAATGAAGGACTGATTGGGGTCGCACTTTTCATGGGGGGGGAAAGCACCACGAGCCGTGCCCTGGTACAAAGTGCCGGTTGTGCATACCGCCTGAGAGGCCATTTGCTGAAGAGCGAGTTCAATCTGCATGGGGACATGCTGCATCTGGTCTTGCGTTACACCCAGGCATTGCTGACCCAGATGGCCCAAACGGCCGTGTGCAATCGCCATCACACCATAGATCAGCAGCTGTGCCGCTGGTTGCTGCTCTCCCTCGACAGGTTGTCCGGCGATAAGCTGTGCATGACACAGGAGTTGATCGCCAACATGCTGGGTGTGCGCCGTGAAGGGGTGACCGATGCGGCGTGCAAGCTGCAAAAGCTGGGGGTGATAGAGTATCGCCGCGGTCACATCACGGTGCTGGACAGACCCAAACTTGAACGGTTGAGCTGTGAATGTTATGCCGTGGTCAAGGTGGAGACAGACCGTCTGCTGCCTTATCTGACACCCTAACCGCCCCAGGTTCTCGCAGCGTCCCGCCACTGCCCAAGTGGCTGCCCCCGAGGGTGCCAGCATTGGCATGGCCACTTGGGGGGCATTTTTGCTGTCCACTTATCGTTCGGAGCTGGTTGGCGTCGCTAGGGTCAGTTCGACCCTGTGCTGACCACCATCCAGGGTGAGCGGTATGCGCAGTGGCGTCCCGCCTGCGGGCAACGGTACGCTATCGAGCAGTATGTGTTCATCTTGTTGGGCAAGCAGCCCTTCAGCCTTGACCACTATGGTGTAATGGGTGTTCTCAATCGTTATCTCTGCGCTGAAGCCGGGCCAGTGTGCGGGCAGGGTGGGGGTGATGCACAAGCAAGCTCCCTCCCGACGTATCCCCAAGATGCCCTCGATACCGGCCTGGTACATCCAGCCCGCTGCCCCCGTGTACCATGTCCAGCCGCCACGTCCGCAGTGTGGCGCCACTGAGTAGATATCCGCAGCCATCACATAAGGTTCAACCTTGTAGTGTTCAACGGCGGCAGCATCCAGAGCATGGTTAATGGGGTTGAGCAAGTTGAACAGTGCATAAGCCCGGTTGGCATCCCCCAATTGGGCGAAGGCGAGCACGGCCCAGGTGGCGGCATGGGTGTATTGGCCGCCGTTTTCACGCAGTCCCGGCGGATAACCGCGAATATATCCCGGGTTTGGGGTCAACTTGTCGAACGGCGGGGTGAATAGCCGCGACAGCCCCTCATCGTAGTCGATGAGATACTGCTCAAGGGAGTCCATTGCTCTGCCGGCGTGCGTGGGGTCGGCGCTCCCCGAGAGCACGGCCCAGGATTGTGCGATGGCGTCTATCTGGCACTCCGGACTCTCCTGTGAGCCAAGCCAGGTGCCATCGTCGAAGGTGGCCCGGCGATACCAGGCGCCATCCCAGGCATGGCGTTCCAGTGCCGCCTCGAGTCGCTCGGCATGAGCCAGCCACTGCTCGGCACGTCCCTCCTGGCGTGACTGGGCAAGGGGCACAAACAGCGTGAGGGTGCGCAGCAACAGCCAGCCCAGCCAGACACTCTCGCCTTTGCCGGCCCGCCCGACCTGATCCATGCCATCGTTCCAGTCCCCGGATCCCATGAGTGGCAAACCATGGCGCCCGGTGAGGGCGATGGTCTGATCCAGCGCCCGCGCGCAGTGTTCATACAAGGAGACCGACTCTTCGGATACCTGGGGTTGGAAGAAGGCATCCTGCTCTGCGTCACTCAGGGATTGTCCCTCCAGGAAGGGGATCATCTGCGCGAGGATCCCGTCGTCGGCACTGCGCTGAAT
>NZ_AQGQ01000121.1 GCF_000388115.1 Aeromonas molluscorum 848
TATCCCCTGTGTGCCTTGGCAAAAGTGGCCCACGGAGTCAGCCGCGAACGTTCTCTCACGCTGCGGGTGCCTGAAGCGGGTATCGCAGAGCTCGATACCCTGGGCCAGGACTTCAACTCACTGCTCGATGAGCTTGAAGCCTGGCAGGAGCTTCAGCAGCGCGAAAATGCCAGCCTGCTGCATCTGGCCACCCACGACACCCTGACCGAGTTGCCCAACAGGGCACTGTTTGAGGCGCGCCTGCAACAGGCGGTGAGGAGTGGTCATGCCAGTGGCGAGCGCTTCTCCCTGCTCTACCTCGATTGCGATGACTTCAAGCAGATCAACGATAATCTCGGCCATGGCGCCGGGGATGAGGTACTGGTGGCCATCGCCCGTCGAGTCAAGCATCAGCTCAGGCCACAGGACTTGGTGGCCCGGCTTGGCGGCGACGAGTTCGTGGTGCTGCTCAGTCCCATCTCGGCCGATCAGGATGTGGTCGATATCATCAGTCGCATCCGTCAGGCGATGGCCGAACCCATTGCTCTGGCCGATGGCAGTCGGCTCGAGTGCACCGTCAGCATAGGGGCGGCCCATTTTCCCGGCGACGGCGATAGCGCCGAGGCCGTGCTGCAACATGCCGACCAGGCCATGTACTTTGCCAAACGGCAGGACAAGGCGCTGCGGGCCCGGGGTTAAAGGTTCACACACCCACTAGAGGAAAATACGTAATGAAGATGGCTATTCGCGTCGCCCTGATCGGAGTCTTGCTGGCACTGCTTGGCGGTTGCGCGACCCAGACGGGTTTGAACGCCGAGCAGATCGCCATGCTCAAGGAGCAGGGGTTTAGGTTGACCGAGGAGGGCTGGACTCTGGATCTCTCCAATCGGGTGCTGTTTGCCAACGATGTGAGTGAACTCAGCGAGCAGACCAGGGGGACGGTGCGCAAACTGGCCGACAGCCTGCAATTGGTTGGATTGAACCAGGTTCGCATCGAGGGCCACACCGATACCAATGGCCCGGCGGATTACAATCAGCGGCTCTCTTTGACCCGCGCCCAGTCCGTGGCCGATGTCATGGTCTTAGCCGGTATGGTCCCTGCCAACTTGACCATTCAGGGACGGGGCGAAGTTGAGCCCATCGCCGACAACAAGACCCGCGAGGGCAGGGCCCAGAATCGTCGGGTCTCCATCGTCATCCCCAGTCAGTAAGCAAGTGGCGATGAGCGCATGATGCGCGGGTGTGTGATGCAAGGGAAGGGCGCCACTGGCGCCCTTCTTGTCATTGGACGCAGGCAGGCTTCCTATTTTGAGACCCGGGATGGATAACCGGCAATGATGCAGGCTCTGCCCCTTGTCCCCCGGCGGGCGGCGGTTAGAATAGCCGCCAATAGCGAAGGCATGCAGGGAGGAGAGGGATGTTTCGACTAGGACTTATCATCAATCCGGTCGCCGGCATCGGTGGTCAGGTTGCCCTCAAGGGCAGTGACGGCATGCTGGCCGAGGCGCTCGCCCGGGGTGCAGTGCCCAGGGCCAATGAGCGTGCCCGTCAGGCGCTGCAGCCCCTGTCGGGGCTGGCTCAATTATTTGAAATTGTGACGGTGGCCGGTGAGATGGGGGGGCGGCTTGCCCATGAGCTCGGCCTGCGTCATCGCATTGTCTATACCCCCGAATCGCCCCAGACAACCCCGCAAGACACCAGGGTGGCGGCGCGCTTGATGATGGAAGCTGGCGTCGATCTGCTGCTGTTTGCTGGCGGTGACGGGACGGCCAGGGACATCTGTGCCGAGGTGGGCGAACAGTTGCACGTGCTCGGTATTCCGGCTGGCTGCAAAATCCACTCTGGCGTCTACGGTGTGACCCCCCAGGCCAGCGGCCGGGTCGTGGCCCGGATGATCGAAGGCGAGCTGCTGAGCCTGATCGAGGGGGAGGTGATGGATATCGATGAGGTGGCCTTTCGCGACGGCCGGGTCCGAACCCGTCACTATGGTCAGCTCAGGGTTCCGAACGATCTGCGCTACGTACAGTCGGTCAAGCAAGGTGGCCGGGAGAGTGAAGAGCTGGTGCTCGAAGAGCTCGCGGCCGAGGTGATAGAGCAGATGGAACCCGATACCCTCTACCTGATGGGGTCAGGGGGGACCGTTGCTGCCTGCATGGCTCAGCTTGGTCTGGAAAATACTCTGCTCGGTGTGGATCTGGTGGAAAATGGTCAGCTGATCGGGCAGGATCTGGGCGCTGACGAGATCCTGACTCGGATCCGTGGCTGCCACTGCCGACTGATCATTACCCTGATAGGCGGCCAGGGGCACCTGTTTGGTCGCGGTAATCAGCAGCTCAGCCCGGAGGTGATCCGGGCGGTCGGTCTCGACAACATTCAGGTGTTGGCGAGCAAGCGTAAACTGGCGGCCCTGGAAGGGCGCCCTCTGCTGGTGGACACCGGTGACGAGGCGCTGGATCGAGCGTTGTGCGGTTATCGCCGTATCACGACAGGATATAGGGATCAGGTCATCTACCCGGTGGCTAACCCACAATAGCACTGCAAGGATGCGGCAGGCCCTGTGGAACCCGATCAACCGGATCAGGGTTCCAACCCCAAGTTATCTTGCCGGCAATCCCGGCGAATGAGGCTGCGTTAAATGACGATTCATGAATTTGAACACAAATTGTTGGAAATGATAGACAGCATGGTGGCCACGGCGACCGAAGATGAGTTGTTTGCCGGGGGCTATCTGCGGGGCCATATCTCCCTGGCAGTGGCTCGGGCCGAGCTGGAGGGCAAGAACCTGATAAGAGACGTGAAGAGCTATGTGCTGCGCAGCCTCAACGACGCCATCTTGCAGGGTGAACTATCGGAGCAGGATGAGACCCTGGTGCAAGCCATGTGGAAACGACTGCAACTGCAGGCAGAAGCTTGATCCCAGGCACATTTCAAACACAAGTTTAAGGTTGTGCTTTCCCGAAGGTTAACAAAAAGTTAATAATAAACGACCTCATTTGTTTCAGGGAAAGCACCATGGCCTGCGCCTCTACCATAGCCCAACGGCTGCCGCTCGAGATGCTCTATCATTGGGAACAACAGTGCCCGGATCGAGTCTATCTTCGTCAGACCATCAATCGTCAGTATCAAGATTTCAGCTGGGCCAGGGTCGCCGACGAGGCGCGTCGTCTGGTGACTGCCCTGCGTGCCCAGGGGTTCGAGCCCGGGGACAAGATAGCCCTGCTCTCCAAGAACTGCGCCCAGTGGTTCATCGCCGATCTGGCACTGCAGATGGGACAGTATGTGAGCGTGCCCATCTATCCTACCGCCAACATAGACACCATTGAGTATGTGTTGCGCCACAGCGAGGCCAAGGCGGTATTCGTCGGCAAACTCGACGACTGGCAGAGCCAGGAGGCGGGTCTGCCCCAGGAGTTGCCACGCATCGCCATGCCTTATGACACCATGCCGGCCCAGCACCAGTGGGATGCCCTGCTGGCCAATCATGAACCGGCCCGGGATCTGGCGCCGCAACGGGGGGAGGATCTGCTCAGTCTGGTCTACACCTCCGGCAGTACCGGCAAGCCAAAGGGAGCCATGCTCAGCGTCGAGCGCTATGCCTGGTCTTGCGAGAAACTGGTCGAGGCCGTTGAGCTGAGGGAGACCGATCGCGGTTTTTCCTACCTGCCCCTGGCGCATATCACCGAGCGGGTCTACATATACGGCGGCAGCCTGTTTAGCGGCGCCGAGATCAGCTTCCCCGAATCTCTGGATACCTTTATCGAGGATGTGAAACGCTGCCGTCCCACCGTCTTTATCTCGGTGCCCCGTCTGTGGGCCATGTTCCGCATCAAGATCCACGAAAAACTGCCTCAAAAGAAACTGGCTCTGCTGCTCAAGATCCCCTTTGTCAGCACGCTTATCAAACGCAAGCTGCAACAGGGGCTGGGATTGGATCAGGCGAGGGTGTTGGGCTGCGGCTCGGCCCCGGTGGCCCCGGCGCTACTCACTTGGTACCACAGCATAGGGCTCAATATCACCGAGGCCTGGGGCATGACAGAGAACCATGCCTACGCGACCCTCAACTACCCGTTCCGGGCCGACAAGATAGGCACAGTCGGCAAGGCTGGGCCCGGTATTCGCATCAGGATCTCCCCTGAGGGAGAAATTCTCTGCGGCGGCGAGGGCATGATGCTGGGCTACTTCAAGGATCCGGAACACAGCGCCGAGGCCATCGACAGCGACGGCTGGCTGCATACCGGGGACATGGGCAAGCTCGACAGTGAAGGCTACCTCACCATCACGGGGCGGATGAAGGATGTGTTCAAGACGGCCAAGGGCAAGTATGTGGCCCCAGTACCTATCGAGGGCCTGCTCGGTCAGGAGTCCATCATCGAGCAGCTGTGCGTCATCGGTTACGGGATGCCTCAGCCCATCGCTCTCGTGCAGCTCTCGGAACAGGCCATGAAGGGGAACGGCGCACAGATCGATGCCGAGCTGGAGGCGGCCCGCCAGCGGGTCAACAACAAGCTCGAGTCTCATGCCAGACTGCGAGGCATATTTGTGGTCAAGACTCCCTGGAATATCGAGAACGGCGTGTTGACCCCGACCATGAAGATCCGCCGTCACCTGCTCGAGCAAAAATATGCCGAGCTGGGAGACAAGTGGCCCGCCGATCGCAATGTGGTGCGGGAATCCTGACGCTCTACCGTCTCTCTTCCACCGACAAGCCCCGCCATGCGGGGTTTTTTTGTGGCAAAGCGGAGTCTGGGAGAGTGATAGTAGAGAGATGGACTGTGATATGCGTGAATTTGTGGGGGATTGTTTTACATGTAGAAGGTTTGGCCAGTAATGATGGCTGCAATATGCCACTTTAATAGATTGTTGTTTTGTTGGTTATGTGTTTTTTTTGTTAAAAGAGAGCAAAAAGCTGTAACCTCTATCGTATACTGCTTCCATCGTGAACCGGCCCATTGGCGAGCCTTCGTCCAGTCTGGCAGGCCGGGGATCCATCACCTGCCGTCTCCTATTTTTGCGAACCACAAGGATCGCGAAACGGCATTGTTTTGCCCGATTATCGCCAGTGGTAGCGGCGAGTGAACAGGAGGTTCCAGTGAGAGCGGAGATCAGCGTAGCGGCATTACGGCATAACTTGGCGGTGTTGCAGGCCCAGGCGGGCGAACGCCGGATCATGGCGGTGCTCAAGGCCAACGCTTATGGGCACGGCATGTTGCAGATGGCGCAGGCGCTGGCCGAGGCCCCGGCGATTGCCGTGGCCCGTGTCGATGAGGGGATCCAGCTGCGCCGCCATGGCATCGCGCAGCCGATCCTGGTACTTGGCGGGTTTCACGAGGCGGCGCAGCTGGCGCAGATGGCCGAGTGGGGATTGCAGACGACCCTGCACTGCCACGAGCAGCTCGCGCTGCTGGAGCAGACGGCGCCGAGCCACCCCGTTAGCCTCTGGCTCAAGATAGACACAGGGATGAACCGGCTCGGGATCCGGGGGGAGGATCTGCCCGATGTGCTGGCGCGTCTTGCCAGCTGCTCTTCGGTGACTCAACCGGTGCGGCTGATGACCCACTTCGGCCGCGCCGACGAGCTCGCCTGTGAGGCAACGGCCGAGCAGATCACCCGTTTTCATGCCCTGACCCGCCACCTGCCGGGGGAGAAGGCCCTGGCCAACTCGGCTGGCTTGCTGGGCTGGGCCGATGCGCTGGGGGATTGGGTGCGACCCGGACTCGCGCTCTATGGCATCTCCCCCTTCGCCGGGGAGAGCGGGTGCGATCGTGGATTGCGCCCCGTGATGACCCTCAAGAGTCGGCTGATGGCGGTGCGCGACTGTCCGGCCGGGGCGCCGGTTGGCTATGGGGCCCACTGGCACGCCCCCGATGCCACCCGGCTCGGCGTGGTGGCGACCGGCTACGGTGACGGTTACCCCAGGCTGGCGCCGATGGGGACGCCGCTGCTTGTCAATGGCCGCGAGGTGCCGATCGTCGGGCGGGTCTCGATGGACATGCTGACCGTGGATCTCGGCCCGGCGGCGACCGATAGGGTGGGGGATGAGGTGGTGTTGTGGGGAGAGGGGCTGCCGGTCGAACGGGTGGCCGAGCACATAGGTACCATCCCCTACGAACTGGTGACCCGGCTGACCGGGCGGGTCGAGCTGCAGATGCGTTGAGTCGCCAACCGCCGACAGGCCGCCCACGGGCGGCCTGTTCGTTGTCATGGCAAGGTAAAAATTGACCTGCCCCGGATACGACGACGCCTCCGATGAGGAGACGCCGTGGGGCAGGGAAGCGCTAGAACCAGAAGCCGATGATGAAGGAGCCGGCCAGGGTGAGCATGACGTTGGCCACTGCATAGGTGCCAGCATACCCGAGCGCCGGGATCGAGCTGTTGGCCGCCTCGTTGACCACGTCCATGGCGGGGGCGCAGGTACGTGCTCCGGTAATGGCGCCGAGCAGTAGGGCCGGGTTCATCTTGAGCACCCAGACTCCGAACAGGTAGCCCACCAGTACAGGCAAGGTAGTGACCAGCATGCCGGAGAAGAGCACCACGGCGCCGACCTGGCTCAGATGATCCAGAATGCCGCCACCGGCCTTGAGACCTGTGCTCACCATAAAGACGGCCAGACCCAGATCCTTGGCCAGACGCAAGGCGCCCGGCGGCACATAGCCGACGGTGGGGTGGTTGGCGCGCAGGTAACCCATCAGGATCCCCGCCAGCAGCAGCCCCACCGCATTTCCCAGGCCAAATTCCAGCTGACCGAATACCAGGGAGACGGAACCTATCAGCAAGCCGAGCACGAAGAAGGTGGTGAAGGCCACCAGATCCGTGGTCTGGCTGTGAATGCTGATGAAGCCTATCTTGTTGGCAAGATGCTTAACCCTGATCTTCTCGCCGCTGATCTGCAGCACATCGCCCTTTTGCAACATGATGTTGCGATCGAACGGCATCTCTATCTGGGAGCGTACCACTCGGTTCAAGAAGCAGCCTTTCTCGGTGAGGTTGAGCTCCACCAGATGGCGGCCCACCACGGAATCGTTCTTGACCACTATCTCTTCGGTGACGATTTGCAGGTCAAGCAGGTTCCTGTCAAACACCTCCTTGCCGTTGCGATAGCTCACATCCAGCTTCTCGTGGCTCTCCGGATAACCGACCAGGGCTATCTCGTCCCCTTCCTGAATGACGGCGTCGCCATCGGGGCTTGCCAGTATGCCGTTGCGGCGGATCCGCTCCACATAGCAACCGGTGTGGGGATAGATACCGGTCTCACGCAGGGTGCGGCCCCCGATCCAGGCGGCAAGTTCCGGGCCGACCCGGTAGGCGCGGATGATGGGCAGGTAGGTCTTGCGGTTCTCATTGTCAGACAGGCCGCGCTCGCGGGCTATCTTCTGCGCCTCTGTGCTGAGATCGAGTCGGGCCAGGGAGGGCAGGTAGCGCACCACCAGCATCAGTCCGACCAGGCCCACCAGATAGGTGAGCGCATAGCCGATGCCCATGTTGTCGAGCACGGGCTGCATGTCGGTGCCATGGGGCAAGTTCAGCAAGCCGCTGCGCAGGGCATCCTGGGCCCCGACCAGGGCAGGGGTCGAGGTGAGTGAGCCTGCCAGTATGCCCGCCGCCATGCCGGGTCCCAGATTGAAGAACTTGGCCAGGCCCACGGTCAGCAGCAGCGCCGTGAGCAATATCACCAGGGTCAGGGTGATGTAGTGGATGCCATCGCGCAGGAAGACGCTGAAGAAATGGGGCCCAGCCTCTATGCCGACACAGAAGATGAACAGCATAAAGCCGACGTTTTCCGTGGTGGCGGAGAATTGGAACCCCATCTGACCGAACAGCAGGGCGGTGAACAGCACCCCTATGGTGTTGCCAATCTGGAAGTTGCCTACTCGCACCTTGCCAAGCAGCAGGCCGAAGGCCAGTACCACGAACAGCAGGAGGGAGTCGCTTTGATGTAGCAGTGTCACGAAATCTATGGTCATGCCCGGACAAACCGAGAGAAAAGTGGGGCCGATATTGTGCCGCATCCCCCGCCAATAAAGAAGTGCCGGTTGGGACAAAGCTGCAAATTGGGTGACAACATTCAGGCGGTAGATTGCCTTGGGGGGAAAGGGCGGGTTTTTCCGTCTGTGAGAAGCGCTGTCAATTAGTGATTCATGCTGTCTATTCCAGGAGACCCGCGTTGCCGCTCGGAATTTATAGAATCCTGTATCACGTAAAAAATAGCAGTGATTACAGAGCAAGCTGCTGCCGGTTTGGCACGCAGGTTCCGAGTGTCAGGATCCTGACATGGTGCCAAATGTGCAACTGACCCACTGCGTCTGGGGTTGGTAATCCTGCATCAAAAAAGATCCTTTGGACGTCAAGAAAAACCGATCCGGGGCGGCGCTGCAAAACAGCATAAAATCGGGTTTGCTGCGGAGGACCAAGATAAATAGGGGCTGAATGAGCCAAACCCACGCCGGGTCTGGGCTGGCGTGACTTACCCACAGATTCTGTGGATAACCCTGTGTGTGAAAATTGAAAACAGGCCGCTAGCCCACGCCAATACTGGGCTGCAAGTGCTGTTCAAAAAATACCGGCAAATAATTGTTTGCATAAAAATCAAATAGTTAGATGCAACAGAACAAAACGCTGCAGGGGGAGTGAGGGCGAATAAAGGGGAGTGCTGTCAAGCCGTGGCAGCTTGTGCATTAAATTTGGTAGGGAGGGGCACTAAAGTGGATAACTTGCACCGAGATGGTGAGGAATTGGCTCCCTCGACTGGACTCGAACCAGTGACATACGGATTAACAGTCCGCCGTTCTACCGACTGAACTACGAGGGAACATCAGGCAAGGAGGAGCACTATACAGATGTCGAAAGGCGGGGTCAACCGCCGACTGGGGGAGGAGAGCGATACCCGGTGGGGGGCAACTCGGGGTACACTTGCCCTTTGCCGATTTTTGTCCGGAGTCTTCATGAGCAAGTCGTTTCAACTCGTCAGCCAGTTCTCCCCTGCGGGGGATCAGCCAGCCGCCATCAGCCAACTGCTCGAGGGGATAGAGTCCGGGCTCGCTCACCAGACGCTGCTCGGGGTGACCGGATCGGGCAAGACTTACACCATGGCCAACGTGATAGCGACCCTGAACAGACCCACCATGATATTGGCGCCGAACAAGACATTGGCCGCACAACTTTATGGGGAGATGAAGGAGTTCTTCCCCGAGAACTCGGTCGAGTATTTCGTCTCCTATTACGACTACTACCAGCCGGAAGCCTATGTGCCGACCACGGACACCTTCATCGAAAAGGATGCGTCCATCAACGATCACATCGAACAGATGCGACTGTCGGCCACCAAGGCGCTGCTGGAGCGGCGGGACGTGATCATCGTCGCCTCGGTGTCGGCCATCTACGGTCTGGGGGATCCCCAGGCTTACCTGAGCATGATGCTGCATCTTAAGCTTGGCGACGTCATCAATCAGCGAGACATATTGCGCCGCCTGGCCGAGCTGCAATACAGCCGCAACGACCTGGCCTTTCAGCGCGGCACCTTCCGGGTGCGCGGCGAGGTGATCGACATCTACCCGGCAGAATCGGACAAGCTGGCGCTGCGGGTCGAGCTGTTTGACGAAGAGATAGAGCGACTCTCTCTGTTTGACCCCCTGACCGGCGCCATCGAGCAGACGGTGGTGCGTCACACTATCTATCCCAAGACCCACTACGCCACCCCCCGTGAAACTATCCTGGGCGCCATCGATCACATCAAGGAAGAGCTCAAGGGGCGGCGCGAACAGCTTATCTCCCTCAATAAACTGGTGGAGGAGCAGCGCATCAGTCAGCGTACCCAGTTCGACATCGAGATGATGCAGGAGCTGGGTTATTGCTCCGGCATCGAGAACTACAGTCGCTACCTCTCCGGCCGGGCCCCGGGTGAGCCGCCGCCCACCCTGTTTGATTACCTGCCGGGTGATGGCCTGCTCATCATCGACGAATCCCATGTGACCGTGCCGCAGATAGGCGCCATGTTCAAAGGGGACAGATCCCGCAAGGAGACCCTGGTGGAGTACGGCTTCCGCTTGCCCTCTGCCCTGGACAACAGACCGCTGAAGTTCGACGAGTTTGAGGCCCTGATGCCGCAAACGGTGTTTGTCTCGGCCACCCCCAGCCCCTATGAACTGGAGAAATCCGGCGGTGATGTGGTGCAGCAAGTGGTGCGCCCCACCGGCCTGCTCGATCCCGAGATAGAGGTGCGTCCGGTCGGTACCCAGGTGGACGATCTGCTCTCCGAGATCAGGCTGCGGGTCGCGGTGAATGAACGGGTGCTGGTCACGACGCTGACCAAGCGGATGGCGGAGGATCTCACCGAGTATCTGGCGGATCACGATGTGCGGGTGCGCTACCTGCATTCGGACATCGATACGGTCGAACGGGTCGAGATCATCCGCGATCTGCGGCTTGGCAAGTTTGATGTGCTGGTAGGTATCAACTTGTTGCGCGAAGGTCTCGACATGCCGGAGGTCTCCCTGGTGGCCATACTGGATGCGGATAAAGAGGGCTTCCTGCGCTCCACCCGTTCACTCATCCAGACCATAGGCCGGGCTGCCCGCAACTTGAACGGCCGCGTCATCCTCTATGGGGATCGCATCACCAACTCCATGCAAGTGGCCATCGAGGAGACGGAGCGACGCCGTGCCCTGCAGCATGCCCATAACCTCGAGCACGGTATCACCCCCAAGGGTCTCAACAAGGCGGTGGGGGACATGATGGACATGGGCGGCAGTCGCATCTCGAGCAAGACTGGCAAAGGGAGTCGCAAGGCCGCCGAGCCACAAGGAGAGTACCATGCCCGCACCACCAGCGAGATCACCAAGGAGATCAAACGCATGGAAGAGCAGATGTTCCAGCATGCCCGGGATCTGGAGTTCGAGCAGGCCGCCGCCTTGCGCGACAGCATCCAGCGGCTGCGTCACGAGTTGATCGAAAGTTGAGGCCGCTGCGCGCCCTGTTCGGGATTGGGCCCAGGTTGCGTCGTCTCTACCGGGGCTTTCGCCACCCGGCCACTCCGCTCTGGGCCAAGGGGCTGGCACTGCTGGTGTTCGCCTATGGTCTCAGTCCCGTCGATCTGGTGCCGGACGTCATCCCGGTACTGGGCTGGGTGGACGATCTCACTCTCTTCATCTGGTTGATCTGGGGGTGGGAATCCTGCCTGCCCGCCGAGGTGCGTCGGGCCATCAGTGAGACAAATGGAGAGAAAAAAGGGACGTAAATAGCCCGGCGCTGGCCGGGGCTGCCCCGAGCCCCTGGCCATGGACGTGGCGAAATTGTGGTGAGCGGGGGGAAGGGGTAGACTCGCCGCACCCTGATACACCTATCTTCCTCGCGAGCCTGCCCATGGATCTTATCTTGTCCCTCGTCGACGTCATCCTGCACATAGATGTCCACCTCAAGGCACTGTTTGCCGATTACGGCGTCTGGATCTATGCCATTTTGTTTCTCATCATCTTCTGCGAGACGGGGCTGGTGGTGATGCCCTTCCTGCCCGGTGACTCCCTGCTGTTCGCTGCCGGGGCGCTTACCGTAGACAGCGCTCTGGATGTGCATCTGCTCAGCGCCCTGTTGGTGCTGGCTGCCGTGCTCGGCGATCTCACCAACTACACCTTGGGTCGGCTGTTTGGGGAGCGGCTGTTCAGCCGCTCCGATTCGCGCCTGTTCCGTCAGGATCATCTGCACCAGACCCATGCCTTTTTCGCGCGTCATGGCGGCAAGGCCATCATCATTGCCCGCTTCGCCCCCATAGTGCGCACCTTTGCCCCCTTCGTGGCCGGCATGGGCAAGATGAGTTATCCCCGTTTTATGGCCTTCAATGGCGTCGGCGCCCTGTGCTGGGTGCTGGCATTCGTCTATGTGGGGCACTTCTTCGGCAACCTGCCTCTGGTCAAGGAGAACTTCACCCTGCTCATCTTCGTCATCATCGTCATCTCTTTGCTGCCCCATGGGTGATTG
>NZ_AQGQ01000122.1 GCF_000388115.1 Aeromonas molluscorum 848
TAGCTCCTTGAGTTAACAACCCACAAACTTTAATACAAATTGATAACTGCCGCATAATATTAATTGGCTCCGTTCGTTGCTTTCTAATGACTATTTGAGGCGCCACAGGGGGTTGCTTTTACTTATGCTGCGCCGCTGGTTAGACTTCACATCCCCCTCTTTTTCCTTGTAGCGCCATGACCTTTCGCGAACTTGATCTCAATCCTGCCTTGCTGGCTGCCCTGCCGGCCACCTTGCACACCCCGACCCGCATCCAGCAGCTGGCCATTCCGGCCGCGCTGACTGGCCAGGATCTGCTGGCGCTGGCCCAGACCGGCAGCGGCAAGACGCTGGCGTTTGGCTTGCCGCTGCTGCAACGGCTGGACTCGACCTCCGATCGGGTACAGGGGTTGATACTGGTGCCGACTCGTGAGCTGGCCGCTCAGGTGACCGAGGCATTGACTCCCCTGGCCGCCAGCCTGGGGCTCGCCACCCTTACCCTGTGCGGCGGCGTGGCGCAGGAGCTGCAACAGGCCGAGCTGGCGCAGGGGCCGCAACTGCTGGTGGCGACCCCGGGGCGGCTGCGGGATCTGCTGGCCCAGCGGTTGCTGGGGCTTGGCAGCGTGAAATATCTGGTGCTGGACGAGGCGGATCGCCTGCTGGAAATGGGGTTTTGGCCCGACATCCAGTGGTTGATCAATGCAATGCCTGCGCAGCGCCAGAACCTGCTCTTCTCCGCCACTTTGCCGGTCGAGCTGGAGAGTCTGGCGACCGGATTGCTGCATGAGCCGGTCCGTATCGAGGCGAGCCCGCGCAACAGCCTGGTGAGCGAGACTGAGGAGCGGCTCTACCTGGTCAACAAGAGCAGCAAGGTGCCCGCGCTCATTGCCCTGCTGAAAGAGCAGGATTGGCCTCAGGTGCTGGTCTTTATCAGTGCCCGGGACGATGCCGACGGGGTGGCACGAAAACTCGCCAAGGCGGGGATCACTGTGGTGGCCCTGCATGGTGACAAGGATCAGGGAGTACGGGAGCAGGGGTTGGCCGATTTCAAGGCGGGCAGGGTGCGGGTGCTGGTGGCTACGGATCTGATGGCGCGCGGCATCCATGTGGAGGCGCTGCCGGTGGTGATCAATCTGGATTTGCCCGCCAGCGCTCCCGTCTATGTGCATCGTATCGGCCGCACCGCCCGCGCCGGACGCAAGGGGCTGGCCATGTCGCTGGTCTGTCACGGTGAAGCCGAGATGCTCGCGGCCATTCGCACCCTGACCGGGCGTGATCTGCCCCTGAGCGACCTGGCTGGTTTTGCGGTAACCGACCAGCCTGCCAGCGGCGAGGGAAAGCGCGCGCCTCGCGACAAGCAGGCGAATCGTCGCACCGCCAACAAACGCAGCGTCAAGCAGTTCAAAGGCAAGGTGTGAGCCAATTTCAACCAGGTTGCTCCGGCCAGTGACAAGTGTGGTCATGACCGGCGCACCGCCAACAAGCGCAACGTCACGCAATTCAAGGACAAGGCGTGATCGCCCTCTTCGCCGCCTGAGGTGGGGCGCCCAGCTGGTCAGTATGAAAAGAGGCCTGTTTCGCTATGCTGCGTGAGTGAATTCATGGAGAGATAAGCGATGACAACCTTGGTAATGGGCCCCTTGCTGGGGCTTGAATCGGAGACGCAGTACAGCATCTGTTTTCTTGCAGGGGCGGACTGCAAGGGCGCCAGCGTCAGGGTAAATGGCAAGCTGCTGGCCGCCAGCAAGCAGGCTGATACTCCGAAAGGCGGCTTCTGGCGAGCCATCTGGTCTGCGCCCGCCAAGGTCAAGACCAGCACCATCGACTACGAGATCCTGCTGGATGGCGTGCCGGTTCAGGATCTTGCCGGTGCCAGTCAATGGCAGTTTCATCTGCCTGGCCTGAAAGATCAGGTGCTGATTGGCTATGCCTCCTGCAATGGCTTCTCCGACTTCAAACTGCTCACCTCAACCCCCCAACCTTACGCCATGTGGGACAAGCTGGCCGCCGAGCACGGCGCAAGTCCCTTCTCCCTGCTGCTGATGGGAGGCGATCAAGTCTATGCCGACTCGCTCTGGACCACGGTGCCGACCCTGAAAGCCTGGAATGAGCTGGACAGGGTGGAGAAGGTCAAACGCAAGGCGACCCGCACCATGGTGGAGCAGCTCGATCGCTTCTATTGCGAGCTTTATTGCAAGCAGTGGGGCCGCCCCGAGGTGGCGACCATGCTGGCCCGGGTGCCCAGCGCCATGATGTGGGACGATCACGACATCTTCGATGGCTGGGGCAGTTATCCCGCCGACTTGCAGGGCTGCGAGGTCTATCAGGCCATTTACGCCGCTGCGACCAAGTATTTCCGGCTGTTCCAGCTGCGCTCGGGGGTCAATGGCACCTTGCTGGATCCTGCCAAGCTGACCCATCACTCCTGGCTGTTGAATTTTCGGGGCTACCAGATCCTGGCCCTGGACAACAGGGCGACCCGCACTCAGACCCAGGTGATGAGCCGGGGACAGTGGGATCAGGTCAATCAGGCACTGGCTGGTTGCAGCCAGGGGCACCTGCTGATCATGGCGGGGGTGCCCGTGGTCTATCGGGACTTCTCCTTCACCGAAGCGGCGCTGGATGCCACCCCCTGGGAGGAGGAGCTGACCGACGATCTTAAGGATCACTGGCGCGCCAAGGCCCACGAGGGTGAGCGGGCCCGGCTGATCATGCGGCTGCTGGACAATGCCCAGCAGCGGCGCAAGGTCGACAAGGGGGCTTCCAGGACGCTGATCCTTTCCGGGGATGTGCACGTGGGCTGCCTCGGGGTCATCCAGGACAGGCGAGTGGGCAAGGGGGTGATGAATGTGCATCAGCTGGTCTCCTCCGGCATAGTGCACCCTTGCCCCACCCAGTTCCAGTGGATGGGGATCCTCGCCATGACCAATGACGACCCCGAGTATCTCGACGAGAGCCGGCTGATCCGTACCGAACTCATCAAGCCGTTCGGTGCCCCCGTCTATCTGCGCACCCGCAACTTCGCCACCTTGCAGATGGGCAGCGATGGCAAACTGTGGGCCAACTGGCATTGTGAAAATGGCCTGGCGGCCAGCTACCCGCTGGCCTGACATGCTTGAGCAATAATAAGGGCCCGCAGCGGGCCCTTTTTCACTGCAACGTCCCAGGGCCCTCTCATGCCCAGGGCTTTCCTGCGTAAGGATGAAGAGATCGCGCCGGCACTGGTCAAGTGCCGTCTTCCGGTACGGCGGGGCTCGGGAGCCATGCTCCCCTGGCGGGCAAACAGTCGCGGCGCCAGCTCGGGCCCGTTGTTCACCCTCACGGGTCAGCGGTGCCGGGGCCCCCTGGCACCGGGTCAGGCTCTTCCTCTCAATCATCCACTGCGACGCCAGTTCACCCAGATTGGCGAGACGCTCGGCGAACGACTCTCGCCGCCTCTGATCTCGCTGGTGAGCCGCGGCTCATCTTCTAGGGTATCTCACGCCAGCCGACTGGCACACCCCGGGTATCGATCAGTGGCGGAACTGGTTTATCAGGCGGGAGAGGGCATGCAGCCGTTCGACCAGCAGGGTGATGCCGTCCAGGGCCTGCCTGCTGTTGTCGGCGGTGTGGCTGGCCAGCTGGTGGATCTGGTGGATGCCATGATCCAGGGTGCTGGTGACATCCGCCTGCTGACTGACGGCCTGGGCTATCTCGTCACTGGTGTGGGTGACCTGGGTCAGCATGTGGTTGATTTGATTGAGCACCTCGGCGGTGGTACTCACATGCTGCTGGCAGCGCTCCGAGGTCTGGGCCCCCTGGGTCATGCCATCGGCCAGCCGGCGGGTGGTCTGCAGCAGCGCCTGGATCATCTCGTTGATTTCGCCGGTGGAGCTGCGGGTCTTCTGGGCCAGGGCCCGGATCTCGTCGGCCACCACCGCAAATCCGCGACCCTGCTCACCGGCCCGGGCCGCCTCTATGGCCGCATTGAGGGAGAGCAGGTTGGTCTGATCGGCGATCTGGCTGATCACCGCCAGGATCCCGCTGATCTTCTGGCTGTCGCCGGTCAGCTGCGCCAGTACCTGATGGTTGGCATTCAGCTCCTCATGAAGCTGATTGACCGATGATTGCGTGGTCGCCAGCGCCTGCAATCCCTCGGCCGATACTTGCTGTACTTCGCCCACCAGGGCATTGGCCTGATGGGCACTGCTGGCCACGTCGCGGATCGACTGGCTCATTTGCGTGATGGCGGCGGCCAGCTGCTCGCTCTGGGCCCGCTGCTGTTGCAGGTGGGTGTCTATGGTCTGGATATTGCCCCTGTCATCCTCGGCGGCCTGCAGGATCTGCTGGTTGGTGTCGGCGCTGCGCCCCACCACCGCCTTGAGCTCGGCACGCTTCATGCGCAGGGCCAGCTCGAGGGCCGCCAGGGTATCTCGGCGTTTGGTGTAGAGCACCTGGCAGAGCGGGGTGCCCATCTCCTCGCCCGCCGTGGTGGCCAGCCGGTTGAGTCGCTGTTGCAGGCGCCAGCCGTGGATCATCTGGGCCAGCAGTGCCGCTGCGCCTATGACTCCCCACAGGGGATTGGCGCTGACCATGGCCGTCAGCAGGGTGAGCAGGGCCGTGCCGCAGAGGAGCAGAGTGAGCTGACCCGGTTCCAGGGTAAGCCGACTGAGCCAGGGCAGCGCCTTGCCCGCCCGGATGCGGGCGTAGAGCTGCTCCGCCCAGGCAATGTCGTGCTCGCTCGGGCGGGTACGCACCGACTGGTACTCGATGATCTGCTGCTGTTCGTTGAGGATGGGGGTGACGTAGGCGTTGACCCAGTAGAAGTTGCCAGTCTTGGCACGGTTTTTCACCAGCCCCATCCAGCTCTTGCCCTGGCGCAGCCGTTGCCACATGTCGGCAAAGGCGGCCTTGGGCATGTCGGGGTGACGCACCAGATTGTGGGGTGCCCCCTCCATCTCGTCGGCGTCGTAACCGGCCACCTCGCAGAAGTGCTGGTTGGCATAGGTGATGTGGCTGGCGGGATCCGTGGTCGAGATCAGCGATAAGTGGTCGGGGAAGTGTATTTCCCCCTCCCGTTGGGTTGTTGTCATGTGAGCATCCTGAATGAGCCAAGCAACTGATAGTTATGTTTTTATTTTTATGATGGTGACCGGCTCATTCTATGGGGCAAAGATGACACTATCTTGGCTTGGGTCAATTAATCACCACTCTGGCTTGGCAAAATAGCGCAAACAGGATGCGGTCAAGAGCAGATGAACGCGGGTCGCGTCATATTGACAGGGGAAGGGGCAAACAGGGGCACCCCGAGCGGGGCGCCCGGGATCAGCGGCTGGCCAGAGGGTAGGTAAACAGGGCCAGATGGGCGAAGTTGAACAGGAAATGGATCGCGATGGCGACGCTCAGGCGGCCACTCAAGTTAAACGCCAAGCCGTAGCAGACCCCGGCCAGGGCGGCGAACCCCACCAGTAACGGGCCACCGGCCAGATGAGCGACACCAAAGAGTCCACTGGCGACCAGCAAGCCCGCCAAGGGGGTGAAGCGCTCGCTCAGCCGCTGTTGCAGGCAGCCGCGAAACAATGCCTCTTCCGAGGCGCAAGTGAGCAGCAAGTTATTGAGGGCAAACAGCCACCACCAGCTGGGCAGGCCCACCTCGGGTTTGAGAGCGCCCAACCCCCAGGCCGCCAATAGCAAGCCTGCAAGGGGAAGGGTAAGCAGGAGCAGCGGGCGCCAGCGTATCTTGCCACCGGGTCCCAGCAGATCCCGCCAGGCGAGCAGCAAACCGAACAGGGCCAGGGGTTTATCCAGATTCAGGTAGAGGGTGAAGGGCTGGCTTGCCGGGCCGGTCAGCACCTTGTCCAGTACCTTTAGATTATCGAAGCCGGGGATCTGGTGGAGCATGAGTGCCAATGCCCAGATCAGCACCAGGGCTCGGGCGGCGGGACGATAAGGTTCAGGCAGGCGATGGAGGCCGCAGGCCAGGGCTAGCCCCCCTGTGACCAGGCTAAGGGCGAAGGGGGTGAGGCGTTCCATCAGCAGGGCGGCCAACAGACAAAGCACAAGGAGCAGGGCGCCTGCCCGCCACTGCCGGGCCAGGGTCAGACCTGTGCTGCCTGCCAGCAGGGCCCAGATCAGGATATCGGTTGGGAGAGACAAATCCGGGTTCCAGCGCAATAAAAGGGCGCAGAGCATAGCAAGGGATGGGAGGAGAAGACAAGAATGGCTCCTGCCTTCATCGCAGGGACAAGTGTCATGGTCAGTTCTTGAACCGGCAGGGGAGCGGCTGGCAAGGTTGACTCGCCTATTTGGCCGAGAAGCGAATGTCTCCGTACCAGGCCGTGGCCCGGCCGCCACCGTTGTCGCTGTCTGTCATGATGGCGATGGAGTCTATCTGGTCGATCGGCTCTCCCAGCAGGCGGGCGAGGTCGGCGCGGACATTACGTCGGTAGCTGATCCATTGCCCGGCATGAGCTGGGCCGCTCTCCACGCTCAGCATGATGGCTTGCTCGGTGAAGGCATTTGGCCAGTGGCTGCCGACTGGTTGATGAGCAGACCATACGTAGTTGATGGCTTTGCTGGAGAGGCCGAACAGACCGCGTTTGACCACAAGATAGAGGCGGGCCGGGTAGTCATCCCCCGCCTTGCTGCGCTCATCTGTCTGCCCGCTGGTGAGGGCCGCCACCTTCCAGCGCCAGCTCATGATGGGGGTCTTGTTCAGATCAATGGTGCGTTCCAGAAACTTGCCGGAGGCACTGCCATCGGCCTCGGCCCTTAGCACCATGCCCCCTTCATCTTCGACTTCGCTATAGCGGGTGTGCCCATGAAAGGATTTCTCGGACCAACCGATCAGAGGGGAAGGAAGGCCATTCTCGATGATCAGGCTGGCGGCACCTGTTGTGGCCGAGCTAGCACCCAATATCAGGGCAAAGCAGCGGAAAATGCGGGGCATGGCGACACCTCTGGTGAGCGGGGCAAACAGTGATATAGACAACTATAGAGACCGGGCTGGAGGCGTTTGATTACGGACTCAGGAGAGGGGGATACCTATGGCCGCAAAAAGAGGCCACCCATAAAAAACCGGCCCTGGCCGGTTTTTTCATTCGCGAGAGCAGCATGCGGCTTAGCGGCCGGATTCTGCAATCACACGGGCAATGATGTCGGCCCGCTTGGTGGGTGCCAGCTCGCCCAGCGCGATGAGGCCAGCCTTGAAGATGACGTTCTTCGGCAGACTGACATCGTCCAGGGTGGAGATGGCTTCGATATGCATGCCATTCAAGCGGCTGGCATCACGGGGGCTCAGATTCACTTGGGTGTTCATTACCTGTTTGCCCTTCTTCTTGGCGGGGGCGGCAGGCTTCTTGCCACTCTCTTCTTGATCTTCTTCTTCCGGCAATTCGTCATCAAAATCGTAAATAGACATAGTCAATCCTGTTGGGTTGCGAAGGGCACGCTCGCCCTTGATCGGTTTTTCAGCCCATATCCTCGTTACGGATAAAGGCGCGCCAGGAGGTGAGCACCTGGGCAAAGTCTTCCAGCCCGCACATGGCTAGCTGTTCATCATCGTAGTAGGCCAGGTCGTCGAGATCCTCATCCAGCGCTATGTTGAGGACATTGGCCTTGACCTCTGCCTCTTCCATCGTCAGCAGCAGAGAGTAGTCGCCGCCCAGCATCTTGTACTCCATCAGGGTGCGATTGGAGAGCTGGTCGATGACACCGAAGAGCTCATCGAGCTTCTCCTCATCCTTGCCCACTTCGTCGATAAGCCACTGGCCTATGGCCTCATGGCCCATGGAGAAGCGGGCGCGATAGCCACCGAAGGGATCGCGTCGAAATTCATAGTCCATAAAAGAGGTTCTCGTTAGCTTGGCGCTAGGATGGGAACCGCATTGGCACCCCAATTCGGGCACCATCTGGAGGCTCACATCGAGTAAAGTGGCCTATTCTAGCGATCCCCCCCTCGCTTGTCTTGATGATGTGACAATGGATGCACTCAGGCCATCCCCGGGGAAGTCATCCACAGGAGCTTATCGTGCAGTTGAATGAGCAGCTTGCCCGCCAGATCGTGACCCGGGCCATGAAAATCCTCTCCTTTTCCGTCAATGTCATGGACGAGCAGGGGTTGATCATTGCTTCCGGCAACCCGGATCGTCTTCATCAGCGTCATGAAGGGGCCGTGCTGGCCCTGACCGACAACAGGGTGGTGGAGATCAGTGAGGCGACCGCCCAGCAGCTCAAGGGGGTGAGGCCCGGCATCAACCTGCCCATCGCCTATCAAGGGGTGTTGGTCGGTGTCATCGGCATCTCCGGCGACCCGGACATCGTTCGTGCTTATGCCGAGCTGGTGCGGATGACGGCGGAGCTGATCCTCGAACAGGCAGCCCTCACCGAGCAGTTGCAGTGGGACAAGCGCCACAAGGAGGAGCTGGTGCTGCAGCTGATCCGGGGGGAAGGGCGGGTGGATCAGTTGCAACAGGCGGCCCATTTTCTCGGGCTGGACTTGGCGCAGCCCAGGGTCGTGGCCGTGCTGGCCCTGGAGGAGGGGGATCCTGCCCGATTGCGGGAGCTGGTGCAGCTGCTCGAATATCCGGAGCGGGACAATCTGGTGGCCATCAATGGGCTGGACGAGATAGTGGTGCTAAAACCGGCTCAACTGAACGATGGCGTCTGGCAATCGAGCCAGGAGCGCACTCGTATCAAGCAGTTGCTGGCACGGATCCCGGATTTTCGGCTGCGCATCGGGGTGGGGGATTACTTCCCTGGCATCGATGGTCTGGCACGCTCTTACCAGACCGCCCGGGATACTTTGCGTCGGGGTCGCCGCCAGGCTCCGCGAAAACAGGTCTACTTCTTCGAGGATTACCGCCTGCCGGTGCTGCTCGGCAGTCTGGCGGACTCCTGGCAGGCGACTCAGCTGCTGGCTCCCCTGCGCACCCTGGCGAAACAGGACAACAAGGGCGTCCTGCACAAGACACTGCGTCAATATTTCTTGCAGGATTGTGATCTGCATCGTACCGCGGAATTGCTGTTCATCCACCCCAATACCCTGCGCTATAGACTGACCCGGGTTGAGCAGATAACAGGATTAAATATCAATAAGTTAGATGACAAGTTCTTACTCTATCTCGGCTTCAGTCTCGGTGAGTGACTTTGTTATTATCAACAGATAACTCGGTATTTAAATGTCTTTATTTGTAATTTATGACAAAGCATTCCCGGTTGATTTCCCGATAATGACGGCACCTGAACCCCACACAACTAAAAAAGGTGCCCGTCATGACCCCAGTTACCGCCATCGGCGCCCTAGCGGCGCTGATCATCGCCATCTTTCTCATCC
Source organism: Aeromonas molluscorum 848 (assembly GCF_000388115.1). Lineage (GTDB taxonomy): Bacteria > Pseudomonadota > Gammaproteobacteria > Enterobacterales > Aeromonadaceae > Aeromonas > Aeromonas molluscorum. Next base: position 9,293 of record NZ_AQGQ01000122.1, read on the forward strand.
TGAGGAAGGTCCCGCCCGCATACGGCATGATAGTCGGTGCCCTGGCGGGGGGGCTGATCGGTGGCGCCGATCTGACCCAGACCGTCGCCCTGATGATTGGTGGTGCTCAGGGCATCACCACGGCGGTGATGCGCATCCTGGCCGCCGGTGTGCTGGCTGGTGTCTTGATTGAATCGGGGGCGGCCACCACCATCGCCGAGACCATCATCAAGAGACTGGGGGAGACTCGGGCCCTGCTGGCCCTGGCCCTGGCGACTCTGATCCTGACTGCGGTTGGCGTCTTTGTGGACGTAGCCGTTATCACAGTGGCGCCCATAGCGCTGGCCATCGCCCAGCGCGCCGATCTCTCCAAGCCAGCCATACTGCTTGCCATGATAGGTGGCGGCAAGGCGGGTAACGTCATGTCCCCCAACCCCAATGCCATCGCGGCGGCGGATGCCTTCCATCTGCCCCTCACCTCCGTCATGGCGGCCGGCATCATTCCAGGTATCTTCGGCCTGGTCATGGCCTACTGGCTGGCCAAGCGTCTGAACAGCAAAGGCAGCAGGGTCACCGCCGAGGAGGTGGTCAGCGTCGACAAGGCTTCGTTGCCCGGTTTTGCCGCCGCCATCAGTGCCCCCCTGGTTGCCATCCTGCTGCTGGCCCTGCGCCCAGTGGCAGGCATAGTGGTGGATCCGCTCATCGCCCTGCCTCTGGGTGGCCTGGTGGGAGCCCTCATGATGGGTAAATTCAGCAAGGTGAACCAGTTTGCCGTCTCGGGGTTGGCTCGTATGGCCCCCGTTGCCATCATGCTGCTGGGGACCGGCACCCTGGCGGGCATCATCGCCAACTCGGGTCTGAAAGATGTGTTGATCAGCGGTCTGACCGCCTCGGGTCTGCCCTCCTACCTGCTGGCCCCCATCTCGGGCGCCTTGATGTCCCTGGCGACTGCGTCGACCACGGCCGGGACTGTGGTGGCTTCCAATGTCTTCAGCTCAACCTTGCTCGAGCTGGGCATCAGTGGCTTGGCGGGTGCCGCCATGATCCACGCCGGTGCCACCGTGTTCGACCACATGCCTCATGGCTCCTTCTTCCATGCCACAGGTGGCAGTGTCCACATGGGCGTCGGCGAGCGCTTGAAGCTTATTCCCTATGAAACGGCAGTCGGTTTGACCATTGCAGTGGTCTCTACCCTGATGTTCGGCGTATTTGGCGTTGCCTAAGGAATGGATATGAAAATTGTAATTGCCCCTGACTCCTTCAAGGAAAGCCTGAGTGCCATGGAAGTGGCCGACGCCATAGAGGCGGGTTTCAAGCAGGTATTTCCCGATGCGACTTACGTCAAGCTGCCGATGGCCGATGGTGGTGAAGGCACGGTGCGCTCTCTGGTCGATGCTACCGATGGGCGCATAGTGACCGCCCTGGTCACGGCCCCGCTGGGTAACAGGGTCGAGGGATTCCTCGGTCTGCTGGGGGACGGCAAGCGTGCCGTCATCGAGATGGCCGCGGCCTCCGGCTTGCATCTGGTGGCCCCCGAGCAACGCAATCCCCTGCTGACCTCCAGCTTCGGTACCGGCGAGCTGATTTTGGCCGCCCTGGATCTGGGGGTGACTCACCTCATCCTTGGCATAGGTGGCAGCGCCACCAATGATGGCGGCGCGGGCATGATCCAGGCCCTGGGCGGCAAGCTGCTCAAAGCGGATGGCTCTGCCATCGAGTTGGGTGGTGCCGGCCTGGCCGAGCTGGCCACCATCGATCTGAGCGGGCTGGATCCCCGCCTGAGCGAGCTGGTCATCGAGGTGGCCTGCGATGTGAACAACCCGTTGTGCGGCCCGAAAGGCGCCTCCGCCGTGTTCGGCCCGCAGAAGGGGGCGACCCCCGAGATGGTGCAGCAGCTGGACGCCAATCTGGCTCACTACGCCGACTGCATCGAGCAGGCCCTCGGCAAGCAGGTGAAGGAACTGCCGGGGGCGGGCGCCGCCGGTGGCATGGGCGCCGCCCTGGTCGGCCTGCTCGGGGCCGAGCTCAAGCCGGGTATCCAGATCGTCATAGAGGCGCTGGACCTGGCCTGTGTGCTGCAAGATGCGGATCTCGTCATCACCGGTGAAGGCCGCATCGATAGCCAGACCATTCATGGCAAGACCCCCATGGGAGTTGCGCGCTGCGCCAAACAGTTTGGCAAGCCGGTGATCGGTATCGCCGGTTGCCTGACCGATGACTGTGGCGTGGTTCACGAACACGGCATAGATGCCGTCTTCGCCGTGGTCAACCGTGCCATGTCGCTGCCGGAGGCCCTCCAAACCGCCAGCACCAATTTGACGCTGACCTCCCGAAATGTGGCTGCTCTCTATCAAATGACGCGCTGATCCCGTCGCCGTATCTCCTGGTACGGCGTTTTTCAATGCCGGCCCCGGCCGGCATTTTTTATCTGCCCTTTCCTGCCCCCATCCCCGCCCTGCTGACGGCTGTTTCGATAGGCCATCAGGTCCGTTTGAGTCATAGTGTTGCCAGGAATTCAAGGAGGTCGCCATGATATTGCTGATCCTGGGAGTGTTGCTGTTCGCGTTGGTGCATCTCTATCCCTGTTTTGCCCAGGCCCACAGGGGCCGGCTCAGGGAGCGGCTGGGGGAGAGTCGCTAC
>NZ_AQGQ01000123.1 GCF_000388115.1 Aeromonas molluscorum 848
TGCACTATGCCTATGCCCTTGAGGGCCGCGTCCACCAGGGCGTGGCCGCTGTTGCACTTGAGCAGGCCACGCACCCGCACGCTGTAGGGGCGAGCATCCAGGGTGAAGTGCCACTCGTCGCCATTGCCCAGCAGGCAGGTATGGCGAGCCAGCTCGGAGAGGCTGTTGGGCATGCCCCGGTGCGCCGTATAGGCCGGGGAGGCGCACACATAAGGCACCCGCCCCGCCAGGCGCCGCGCCACCAGGCTGGAATCCTTGAGGTGACCAAGCCGGATCGCCAGATCGTACCCGTCATGCACCAGATCCAACAGCTGGTTGGTGAGGTTGAGGGTCACCTCCAGGGCCGGATAGCGCACCATGAAGTCGTTCACCAGGGGGGCGATGCGACTCTCGCCATAGGAGACGGGGGCCGTGATGCGCAGCAGGCCCTGGGGCTGGGCCTGATGGCGACCCAGAGCCAGTTCGGCCTCGTAGAGGTTGTCGAGCAGCTGGCGACAGTGGCGGTAGTAGATCTCGCCAAGCTCGGTGAGTCGCACCTGACGGGTGGTGCGCAGCAGCAACTTGGCCTGCAACCTGTCTTCCAGTTGCGCCACCTGTCGGCTCACCTGGGCCACCGACACCCCCAGCTGGCGGGCCGCCGGGGTAAAGCCCCCCTGCTCCGCCACGCTGACAAATTCACAGACCCCTTCCCAGCCGAACATTATTACCTGTCAGTAAAAGTGATTTGATATTTGACCCTATTATCACCAAATGAATGGGAAACTACACTCAGACAGGTTCAAATCGACCTTTTAATTTCCCATTCCAGCGCACAACAAGAGGATCCTTTCATGGCACAGGTACAGAGCATCAAGTGCAAGGCCGCCATCGCCTGGGGCCCGGGTCAGCCTCTCTCCATCGAAGAGATCGAGGTGATGCCGCCCCAGGCCGGTGAAGTGCGGGTGCGCATTGTCGCCACCGGCGTCTGCCACACCGACGCTTTCACCCTCTCGGGCGAAGACCCCGAAGGTGTCTTCCCCTGCATCCTGGGCCATGAGGGTGGCGGCATAGTCGAGTCCATCGGCGAAGGGGTCACCAGCGTCAAGGTGGGGGATCACGTGATCCCGCTCTACACCCCGGAGTGCGGCGAGTGCAAGTTCTGCAAATCCGGCAAGACCAATCTGTGCCAGAAGATCCGCACCACCCAGGGCAAGGGACTGATGCCGGATGGCACCACCCGCTTCTCCAAGGATGGTCAGCCCATCTACCACTACATGGGCACCTCAACCTTCAGCGAGTACACGGTACTGCCCGAGATCTCCATCGCCAAGGTGGACCCGGCCGCTCCGCTGGAAGAGGTGTGCCTGCTCGGCTGCGGCGTCACCACCGGCATAGGCGCCGTGATGAACACCGCCAAGGTGAAAGAGGGTGAGAGCGTCGCCATCTTCGGACTGGGCGGCATCGGCCTCTCCGCCGTGATCGGCGCGCGCCTGGCCAAGGCAGGTCGCATCATCGCCATCGACATCAACGAGAGCAAGTTCGAACTGGCCCGCAAGCTCGGTGCCACCGACTGCATCAACCCGAACGATTACGACAAGCCCATCCAGGAGGTGATCGTCGAGCTCACCGACGGCGGCGTCGACTTCTCGTTCGAGTGCATCGGCAACGTCAAGGTGATGCGCGCGGCGCTCGAATGCTGCCACAAGGGCTGGGGTGAATCCGTCATCATCGGCGTGGCCGGGGCCGGTCAGGAGATCAGTACCCGTCCGTTCCAGCTGGTCACTGGTCGTGTCTGGCGCGGCAGTGCCTTCGGCGGCGTACGGGGTCGCAGCGAACTGCCAAGCTATGTGCAGCGCTACATGCAGGGTGAGTTCCGGCTGGACGACTTCATCACCCACACCATGGCGCTTGAGCAGATCAACGAAGCCTTCGATCTGATGCACGAAGGCAAGAGCATCCGCACCGTCATCCACTACTGAGTCGGGCCGGGCGGGAGCATTCCCGCCCCTCTTTTTTCATCCCAGGCGCCCATTGGCGCAGGAGATCCCCAGATGTCGTTAGATATCATCGCCAGCAACAAGAGCTTCGATGGCTGGCACAAACAGTACCGACATGAGTCAAGCGTGCTCGGCTGCGAGATGCGCTTCGCCGTCTATCTGCCGCCCCAGGCGCTGACCGGCCAGAAGGTACCCGTGCTCTACTGGCTGTCCGGCCTCACCTGCAGCGACGAAAACTTCATGCAAAAAGCCGGTGCCCAGCGCATCGCTGCCGAACTGGGCATCGCCCTGGTGGCGCCGGATACCAGCCCCCGGGGCGAGCAGGTGGCGGATGATGCCGGTTACGACCTCGGCAAGGGCGCGGGCTTCTACGTCAACGCCACCCAGTCGCCCTGGCGTGAGCACTACCAGATGTATGACTATGTCACCAAGGAGCTGCCCGCCCTCATCGAGACCCACTTCCCCATCTCGAGCCGCCGCGCCATCAGCGGTCACTCCATGGGCGGCCATGGTGCCCTCATCGCCGCCCTGCGTGAGCCGGGTCGTTACCGCTCGGTATCGGCTTTCAGCCCCATCAGCCACCCGAGCCGCAGCCCCTGGGGCCAAAAAGCACTGGGTGCCTATCTGGGCAACAACCCCCTGCTGTGGCAGGAGTGGGACAGCTGCCAGCTGCTGCGCCATCACGACTGTCAGCCGCTGCCGACCCGGGTCGATGTCGGCCTGGACGACCCCTTCCTCGATGAGCAGCTCGGCATCGATGCCCTGGCCGAAGCGGCCGAGGCCAAGGGATGGCCCCTGGCACTGCATCGCCACGCTGGCTATGACCACAGCTACTACTTCGTGGCGAGCTTCATCGAGGCGCACCTGCGTTTTCACGCCGAGCACCTGCTCGAGCGAGACTGATCAGCCCGATCATCGGCCCTGAATGCTCGTCCAGGAGCCACACTCCCTGTGGATAGCCCAGGACGACCCCGTTTGAGCAAGGAACAGAACTCAAGGATGAATATCTTTACCACGCTGCGAGCCATGCCGGATCGATTCGAACAGCTGCTGGCTCAGGTGCCCGGTGACTGCCTGAACTGGGAGCCGGCCAACTGGGCCGGCATCCCTTCGGAGCGTTTCTCGGCCCTTGGCCACCTCGGCCATCTGCTGGACATAGAGACCCTGGGCTATCAGGTGCGCATCCAGCGTACCCTGGATGAAACGCTCCCCCAGCTGGTCTCCCTCGATGGCTATCAGCTTGCCCAGGACAATGACTATCCCCATCAGGATCCCGCCGTGCAGCTGGCCCGCTTTCGCGCCGCCCGCACTCACACAGTCAGCTGGCTCCAGGGGCTGCCCCCCTCTGCCTGGGGGCGACGGGCCCATTATGGCAACTATGGGGAGATCACCCTGGATGGCCTGGTGCGCCTGCTGGTCAGCCATGACCACCAGCACCTCGCCGGGATGCAGTGGCTGCTGATGCGGCTCAACGCCGACCAAGGGCTGCACCTTCCCCTCGCCTGAGCCACCATGCAGGCAGGGGCGGGAAGACGACGCAAGCAAGAAGGCGCGCTCTCCCCTGGCGGGCAGGCACAGCAAAGAAAACGGGCCCATCGGCCCGTTTTTATCTCGTCAGCTGCCGCCGGGCTCAGCCCCCTTTGCGCACCAGCTGTCCCACCCCCAGGATCTCGCTCTCTACCTCGGGATCACCCCAGTAGTCTATGCTGCCGGAGCCCGCGATGGTGGCAGTCAGCCTCTGCTCGGCGCGTACCGCCACATCGCCGCTGCCGGCAATGTTGATCTCGACCTCCCGGGCCAGCAGATCCCCGGCGGCGATGCCGCCGGATCCTGCGATGTTGAAGGTGAGGCTGTCGGCATGGCCCTGTCCGAGGGCAAGATCCCCAGAGCCGGCAATGTTGCCCTCCAGGCGCTTCATCTCCAGCCGATCGGTACGTATGCCCCCGGATCCCGCCAGGGAGAGGGTCAGCTCATCCCCCTCGAAGGCGCCTATCTCACCCTGGCTGCCCCCTGCCAGGGCCAGCTCACGCAGGACAGGCAGGGTGATGGTGACCCTGATCCGCTCACCGGGGCTGAGTTGGTATCCCTCCTTGACCTCTATCTCCAGCTTGCGACCGCTCTCGCTGAAGGTCAGGTAGGGCAAGAGGTTCTCCTGACCCTCCACCCGGATCCCGCGCTGTGCACCGGGTACCAGGGTGATATCCGCCGGCACCATGGCCAGTATCCTGTCCACCTTGTCCCCGAGGGGCCGCTGCGTAATGACAGGCGCTCCCTGGCCATGAACGACCTCATCGTCCTGCCAGCTGCACCCTGCCAACCCCAATGCCAGTACCATGGCCACTATCTGTTTCATCTTGTTCATCCTTGCTGCCAGGGGCCCCCATGGGCCTCACCCTTCCCCCTTTATCGCAATCCCCATGCCAAAACATAACAACATGATTTATATGTAAAATTCTCTTGTTCTGCCCTATACCCAAGCAGGGGGAAGCCATTTTCACTACACATTGGCCAGTTTGACCAACCCCATATGGGGGGCAGGCCGCTCCTCAACGACCCCCTGCCAGATCGATAAAAGCGCCGGTGACATAGGAGGCCTCGTCGCCGAGCAGCCAGCGGATGGCGGCGGCGACCTCGACCGGCTCCCCACCGCGCCCCATGGGGAGCTGGGGGGCGAGACGGGCCACCCTGCCTGGCTCGCCGCCATCCCCGTGCATCTCGGTGTGGATAAAGCCGGGACGCACGCAGTTGACCCGGATCCCCTCCCCGGCCACCTCCAGTGCCAATCCCCGGGTAAGCGTGTCGATGGCGCCCTTGCTGGCGGCATAATCCACGTACTCATGGGGCGATCCCAGTCGGGCCGCCGCCGAGGAGACATTGACGATGGCCCCGCCCCGGCCGCCATGACGGTGGGACATGCGGCGGACCGCCTCCCGGCAGCAGAGAAACTGACTGGTGACATTGGTGGTCAACAAGCGGTTGATGCGGGCAGCGTCGAGATCTTCGACCCGGCTCTGAGGCAGCAAGATGCCCGCATTGTTGACCAGGGCATCGAGGGATCCGAAGCGCCGATCCAGAGTCTGAAACAGCCTCACCACCTCCGACTCTTCGGCGAGATCGGCTTGCACCGTGAGGATCTCGGCACCCCGGGCGCTCAACTCTTCGGCCAGCGCCTCGGCGCGGGCCGCTTCCCGCAGATAGTTGAGGCAGAGTCGATACCCCTGCTGCGCCAGCAGCCGGGCCGTGGCGGCGCCGATGCCGCGACTCGCTCCCGTGATCAGTGCCACCTTGCTCATCCTGGACTCCTTGTCGTTAAGCCATTGATCTTGTTTACCATCCTCTTATGCATTCCCGGTTATGTCGTCCGCCTGCGCCAGGCCAAGCAGGGTCAGCGCCAGGGGCCTGACCTGACTCAGGGCCTCGGCCTGCTGATAGCTGTGCGTCATCACGACCGCCCCCTCCAGCAGCAGACACAGCCGGGTGGCAGTCTGCTCGTCACAACCCAGGTTATGGCTCACCCACAGCAGCAGAGCACGCTTGTGCGCCGCCACCAGCTTGCGAACCGGGTGGCGAGGATCACCAAACTCGGCGCTGGCATTGATGAAGTTGCAACCATAGAAATCGCTGCGTCCAAACCAGTCGGCGAAGCCATCGAGCAGGGCCTGCAGCCTGGCCCTTGGCCCCTCAATACCTGCCAGCCGGACATCGAGCAGGGCGAAGAACTCGGCGTCGCGGGCGATCAGCACCGCCTCGATCAGGGCATCCTTGGTAGGAAAGTGGCGGTACAGGGTACGCTTGGTGCTCCCCGCCTCAGCCCAGATCCTGTCGATGCCGGTGGCGTGAAAACCATGACGGTTGAACAGCCGGTAGGCGGTCGTCATCAGTTGCTGCCGTTTCTCACTCATTGCAATTCCCTCTTGAAGTACACCGATCTGTCTACCTAATGTCTCAACCTGGGTCAAGGGACCCACACAAGGAGACGCGAGATGGAGAAAAGACGATGGCAAGCTGCCCTGCTGGCAGGACTGGGGGCCAGCCTGGCCATAGCCCTGCTTGGCTGGCTGGATCTGGATTGGCAGCTGACCCTGCTGATGGCCCCTTTTGGCGCAAGTTGCGTGCTGCTGTTCTCCCTGCCAGAGAGCCCGCTGGCTCGGCCGCAGAACGTGCTGGGGGGTCATCTGCTGGCGGCCGGGGTGGGTCTGCTGGTGCAGCTGCTGCCCCTGCCTCTGGAGCTCAAACTGGCACTCGGGGTAGGCCTTGCCATCGCACTGATGCAGGGCCTGGGGCTGATACATCCCCCCGCTGGCGCCACTCCGTTGCTGGTGCTGCTCACGGCCCAGTCCTGGCCCTTCCTCTGGCAGACTGTGCTACCCGGAGCCCTGTTGCTGATATTGATTGCCGCAGGCTACCGTCGGCTCGGCCACTGGCAGCGACGCGCCCTGACCTGACACTGAAGTACGATGCAAAACAGGGAGGCTTGGCCTCCCTGTTTTGTCTCTTCCCAAGCTCTGGCTGCACCAGCCTGTAAGATAGTCATCCTGGGGCCAGGGCTCGTCTATTGCGGCGAGCCCTCGCCGACGCCGTTCAACTTGACCTCGACCCGCCGATCCGGCGCCAGACAGACGATTAGTTCACGCTTGCTGGCACTGCTGCACTGGTTGGCGGTGACGGGCTCCCGCTCACCCCGGCCTTCCACTTGCATCTTTTCTGCCGGCCAGCCACGGCCGATCAGCGCATCGGCCACGGAGCGGGCACGCAGCGAAGACAGGTTCTGGTTATAGTCATCCGAGCCCAACCTGTCCGTGTGGCCCACCACTGTCGCTATGCCGTCCTGAGGGTTGGCCGCAACGATCTGCTGGAACAGGGTATCCAACGCCTGGTTGGCCTCAGGCCTGAGGCTCGCCTTGTTGAACTCGAACAGCACATCCGAACTCAGGGTGAAGCGCTGCTGCATGATGACGGTGGCGGGGACGACGGCGGCCGGTGCCGGGCTGGCTGCGACCACCTCCTCTTCCCCCTGGCCGAAGCGATAGACCAGCCCCAAGGCAAGCAGGCCGTTATCCAGCTCTATGCCTGACTCGCCCGGGGAGGTACTGCCAAGAGGGGTGCTGTACTGGTACTCGAGGCGCAGAGCCCAGCTGGAATTGAAGGCATACTCGGCCCCCAAGGCGCCGACGAAGGCGGCGCCTTGGTATTTGTTGCCGTTGGCCGACTCGTTGAACTGGCGGCTACTCGTGGTGAGTGCTGCGCTCAGGTCGCTCTCGGTCCAGGCATAGGCGCCCCCGAGCCTGCCATAGAGATCCAGACTCTGGGTCGCGGGGAAGCCGATACGCATGCTGGCCTGGATCATCTGGCTCCTGGCCTCCCCCGCCAACCGGGCACTGATCCCTCCCTCGCTACGCCGACCGCTCAACCGATACTTGCCGAGGTGGTCGTACCCCAGCTCGAAGCCGAGATTGGGGTTAAGCTGATAGCCGACGAACAGGCCCAGACCGAGATCGTCGCCCTGTTCAACGGCACCCACCAGCTTGAATGCCTCATCGATGTCAGGCTCGAAATCCGCCCCGAAATAGTGGGACCAGCCGGCCTTGCCCCCCAGATACCAGCTGTTGTCCAGCGCCTGAGACTGGGCCAATCCACTCGTGCATGTCGCACCTATCAGGGCCGCCAGCAGGGTTCTTGTCATCTTAAGTGCCTCTTCCTTGAGTCATCTGTCTTGGGGTCTGGCGACATGGCAATAATCCAGGCCATGATGCCGGGAGCCGTGCAGGGCCGCCTTCACCAGCCTATCCCATTCGCACCGGGTCTCAAATGACCAGAGATCCCAGAGTGTGAACTGGCTGACAAACAAAACATGAACCCATGGCGCTACGATGGCTGTCCGGCCAAAAAAAGGGCGGGATACCTATGCCTCCCGCCCTTGCTCATGGGGTTAACCCCGTTCAGTTCGACAGGAACAGCCGGTAGGCGGGATCCTCGCTCACCTCTTTCCAGCCGTAGCCCAGCTCGCGCAGGTAGTCGTGGAAGGCGGCCACGTCCTCGTCCGGCAGCTCGAAGGCGCAGAGCACCCGACCATAGTCGGCGCCGTGGTTGCGATAGTGGAACAGGCTGATGTTCCAGCGGCAGCCAAGGGTCTCCAGAAAACGCATCAGGGCGCCGGGTTGCTCCGGAAACTTGAAGCTGTAGAGCCGCTCACCAAGGGGCCGCGCAGGGCGGCCGCCAATCATGTAACGCACATGATTTTTGGCCAGCTCGTTGTCCGTCATATTAACCACGGGGTAACCGTTGCCATTGAGATGGGCTTCTATCTGACTCAACTCTTCGTCACCACCGGTGAGCCGCACCGAGACAAACAGCGAGGCCTGCTCGGCATCCGAATAACGGTAGTTGAACTCGGTCACCATCCGCGAGCCCAGGTTGCGGCAAAAGTCGAGGAAGGCCCCCTTGCGCTCGGGAATGGTCACCGCCAGCATGCCCTCGCGCTTCTCGCCGATCTCGCAGCGCTCCGACACGTAACGCAGGCTGTGGAAGTTGACGTTGGCGCCGGACAGTATGGCCGCCATCCGGCCGCCCTTGACCTGTTCCCGCTCGCTGTACGCCTTGAGCCCCGCCAAGGACAAGGCCCCGGACGGCTCGGCGATGGCGCGGCAGTCGTCGAAGATGTCTTTCAGCGCCGCGCAGATCTGGTCATTGGAGACGGTCACCACCTCATCGAGGTACTGGTTGCAGAGCCGGAAGGTTTCGGTGCCGATGCGCTTGACCGCCACCCCGTCCGCAAACAGGGAGACCCGCTCCAGATTGACCGGCTCGCCAGCCTCCAACGCCGCCTTGAGACAGGCTGAACCCTCCGCCTCGACCCCAATCACCTTCACATTTGGCAGCAGCTGCTTGATATAGACCGCCACCCCGGCGGCCAGGCCGCCGCCGCCCACCGGTACGAACACATGGGTGAGGTGGGTATCCTGCTCCAGCAACTCCTTGCCGATGGTACCCTGGCCCGCGATCACCTCGACGTCATCAAAGGGCGGTATCAGGGTGTAACCCTCGGTTTCTGACAGGCGGCGGCTCTCGGCATAGGCCTCGTCGAAGCTGTTGCCGAACAGCAGCACATTGCCGCCTTGGGCCCGCACCGCATCTATCTTGATGTCTGGCGTGGTCTTGGGCATGACGATGATGGCATGGATGCCAAGCTTGGCCGCCGACAGGGCGACCCCCTGAGCATGGTTGCCTGCCGAGGCCGCCACCACGCCATGAGCCTTCTGCTCGGCACTCAAGGTCGCAATCTTGTGATAGGCGCCGCGCAGCTTGAAGGAGTGCACCGGCTGCAAATCTTCCCGCTTGAGAGCGACATGGTTACCGAGCCGCTCGGACAATCTTTTCAGTGTCTGCAAGGGGGTGACCCGCGCCGCCTCATAGACGGGGGAGAGCAGTATCTTGCGTAGATAATCCGCCGCAGAGACCATGGCTTACTCCTCCAGCTTGCTGAGGTCGCGCCACACCATGCCCTTGTCGGCACAGGATGAGGCGAGCTGCATGTCGTTCAGATAACTTGTCGTAGGGGACATCATCACTCCTCCAGCTTGCTTAAATCGCGCACCGCACCCTTGTCGGCACTGGTGGCGAGCATGGCGTAGGCGCGCAGGGCATAGGAGACCTGACGTTGCCTGTCCAGCGGCTTCCAGCCCCGGGCATCGACGGCGGCGCGGCGAGCCGCCAGCACGCTGTCAGCCACCTCCAGCACCATAGTACGGGCCGGGATATTGATATTGATGATGTCGCCATCCTCCACCAGCCCTATGGTGCCGCCAGAGGCCGCCTCGGGGGAGACGTGACCGATGGAGAGGCCCGAGGTGCCGCCGGAGAAGCGTCCGTCGGTGATGAGCGCGCACGCTTTGCCCAATCCCATGGACTTGAGATAGGTGGTGGGGTAGAGCATCTCCTGCATGCCGGGGCCGCCTTTGGGGCCCTCGTAGCGGATCACGACGACTTCACCGGCTTTGACGGTGCTATCCAGAATGCCCGCCACCGCGCTGTCCTGGCTCTCGAATACCCGGGCCGGGCCACGGAAGCAGAGGTTCTCTTCATCGACACCGGCGGTCTTGACGATGGCGCCATTGAGGGCGATGTTGCCGGACAGTACGGCCAGCCCCCCCTCCAGGCTGTAGGCATTATCCAGGGAGCGGATACAGCCTTCGGCGCGGTCCAGATCCAGCTCTGGCCAGCGACAGCTTTGGCTGAACGCTTTGGTGGTGCGGATCCCGGCCGGGCCGGCGCGGTAAAAATCATGCACCTCTTTATCCTGGGTGCGGCTCACATCATAGCGCTCCAGCAGCTCGTGCAAGCTGGTGCCAAGCACGTTGCGGGTATCGCCATGGACCAGACCGGCTTTTTCCAGCTGACCCAGGATAGCCACCACGCCACCGGCGCGGTGCACATCTTCCATGTGGTACTTCTGGGTGGAGGGAGCAACCTTGCACAGCTGGGGCACCCGGCGGGACATGCGATCGATGTCATCCATGGTGAAGTCGACGCCCGCTTCCTGGGCAGCCGCCAACAGGTGCAGCACCGTATTGGTCGAGCCGCCCATGGCGATGTCGAGTGCCATGGCATTCTCGAACGCCGCTTTGGTGGCGATGTTGCGCGGCAGGGCGCTCTCGTCATCCTGCTGGTAGTAACGGTTGGCCAGGGCGACGATGCGCTGGCCGGCCAGCTTGAACAGCTGCTCGCGATCGGTGTGGGTCGCCAGCATGGAGCCGTTGCCAGGCTGGGAGAGGCCCAGGGCTTCGGTCAGGCAGTTCATGGAGTTGGCGGTGAACATGCCGGAGCAGGAGCCGCAGGTGGGGCAGGCGCTGCGCTCTATCTGATCGCTCTGGGCGTCGGATACCTTGGGGTCGGCGCCCTGGATCATGGCGTCCACCAGATCCAGCTTGATTATCTGATCGGAGAGTTTGGTCTTGCCCGCCTCCATGGGGCCGCCGGAGACAAAAATCACCGGAATGTTGATGCGCAGCGCCGCCATCAGCATCCCCGGGGTGATCTTGTCACAGTTGGAGATGCAGACCATGGCATCGGCGCAGTGGGCATTGACCATGTACTCCACGGAATCGGCGATGAGCTCCCGGGACGGCAGCGAATAGAGCATGCCGCCGTGGCCCATGGCGATGCCGTCATCCACGGCGATGGTGTTGAACTCCTTGGCGACTCCGCCCGCGGCCTCTATCTCCCTGGCCACCAGCTGACCCAGATCCTTGAGGTGCACGTGACCCGGCACGAACTGGGTGAAGGAGTTGACCACGGCGATGATGGGCTTGCCAAAGTCCTCGTCTGTCATGCCGGTGGCGCGCCAGAGGGCACGGGCTCCGGCCATGTTACGTCCGTGGGTGGTGGTGGCGGATCTCAACTTCGGCATTGTCTCTACTCCCTGAATACATGAGCCCTGCTGGGCAAATTAATGATGCGAAACCGTCAATTCGAATCGGTTGTGGCAAAGGACATGGCCCTTGCCATAGCCGACTCGGCACTTGCTCTCTCTTCTGGCCTGGCTATCTGCGGGCGACAACGTCGCCCGCGCTGTCCATCAATCGTCGACCGGGGTGAGCCAGTTCCATTTATCCTCGGTCTGGCCATTGAACAGGCCGAAGAAGGCGTTCTGCAACTGCTCGGTGATGGGTCCACGGCAGCCTGCCCCCACCTGCATTCGATCCACGGAACGCACCGGGGTCACCTCGGCGGCGGTGCCGGTCATGAAGATCTCGTCGGCCACATAGAGCGCCTCGCGGGGCAGTGCCTGCTCGCGCACCTCATATCCGAGGTCTCGTGCGAGCGTCATTATGGTGTCGCGGGTGATGCCGGGCAGGATGGCGGCGGTGGCGGGCGGTGT
>NZ_AQGQ01000124.1 GCF_000388115.1 Aeromonas molluscorum 848
GGCATTTAGCAACGAGATAGGGCCGCTGCGCCTGGCCCGCAACCTGGCTCTCAATCTGGCCGACAAGGCGGGCCCGCTCAAGGAGATGGCGCTACGCTACGCACTGGGGCTGGCGTAGACCATCCCCTCAAAATGGGAGACGCAACCATGACAGACAAGGCACTGCTGGTCATCGATTTCATCAAGGATCTCGCCCACCCGGATGGCAAGATAGCTGCCTCTGCGCGCCACGTGCAGGAGCAAGATGCCATCACTCATGCCAACCGGGCGCTGGCTCATGCCCGGGCTCATGGCTGGTTGGTGATCCAAGTCAAGGTAGGCTTTGAGGCCAACTATCATGTCCAACCCAAGGGTTCGCCCATGTTTGGTCGTGCGCAGGAGTTTGGTGCTCTGTGCCTCGGTGGGGAAGGTTGTGAGTTTCACCCGGAGCTTGATGTGCAACCGACGGATCTGGTGATCGAGAAGCCCAGAGTCAGCCCCTTCTATGGCACCCTGCTTGAGCCTGCACTGCGGACCAACCGCATCGAGCACCTCTATCTGTGCGGGCTCAGCAGCAGTTGGGCCATCCAGGCCGCGGCGCGGGATGGCCATGACAGGGATTACCGCATCACTATTTTGGAGGATGCCTGCGCGGCGGCGGACGCCAACGAACACCATGCATCTCTGCGGATGCTGAGCCGCATCGCCGATATCATCAAGGTCGAGCAACTGACGGCGGATGCGCCGGGTTAGCGCCAGCATTGTACCCCTGCCATAACACAAGGCCGATCTTCTGGATCGGCCTTGTGTTATGGCAGGCATGACAGTCACGCTCTATTGGGATTGCTGGGCCGAGCGGTAGAGGGTCCACTCTTCCATGACGGTGCCATCCGGCAGGTGACAGTAGCCCACGGTGCCGCCAGCTTCCTGCTCAAGTACCAGCTTGCCATCTTGCTCGGTGCAATAGACCGAGGCCGGATTGGCCATGCCCATTTTGGCCGGGGCCGGTGCCGAGTCCTGCTGGGCGCAGCCCGCCAGGGCCAGCAAGGGGAGCAGGAGCAGGGTGTTGTGCCGTCTCAGTGTCATATCAAGTCTCTTGGCAGTGTCAGTATCGCAGACGATACACCCAGGCTTGGCTGGGCCGCAACTCAGGCGATCCCGGGGCTCGTCATTGATCCTGGGCCCTCTGGCGCCATGGTTTTCATCATCGCCAAGAAGTTATCCCGAATGGGGTCATGGAAGCCCGGGTTCCACACCAGGCTTATCTCCCATGCGGAGTGGGGGCCCGAGAGGGGATAGAGCGTCACGTTGGGGCCAGCGATGAAGCTGACGCTCTTCGGCAATATCGCATTGCCTATGCCTGCGGCGACCAGCGCCACCAATGTCTGGATATCTTCCGCCTCTTGAATAGTCCCTGTCAGCCGATTGGCCCCGAGGAAGCTGGCAATCTGCTGGCTCAAACCCGGACAGCGATGCCCCACCATCTGCAACAAGGGCTGCCGAGTCAGTGCCTGCTCCATATCCCACTCGGTTGCTTCCCCCCGGATTGTCTGGCTGGACACCGCCAGCACCAGTTGGTCGGTCAGCAGCGGGATCTCGTGAAGCTGCTCCGACAGCGGACGACGCATGAAGCCAAGCTGCAACTGCCCTGACAGCAGTTGCTCATGCTGGATGGCCGAGGGCATGTCGCGCAAATGGACAAGTACCTCGGGAGCGTGCTGGCGAAAGCGGGCGACCAGAGTGGGCGCCAGTTCGAAGCTCGACAGGCCGAAGCCAATATTGAGGCGCCCGGCGATGCCGCTGGCCAATGCCAGGGCGTGGCGCTCGAATCCCTGACCATGCTCGATCAGGGCGCGGGCCTGGACGAGCAGCTGGCTACCGATGGCGGTTAACGCAGCCCCGTGGCGACCGCGGTTGAACAGACTGGCCCCCAGCATGAGTTCCAGCCCCTGGATCTGCTTGGTCAGGGCCGGTTGGGTGATGAAGAGGCGTGCCGCCGCCTCCCGGTAGTTGGCACTCTGGGCCAGGGTCACGAAGGCCTGGAGCTGTTTGAGATCGAATTTCATTCCGCTTAGTTATCGAATGTTGAGTTTTATTGATTATAAATTATCTATCGCCCTTGTTCTAATGGTGTCGAAACGGCCCTGTCGTCCACCAAGCTACCCCTGAGGAGAGAGACCATGAGCACCGAAGCTTATCTGCTGTTACACAAGGAAGGGACTGTGATCGCCCAGCCCCTGGCGGCCCCGGAGACGGGAGATCTGCTGGTCAGCCTGTTGCAGCAGGGATTTGTGCTGGCCCCCCGGCAGATCCTGGCGGGCAACAGTCGGCAGGCGCTGGCCTGTTATGAAAACGAGATATCGGTGCTGCCCGGTACCCAGGGCGTCAGCACAATGGAACGTCAGTCATGACGAGACTCACCCTGAACGCGGCGGCGCTGCTGCTCGATATGGATGGCACCCTGGTGCACTCCACCACCGAAGTGGAGACGGTGTGGCGGCTCTGGTGCCGGCGCCACCGACTCGCCCCCGAGCCCATCCTGGCGATCTGTCATGGGGTGCGATCCTTCGAGGTGATCCAGGCTTTGGCGCCCGACCTGGATCTGGCCCGCGAAATAGCCCTGCTTGATGAGATGGAGATCCTGCATACAGGGGCCGCCGAACCGCTTGCGGGCTGTCGTTCCGTCTTGCAGGGGCTACCCATGACGCACTGGGCGCTGGTGACCTCGGCCAGCCGCCGGGTGGCTCTGCATCGTCTGGCATCCGCCGGTTTGCCCCTGCCCTTGCAGCTGGTTGGTGCCACCGACGTCACCCGGGGCAAGCCGGATCCCGAGCCCTATCTGCTGGGGGCCGAGCGCCTGGGGCTGGCTCCTGCCGACTGCCTGGTCTTCGAAGATGCCCTGGCCGGGGTGCAGAGCGCACTCAGAGCCGGTTGTCGGGTCGTGCAAGTGGGGGGCGATCGCACGCTCGATCCCGCCGTGGTGACCAGGATCCGTGACTGGCGACAGGTGACTGTGATCAAGGACGGGGATGGGTTGCAGATCCGCGTGCAAACCTAGGGTGACGGAGTGCTGAGTGTTGAAGAGGGCGGCGTGGTTGAGAGCACCGGCTGCTGGGCTTGCGGGCAAGTGGCCGGGGCAGTGCCTGTAAAGCGACAGCAGATGCGGGCAAGCAGGCCCCCTCACTTAAGAGGGGGCGGACAGTGTTATCCAAAGACGCGGAAGCGCTCTGCATCATCCATGAACGTTTTGTCACCGGCGGGCTGCTCTATGCTGCCAAAGGGCATCTGGGCACGTAACAACCAGCTGGCGGGCAGTTCCCAACGCTGGTGAACCTGATCGTCAATGAGCGGGTTGTAGTGTTGCAGCGAGGCACCGATCCCTTCCTGGGCCAGGGCACTCCAGACCGCAAACTGGGCGATGCCGGTCGCATGTTCCGACCAGATGGGGAAGTTGTCGGCATAGAGGGCAAATTTTTGCTGCAGATCTTTTATCACGGCAGTGTCCTCGAAGAAGAGCACAGTGCCAAATCCGGCCCGGAAGCTGCCGTTGATCTTGTTCTCGGTCTGGGGAAAGGCGTCGGCGGGCACGATTTTGCGCAGCGTCTCCTTGGTCAGATCCCAGAGGGCATGGTGCTCATCGCTAAACAGGATGACGGCCCGGGAGCTTTGGGAGTTGAACGAGGAGGGGCTCTGTCGGATCGCCTCCTGAATGAGGCCAGTCAACTGTGCCTGGCTGTGGGAAACCTTGTCCCCGAGTGCATAGATGGTGCGGCGTACCTTCATCAGTTCGATAAATGAATTGCTCATAACCTCTCCTTGCGTGGCGAAAATGCGTGACGCGGCGGCGCAGCAGCCCAAGGGGCCAAACCGGCCTCGCGCGCAGCCAGTGTAACGCCCTCTTGATCCCCTTCCTAGTCCATCCCCCGCCAACTACGGGCTTCCCTGAGCCGAAGAGATGCCCGAGTGGCCCCATCACCGACAGGAGTTGACCGATGGCCACGGTAACAGGCATGGGTCTTCAGACAAGGGTTACGGGTAGGTAAGCCAACTACTCGATAAAATTCATATAGTTAAGCATTGACCCATTCAGGTTCAGTCAGGCTTTGTCGCTTGGGCGAGGTGGGGGATATGGCGCTGGTCACCGACACTCATCATAGTGCAGGGGAAATTAATCAGCTGGACAGGAGTATCCCATGGGAATGAACAGACAGACACTGCGTTCCTTGGCATTGTTGGGGCCCCTGCTGTTGGCCTGGCTGCCAGCGCAGGCTTCCGAGACGGTCAATACCATGCTCGGGGGCGGTGTTGGTGGCGTGGCGGGCACCATGCTTGGCAAACAGTTGGGTGGTGACACCGGCGCCCTGGTCGGCGCGGCCCTGGGTGGCGCGGCCGGTGGTGCCGCGACCGCCAATCGCGGCAACAAGAATGAAGCGGCCATCGGTGGCGCCGTGGGGGCCCTCGGCGGCGCCGCCATTGGCAAGAGCGTGAGCGGTGACACGGGCCAGTTGATCGGTGCAGGCATAGGTGGTGCGGGGGGATCGGCCATCGGTGCCCGTACCGGCGACGGTCACGAATCCCGTGGCGGTGACTGGGACAGGGGCGGTCGTCGCTATGACGATCGTCGTTATCACGGTGATCGTCACTATCACCACAAGCACAAAAAGAAATACTACAAAAAGCACCGTCATCATTGATGGCGCCTCAACACAAAGCCCGGCCTAGCGCCGGGCTTTGTGTTGTCAGGCCTTGCCCGCCAAGGAGGGCCTAGACCAGTCGGTGCTGACGGCGACCGGCGGCAAAGGCGTTGATGTTGTCGATCAGCTGATCGGCCAGACGCTGCATCGACTCTTCGCTCGCCCATGCCACGTGCGGGGTCAGGATGAAGTTGGGATATTGCAGGGCCTGCATCAGAGGGTGATCCTGCGGCGGCGGCTCCTGGCTCGCCACATCGAACCCGGCGCCGCCGATCTGGCCGTTGCCGAGGGCCTGCAGCAGGGCCTGTTCGTCCACCAGGCCGCCCCGTCCCACGTTAATGAGCAGCGCAGTCGGTTTCATCAGGCCCAGCTCCCGCTCGCCAATCAGGTTGCGGGTATAGGGGGTGAGCGGGCAGTGCAGGCTGATCACGTCCGAGCTGGCCAGCAGCTCATCGAGGGGCAGGCGATCTCCTTGCGCCTCCTTGTCCACCTGACTCTGGGCATAACGAACCTCCATGCCGATGCCAAGGGCGCGCTCCCCCAGGGCCTGGCCCAGGGTGCCCTTGCCTATGATGCCCAGGCGCTTGCCATGCAAGTCCTGGATAGGGTGGTCGAAGAAGCAGAACTGACCGCTCTGTTGCCAGCGTCCTTCCTGCAGGGATTGGCGCCAGGCGAACAGATTGCGCGACAGGGCCAGCATCAGGGCCATGGCATGCTCTGGCACCGAGGGGCCTGAATAGTTGCGGATGTTGCACACCGCCACCTTGGCCGCGCGGCAGGCGTCGAGATCCAGATTGTCGCTGCCGGTGGCGGCCAGGGCGATCAAGCGCAGCCCTGGCAATGCCGCCAGTTCGGCTGCGCCGATGCGCACCTTGTTGATGATGGCGATGTCGGCCTCGCGCAGGCGAGACACCACCTGATCCGGCGCCGTGGCCGGGTAACTTAGCCAGTGATGGGGGAAATCGGGGCGATGCAGGCGCACGCTCGCATCCAGGGTATCGCTATCGAGAAAGACTATCTGCTGCATGGGGCCTCCGGCTGTGGAGCCCCATGATGCCAAACAAAAGGGCCCAAGGGCTACCGCCAATCACGCTTGGCAGAGTGGGTCCGGAGGCAGAGCAGAGGCGCCTTCCAGGGCAGTCAGAGCCAGCCGAGGTGAGTGAGCCAACCCTGGATGCGCCCAGGGGTCTCATCGAGCGCCATCAAGGCATAGGGACGGTAGTTGAGCTTGTGGCTGCGCCGACTCTCCTGACGACGGATCTGGGCGGCCTGCAGTGACCAGTTGCCCCCTTGCTCCTGATAGAGATCCAGCGTGGGTATGGTGCCCTGGGCGATCTGCTTGGCCAGGGTCTGGTTGCTCTGGGGATTGGGGAAGAAGCCGTCGAGCAGCACCAGGGCATCGGGGGCGGGCAGTTTCTCGCTCGCAATGAGGTTGCTGACCCAGGCGGCACTGGTACCCTGAGCCAGCAGCAGTTTGAAGCCCCCCGCCTGCCATTTCGCATCACCGAGCGTCACGATGCGCTCGGCGAACTGTTTGCGAAAGCTATCTATGCCCTGTTGCTTCTTCTCGGCGGCGGGATCGAGCTCGGTCTGGCTCGGTGAGGGCAGCAGCAGCAGGGTATCAAATCCGACGCGGGTCAGTTGGCGAGTCAGTTGCCACAACTGACCGCTGTGCTGCCAGTCTGGCAGCAAGATGGCCAGACCCAGGTAGCTATTGCTGTCATGTTTGGCAAAGAGCACCGTCTGTTTCTCCAACTGACTGGCGCCGGGCAGACCCTGCCAGTCGCTGCTCTGCCAGTGATCCGCCGGGGGCGGCGGTGCCAGCTCGCTGGCAAGGAGAGGCCCACCGCTCAGGCTGCACAGGCTCAACAACAACAGCGGTAGTGATACTCTGGCCATAGGCCCCTCTTGGCTCACCCTGGGTGCGGGTCTTACTGTTAGCGGCGGCTTGGGGGATTTCTGAAGGGGAGTCGATGGATTTGGGGGGGCGCAACTGATCGGGGCCATGAGCCAGACTGATGAATGCCAGCCAATAAAAAAGCGAGCCTGGGGCTCGCTTTTTCAACACTGGCTTAAGCCGTCAAATTAGTTGACGCGACGCTTGAACTCACCGGTGCGGGTGTCGATCTCGATCTTGTCACCGATCTCTACGAAGGCGGCAACGGCCAGCTCGTAGGTGGTGCCTTTCAGGCGAGCAGGCTTGGTTACTTTGCCTGAGGTATCGCCACGGGCGGCCGGCTCGGTGTACTCGACTTCACGGACTATGGTGGTTGGCAGTTCTACGGAGATGGCTTTCTCGTTGTAGAAGGTCACTTCGCAGATGTCTTCCATGCCGTCGACCATGTAGTTCAGGGCGTCACCCAGGTTGTCTTTCTCGACATCGTGCTGGTTGTACTCTGTGTCCATGAAGACATACAGGGGATCGGAGAAGTAGGAGTAGGTGCACTCTTTACGCTCCAGTTGAACCACTTCCAGCTTGTCGTCAGCCTTGAAGACGGTCTCGGTGGCGCTGCCGTTGAGCAGGCCTTTCAGCTTCATCTTGACCACGGCGGAGTTACGGCCGGATTTGTTGAATTCAGCCTTCTGTACCACCATCGGCTCGGTGCCGATCATGACTACGTTACCAGCGCGGATTTCCTGTGCGGTTTTCATGTCAAAATTCCTGTTCGTGAAACGGACGAATAAAAAACTGCCAGATTATATACGGCTTTCAAGAAATTTCACCAATCGTGTGAGGAGATCCCCATCCCTCAGCAACTTCTGTGACCAGTCTCGCCCATGTTGCCGCCAAATGGCGTCATATTGCGGCCATTTGGCCCAGAGTTCGCTCGTGTTATCCCCCTGGTTGAGAGCATGGTTGAAGGCCCTCAGCCATTGGGCAGACTCTTCTGGCAGCCCCTCCAGATAATGATCGAGAAAACCATCCAGCTTGACCATGTGGGCCTGCTCCTCCTGGGGATAGATATGCCAGAGAAAGGGGCGCCCGGCCCACTGGGCTCGCACGAAGGAGTCTTCCCCCCGTACCAGATTGAGATCGCAGCTCCACAACAGGCGATCGTAGCCCGCCTGATCTGTCATCGGCAGCAGTTTGACACTGAGGTTCCCCCTCTGCAGCAGGTCACCCGCCTGCACGACCCTGCCCTCACAACCCAAGCCGCGCAGCACGTCCGCAACGGCACGTCCCATAGGCAGCAAGAGGGTGACTGGGGCGGGATTGGCCTGCCAGCCCTCAACCAGGCTGACCAGCGCCGCGCTCTCATAGGCAAACAGGCTGATGCGCAACTCATCCTCCCCCTGGGGGGGCAGGCCGAGACTGGCCCAGTAGGCGGCAAGGCCGGCCTCATCCTGTTGCCAGCGTTCCCGAGCCTGGACAAGTCCGTGCTCGCACAGCAAACCGCCGGTCTTGGGCGTGAAACCCGGGAAGAAGAAGTATTTGTTGAGGCTCTGGTTGCCGACCCGCTGAGGCGAGGCGAGGCCATGGCAATCCTCGACCCAGCTTTCCGCCGAGAGGTATTCCAGATTGATCCAGCAGGGGGGGGGCGTGTGCTGCACCATCTTGTCGATAAAGGCAGGCGGCAGCTCGCAGGCAAACGCCTCGATCACTACGCTGGCCGGGATGACATCGACGGGCAGGGTATCGTGCCAGTGCTGGATATAGATGCCCTGCTGCCATTGGCCATTCAGTTCGGGATTGAGGCCGGGGCAGATGCGCGCAAAACTGACCAGATCATCCACCCAGAGCCGAACTTTTGTTTCACTACCGTGGGTTGAGCCGTGGCCCTCCTGCTCGATCTGGCGGGCGAGACGCCAGGTCACCCCTATGTCGCCGAAGTTGTCCACGACGCAGCAGAAGATGTCCCAGTCGAAGGGGGGCAGGGGAGTTGGCATGGGTCAGCACCACAGATAAAAACCGGTGCGCAGAGTAGCACACCGGAGGGTTGGCTTCTAACCCGTCAGGGTTTACGGGGATCAGGTGATTGCGGGTCTTGGCCGTTATGTTCCTGCTTGCGTCCTCGGATGGCGATGGCCCCTTTGAGCGGCGCTATCTAGACGCAAATAAAGTGCGGGCCAGCTAAGGAGGCGACCAATCTACTCCTTGCCGTAGACGTTGTTCTCTTGCTCGCGCACCCGGATAAAGGTAGTGCGTTTGGTCAGCTCTTTGAGTTGGCTGGCGCCGACGTAGGTGCAAGTAGATCGCACGCCACCCAGGATGTCACGCACCGTGTTCTCCACCGGGCCGCGATAGGACAGCAGCACGGTTTTGCCTTCGGAGGCGCGATAGTCGGCGACGCCGCCAGCGTGCTTGTCCATGGCGCTGGCCGAGCTCATGCCATAGAACTTCATGAAGGCGTTGCCTTCTACCTCGACGATGTCACCGCCGCACTCCTCATGGGCCGCCAGCATGCCGCCCAGCATCACGAAGTCGGCGCCGCCGCCAAACGCCTTGGCCACGTCCCCCGGGCAGGCGCAGCCGCCGTCACCGACGATCTGGCCGCCCAGGCCGTGGGCCGCATCGGCGCACTCAATGATGGCGGAGAGTTGCGGGTAGCCGACGCCGGTCTTGACCCGGGTGGTGCAGACCGAGCCCGGGCCTATGCCGACCTTGACGATGTCGGCGCCGGAGAGGATCAGCTCCTCCACCATCTCGCCGGTGACCACATTGCCCGCCAGGATGACGTGGTTCGGGCAGGCATCACGGGTCTTGCGCAGGAACTCGACGAAGTGCTGGGAGTAGCCATTGGCCACGTCGAGGCAGATGAAGCGCAGGGCGGGTGACATGGCTAGGATCTGGCGGGTCTTGATGAAGTCCTCTTCCGAGGTGCCGGTCGATACCATTACGTGGCCGAGCAGCGCCGGGTCTGTCTCGTTGATGAAGGTTTGCCACTGGGCAAGGCTGTAATGCTTGTGTACCGCCGTCATCATCTCGAAGCCGGCCAGGGTTCTGGCCATGGCGAAGCTGCCGACGGTATCCATGTTGGCGGCAATGACGGGCACGCCTTGCCACTGGGTCTGGCTGTGCTTGAAGATGAACTGGCGAGTCAGGCTGACTTGGGAGCGGCTCTTGAGGGTTGAGCGTTTGGGGCGAAACAGTACGTCTTTGAAACCGAGCTTCAAGTCTTCTTCGATACGCATGACATTTCCTTAATGAGCCTGGTCGAGGGGCCAGGAGCCCTGTCTGGATAAACGGCAGGCACAAAAAAACCGCAGGTTTTCGAGGCCTCCGGTTTACAACAGTCTAGTCAGAAATCCCTGCGGAACAAGACTGATAATGGCAGATCTTTTGTGGTAGCCTTTGGCGTCACAATCTGCGTTTTCTCCCGCAATTTTCCTCTTCGTTAACGCTGCTAGCACCTTTTTATCCTGTTCTCTGTTTTTCGTCGCAAGATGCCTGAAACTGTCGGCAGATAATCACTATTTCCCCGATGTATCCCAGGATGCTGAGCGCTGCATTGACGGGGGCATCATCAAGCTTCAAGCTGGAACCGATGGCGGGCAGGTGCCCGGCATCGGTCAATGAGGGTGAGCGACAGGATGAAACATCAGAACATAGCGCTGTGGGCCTTGCTGGCTTTGTCGCTGAGCACTTCGCAGGCCCAGGCCGATAGCCCCCATGTCTATGGCTGGGTCGAGAAAGGGGTGGTGATGCCAAGCGGAGTGACGGTCAAGCTCAAGCTTGATACCGGTGCGCTCACCTCTTCCATGGATGCGCGAAACCTGACCCGCTTCGAGCGTGATGGCAAGGAGTGGGTGCGCTTCAGTCTGGAAATGAAGGATGTCGAGACAGACAAACTGGTCAAACAGGAGATAGAGCGGCCCGTGCTGCGCCGCGTGACGGTGAGTGGTGCCGGTGGATCCGAACGGCGGCCTGTGGTGCATATGTCGCTCTGCATCGGAGAGACCCTCTACAAGGAGGAGTTCACCCTGCGATCGCGCGCGAACATGGTCTACCCAGTACTGTTGGGACGGCGTCTGCTGGCGGAGCTGGGACCTGTGGATGCGGGCCGGACGTTCACCATCCAGCCCGAGTGTCTTTAAGCGGCTTCCGCCACAGGGCCGGTTTTGACCGTGAGGGTTCTGTGTATGCAAAGAGGGCCATGCCGGCAGGCGTGGCCCTCTTTGTTTTTGCCCCCTTCAGGCCTGGTGGACCCCTTTGCTGCCTTTGATGAGTGGCGTCATATCCATAAATAGGCCGGGATTTGGCTATTGGATCCCGTCCAGGATCACTATGACCACCAGGCCACCCTCGGCGCCGTTGTGAATATCCAGCTCGGCGCGATGCAGCTCGGCGATGCTGCGCACTATCGCCATGCCAAGCCCGACGCCATCTCCCTGCTGGGGGTTGACCCGAAAGAAGCGCTCGCACAATCGGGCCATGGCCTCGGCCGGTATGCCAGGCCCATTATCCCTGATCTCGACCCGCGCCCGCTTGCCCATCTGCTCGACCCGCACGGCTATCTCCCCCTTGGCCTGGGTGTAGCGCAGGGCATTGTCGATGAGATTGCTAAACAGCAAATCGAGCAGGGTGGGCTGCCCCATGACGTCTACCTGGCCATCGACATCGAGGGAGAGCTGCTGATCCTTCTGCAGCGCCAAGGGAGCCAGTGTGGCCAAGCTGCCCTGGAGCAGCTGACCGAGATCGATGCGCTCCAGCACCGGATCCTGCTGATTGTCGATCCGAGCCTGGGTCAGCAGCTGGCGCAGCAGACGATCGCTGCGATCCAGAGCGAGCAGCATCTTGCCGAGGGAGTGGCGCCGACTCGTCTCATCCTGTGCCGCCAGGGCGTTCTCGCTATGGATGCGCAGTACCGCCAGCGGCGTGCGCAGCTCGTGAGCGGCCTCATTGGTGAACTGTTTTTCCCGCTCCAGGGTATCGGCCAGGGTGTGCATCAGCCGGTTGATCTCGTTGGTGAGCGGGGTTATCTCCTTCACCTGGAGGGCAAGGTCGAGGGGCTCCAGATTGGCGGGGTGGCGTTCGCTGACGGCTTTGACCAGTTGGCGCAATGGCGCCAGGCCACGGGTCACCAACCACCAGAGCAGGCCGAGCAGGAAGGGCAGGGTGATGAAGAGGGGCAGCATGGTGAGAGTTGCCATCTTGCTCGCCAGCTCGCCGCGCTCATCGTCGCGCTCGGCGACGATGAGCCAGGTATGCTGCTT
>NZ_AQGQ01000125.1 GCF_000388115.1 Aeromonas molluscorum 848
TTTCCGCGACCGCCTGCTGCTGCTCGAGCTTGTCGACCAGCTCCGCCAGATCGGCGCGATACATGGCGATCTCTTTTGCAAGTTGACCGCGCCATCACCTTGGCCAGGTGCTCGGCGGCGGACTCCAGCTCGTCGGTCAGCAATTTCTCGCGGTTGGCAAGCTGCTCCGCCTCGTCGGCCAGATAGATGGCGCGCTGCTTCTCCTCGGCCAAGAGCCGACGCTTGCCGGCCAGCTCCTGGCGCGCCTTGAGGGCCAGTTCGGAGAGGCGGTTCTTCTCGGCGGCGTTGCGCACATAATCCGCCGCCACATAGTGGGTGGTCTCGGTGATCAGGTTCTTGAACAGATCCCGCTGACCTTGAGTCTCTTTGATCGCTTCCAGGGTGCGGCGGTTCTCATAGATGGCCGCCTCCATGTCCTGAAACGCCTTGCGCACCCCGGAGTTCTCCGGCAGCAGGTATTCCCGCAAGGATCGGCTGATGGAAGAGGAGATACCGCCGTAGAGGGAGGCTTCGATCAACCGATAGAACTTGCCGCGATCTTTTTGATCACGCAGTTTTTTCGGCGTGATGCCGAACTCGAACATGAAATTGTGATAGTCGGTCACCGTATTGAACTTGGCGACCTTGATGGCCCCAAGCTCGGCGGCCGCCCCTTTCAGATCGGCGAAGGCGCGCACCCGCCCCTTGCCGTCATCGAGCTTTTCCAGCAGCAGGTCTGTGGGTTGCAACGGCTCCGGCACATCCACCAGGGCGAAGGGGGTGATGTTGACCTTGTTGTCGCGGTTGGCGACCTGCTCCAGGTGCACTCCGACCCAGATCCGCTGCTCGCGGCTGTTCATCACCTCAAGTAGCGAATAACAGTGACCCCGTTGCAGCTTGCCGTAGAGCCCCTTGTCGCGGGATGCACTCGATGAACCCGCCTCCGTGGTATTGCGGAAATGGAGCAGGGATTGATCCGGGATCAGTGCCGCGATAAAGGCCGCCATGGTAGTGGACTTGCCTGCGCCGTTGCCGCCGGACAGGGTGGTGACCAGCTGGTCGAGATCGAAGGTACGGGCAAAGAAGCCGTTCCAGTTGACCATGGTCAGGGATTTGAATTTGCCTCTCACGCCACACTCTCCATCAAACCAATAGGCTCCATCACACCGAAAGGCTCCGCCGGAGCCCGGAATTTAGGGTTGCAGGTCATCTTCAACCTCCAGCTCAAGCTGCTCTTCATCGAGATCCCCTTCGATATCGTCAAAGAGCGAGTCGCTGCTTGGCATCTCGTCATCGTGGAAGATGGCCTCCCCCTCCTGGATCATGCGCAGTTGCACCACCCGTGGATCTTCATCGGAGCGCACATCGGCGGCGAAACGAAACACGGTCTCGTTGACCCGGAATTTGTCACTGTTCCCCAACGAGGTCACCATGCCAAGGCGCTTGAGGCGACGCATGGCGGTGCGAATTTTTTCCAGCAGCTTTTTCTTGTCCAGATCGGTGCCGCCGGAGCGGCTGTTGACCATCCGCAGCAGCTGCTTCTCGTCCGCCAGACTCAGCACCTCCTCCTGCAGTTCACCCATGGTGAACACCCCTTCCGAGGCGAGTCTGTCAGGGCTCAGGAACAAGTAGCAGAGCACCTTGCCCACCAGCATGTCGAGCTCGGAGAGCACTGTGGTGCCGATGTCGGCGCTGGGGCGCGGGCGCAGGTAGAAGAAACCTTCTGGCGCCTTGATGAGCTCCACTTGATAGCGGCTATAGAAGATCTCCAGCTCACCGTGAAACTCCATCAGCATGGAGTGCTGCTCGAAATCGTCGGCGCTGATGTGGCGCCCCGAGCGCAAGGCGGTATCGATGCGCGGAAACAAGGGGTTGGCGATGGCCTCTGCGAGCCGCAGTGGCAGGGGAAACTCAGAATTGATCAATGACATAGGCCTGAACCTTGGATCCAGCTTGGTTAATGGGTTTCCATGCGGGTTGACGGTGCAGCATGTGCTCACCGCTGGCATGGCCCAGGCGCACGGCCTGGTCGATCAGAAGACGAGCCACATCGAAGTGGGCATGGGCGGGGAAGTCGAGCAGGTATTCCCGCAGTACATCGGCCAAGTCCAGCTGATGACCCTGTTCGGGGTAGCGGGAAAGATAGCGCTCGATACGCTCCGCCAACGCCTGGTTGATGTCCACCATCTCCATGTACTCCATCTCAAGGGGAACCTCACCGGTCACCTCCTCGTCGTGGATGGCAATGGTTTCATCCCGCAGCTCCAGCAGACGGGGCTCCTCGGCGATGCGCAGCTGCCAGTTGTGCTGCTCGAAATTGCGGATGGATTCGCGCAGCCGCTGGCTGAAGGCGCGGTTCTTGTCCATGTCGATGGCGTTGCGGATGAATTTGTGGACATGCCTGTCATAGCGCGACCAGAGTTCGATGCACTGCTGGCCCCAGCTGGTGATGACGTCGAGGCGCCCCTGCAGGGCATGGGTCAGCTCCTCGACGTGGAACAGATCGTCTCGCCCTTGCGCTGCTTCCTGAATATTGAGCAGCCCCGCCTGCAGGCGGTGACCGGCAGCGTCCAGAGTATCTTGCAGCTCGCGCAGGGTCTGGCCTGTCTCGTGCAGCAGCTTTTCACAGCTGTGAATGGCATCGACCCAGTTCTGGGTCAGCAGGGCCGCTATCTCGCTCTTGACCTGATTTTGCTGCTCATCCATGGCGCGCTGGGTCAAGTCGATACGACCCAGCGTCTCTTCCAGCGAGAAGGTGAGCCGTGGCAGCACTTCGGCATCCCACTGCTCGCGGGTGTTGGTCTCGAGCGCCGCCTTGCGGGCGGTGTCGAGCTCGGCCGCCAGATGTTCGAGCAGGATGGAGAGCTTGATGGAGTCAACCTGACGCTGATCCATAAAGAAGTCGACGATCCCCATCCCCAGCCGCGACAGGCGATAGAGACTCTCCCCTGCCACCATGTCGGTGTTGAAGCGCGACAGCAGTTGCTGGCGAATGAGATCGTTGATGGCGTTGTTAGCACGACCTGTGAGGGTCTCGTCCATCTGGCCAAAGGCGTTGCTGACATAGCCAAAAGCATCGTGCAGCGCCGCTTCCGACAAGTCCGATTCATCTTCGGACAGTGTCTTGATTGCAATCAGAAAGGCCAGCCGGTCGGTAGGCAGGCTCAAGGCCAATCCCTCCTGCCTGACCCATGCCACCGTTTCCGGCAGGGTACGGGATGTACTCATCATGACGTTATCATCTCGTTGTTATATCCGAGGGGCCGACTTGCACCTTGTGCATATCGCCTCCCCTCGCTGTGGTATAGGTCACGGGGCGCGGTGGATGGCCCCGGACGACTAGATCCCGCTAGCATAAGAAACTGACATCAGCTGGCTGGCGTGTTCATCATGGCGCCGAGCAGCTGACGGCCAGCGGCGCCAAAGGCTGTGGTGACCATCCGCTCCTCGAGCTCCGTCATCAAGACTTGCCACTGGCAGGCTTTTGCGCCATCACATGGATGTAACGACCCAGCGCGACAAAGGGCTCCTGGCGGCAATAGTGCTGCTCCATGGCCAGCAGGTCCTCGAACTTCTCGACTTGATCCTGCTTGTGACGCATGTAGTCATGAATGACCCGCACCCCGGTCTTGCCGATTATCTTGAGCCCCCCTCGCCCGATCCAGTCGTATACCTGTTCCGGCAACTGCGGATTAGTGGGAGTCAACGCGGTCTGGCGCTTCTTGTTCAGACCCTGGCGCACATAGTCGAAATTACCCACTACCAGACTCTGGAACAGCAGGCCATGGCGGTTATAAAAAAGCAGTGACAGTATGCCCCCTGCATGGACGAAAGGAAACAGACCTAGCAGGGTCCGACGCGGCTCGGCCAGCCACTCTAGCACAGCGTGGCAGAGCACCAGATCGAAGGTGCCGGTCACATGGGCCTTGAGATCCTGAATGGGGCAATGGATGAGACGGATCCTGTCTTCCAGACCCCGTTCGGCGATCTGCACCCGGGCCAGCGCCAGCATGTCGGCAGAGAGATCGCACAGCTCCACCTGATGGCCCATGGCCGCCAGCTTCTGGGCAAAATAACCGAAGCCGCCGCCGGCATCCAGAATGCGCAGGGGGCGATTGCCAAGCCGCGCCAGGCAGGCTTCGATATCGCTCCACACCACTTTGGTGCGAATGCGGCCTTTGGTGGAGTCGTAAATGTTGCGGGCAAACTTGTCGGCGCGGCCGTCAAAACTCTGATCTTGCTTCAAGACAAACTCAGCCTTGTCGATACAGGCATGGGCCACACAGGGGGGTGGGCCATACGAAAAAAAGAGGGGTATTCTGTCACATCCCGGATTTTCTGAAAACTCAAGGACGACGGCAGTGGCACAGTGGTTCTGACTGCCATGCAGTGTGGCAGCTCAGATTTGCTCTTTATCCCGAAAAGAAGAGACTGGACACCCAAAGCCTCTCCCGGGAGGCCAATGTTACCCCCTCTAGCAAGCCATGCTAAGGAGGATGCGGGGAGGAGTCAAAAGTGGGTGATGTTGGATGACGTCATGACAGAAGACCCCGCTTGCCCGGGGTCTTCCTTGCCTTACTTGCTGTTTTGGACAGTGGTGTAGCCGTTGATCAAATTGCGATAGTCGGGGATATGGTTGGCGAACAGGGTCCCCAGTCCCTCGACATCATTTCGCCAGTCACGGTGCAGTTCGCAGGCGGCCCCAAACCAGGTCATCAGTTGCGCGCCGGCGCTTGACATGCAGTCCCAGGCTGAGTGGCGGGTGACTTCATTGAAGGTCCCAGAGGCATCGGTGATAACGAAGACCTCGTCCCCTTCCTCGAGTGCCGACAACGTCGGGAATGCGACACACACTTCGGTAACGATGCCGGCGATAATCAGCTGTTTTTTGCCCGTGGCCTTGACCGCCTTGACGAACTCCTCGTTATCCCAAGCGTTGATCTGCCCGGGGCGGGCAATGTACGGAGCATCCGGGAAGCTCTCTTTGAGCTCGGTCATCAATGGACCGTTGGGCCCATTCTCGAAACTGGTGGTCAGTATGGTCGGCAACTCGAAGTACTTGGCCATCGCGGCCAGTGCCAGTACGTTGTTGCGAAACTTGTCCGGTTCGATGTCGCGCACCAGCGAAGACAGCCCGGCTTGATGATCGACCAGCAGTACGGCCGCGTTGTTTCTGCCGAGTTTGACGTATGGTTTAGCCATGACGACGCTCCTTGTTTGTTGGGGATATTAGCGCCGGGAATCCAGCACTTCGTGATGTGTCACGACCTCTTGTGCCCTGCCGCAACTTTCGATCAGCAACTGATACGCCGGGAAAATGCTGGTGTAGATAGCCGCCCACGCCATCGCATCGTCACGGTTCCAGGTAGCTTGCAGCTCGGCAGCCACTGCGGCGGTATCCATGGGGACCACGCCTGCCTGAACTACCCGGGCCAGGGTGACTGCCTGAGCCATCTTGGCGAGGGCGGCCGCACGCAGACGCAATTTCGGCAGCGGCATGTCGCCAACCGTCTGGAACAAGCCGCGCTGATGATCGATCAGCAGCATCGCAACATCATCTGGGTTGAGAACCGGTCTGGCGCTGCCAAAATTGGCTGGATTGCTCATGATGTCATCCTTGGTATGGCTTGCGAGGTTCAACGTCCGATCTGCCCGAAGCGGCCACTGTTGTAGTCATTAATGGCCTGGATGATCTCTTCGTGAGTGTTCATCACGAAGGGGCCGTGCCCGACGATGGGCTCGTTCAGAGGGGCGCCATTGAGCAACAGCAGAGTGGTGTCTGCCTCGACATCAATCACCAGTTGGCTACCGCGTCGTTCCATGACCGCCAGTTCAGCCGTGCGGACCGAATGGTGGTTGCCAAGGCGAATGGCGCCTTTGATCACAAACAGTGCGGTGGTATGCCCTTCTGGCAGATCGAGGGAGACTTGGTGATGTGCGTTCAGATGCATGTCCCAGACGTTCATCGGCGTGAAAGTGCGCGCCGGGCCATGGGTGTCATCGTAGTTTCCCGCGATAACGCGCACCTCGCCTGCCCCCTCCGGCAATGCCACCTGGGGGATCTCTCCTGCGGTAATACCTTGGTAGCCAGGGGCCGTCATCTTGTCTCTGGCAGGCAAGTTGACCCAAAGCTGGACCATCTCAAAGGCGCCACCTTGCTTGGCGAACGCCGGGCTATGGTACTCCTCGTGGATCAAGCCCGAGGCGGCCGTCATCCATTGCACGTCACCGGGACCTATGGTGCCACCACCGCCTGAGGAGTCCTTGTGCGAAACGCCCCCTTCATAGACGATGGTCACCGTCTCGAATCCACGATGAGGATGCTGACCGACGCCGAGCTTATGGGAGGTGGCCGGGAAATTGGCCGGGCCCGCATGGTCCATCAACAGGAAGGGTGACATCTCCTCGGCAATATCGTTGTAGGAAAAGATGCTCCTGACCGGAAAGCCATCGCCAACCCAATGCCTCTCGTTGCTGCGCTTGATAAATGCCAGTTCTTTCATCTCTGTTGCTCCATTGAGTCGATGGAGACAGTGTAGAAAGTAGTTATTTCCAGCGGTAGATGGTTAAATCGCAAAACACTTTCTATTGGGTTGGAAAATGGATTTCAATCAAGTGGCGGTCTTCGTCAAGGTTGTCCAGGCCGGCAGCGTTAGTGCGGCGGCCCGTTTCCTCGGCTTGCCGACCTCAACGGTTAGCAATCGGGTGGCTATGCTCGAAAAGCGCTTGGGGGTCACGCTGCTACAGCGCACCACACGCCGACTGCATCTGACGGAGGCTGGGCAGGTTTATTACGAGCATGCATCGGCTGGGTTGGTTCATATGTTTGACGCCGAGGCTGCGATGGCCGAGGCCGTTGGAGAGCCTTGTGGTTTGCTGCGTATTACCGCCCCCGTTGATGTTGGCGATCAGATCCTCTCTTCTATTCTGGGACAGATGCGCAGTCAGTGGCCCAAGGTCGATGTTGAACTGGTTTTGATGAACCGCTATGTGGATTTGGTAGCTGAAGGAGTAGATGTCGCCATTCGCACCGGGCCTCTCAAAGACTCGACGCTGGTCGCCAAGAGCGCAGGCATTGCACGCTGGGCACTATTTGCCAGTCCTGGTTACCTCGCCGAAGCCGCAGTGCTCGATTCGCCCCAGGCTCTGCGACACCATAGCTGCCTGCAGTTCACCCCGCTGGGCAAGGAGGCTTGGGAGCTTCATGACGCCGTTAACAGCATCACTGTTTCCCTGGCTCGCCAGGTGCTGGTGAATGACGTAGGGCTGATTATGACCATGGTATTGGCAGGCGATGGCGTCGCGCTGTTGCCAATGTATCTGTGCCGGCAAGCCTGCGAGGAGGGAAGATTGGTGCGCGTACTTCCCGCATGGCATGGGAAGATCGATCCCATCCACATCGTCTACCCACGGCAACGTTTTATGCCTCCCAGATTGCGAGCATTCATTGACCTAGCGTCGCTGGAGCTTCGAAAGTGGCTCGAATAACCGCTCTGCCCCGAAACCCTTTGGCCTGCTCCAGGTTTTTATCCCGTTCGCCATCATTCGGGCGCGTGCTTGCAGCAACATACTCATTCAGGGTTTCATGGTGTTGGCTTGGGGCCCTGTTGCCTGTTAGCCATCGCGGAGTACGGCCCGCGGCTTGCCTTGGATCTCGAATGCTGAGCGCAGCTGCAAACTCCGGGTGGGCAATCTCCTACCCTGGACAGGTTGACTGTATGATGCCGAGGGTCGTTTAGCGTATCTGGGGCTCAGATAGCAATCCCGTGGAGACAGTGCGAATGGGGAATGATGTTCACGCTGACATCCGGAAACTTGCCAAATACACACTCAACACTATCATAACTCACTGTTATATAAGTAAATGCTGGAGAAATCAGTGTTTGAACTCAAAAAGTGGCTAGGGCAACTGCTGATGCCGCTCCCCTTCTCCCTCTCCTTATTGCTGCTGGCGCTCTTGCTGCTCTGGTTCACCCGCTTTCAGAAAACAGGCAAGCTGCTGGCGACCTGCTCGTTGGTCATCATCACCCTGATGGGGCTAAGACCCATCAGCTATGAGCTGGCCCGCCCGCTGGAGCAACGCTTCCCACCGTTCGAGGTGAGCCTGCACCCCGCTATCGACGCCATCGTCGTGCTCGGCAACGGCCATGTCAGCGATCCGGCCGTGCCGCCATTTAGCTGGCAGAACAATATAGCCCTCGCGAGAACGCTGGAAGGGGTACGCCTCGCCAAGGCCTATCCGCAGGCACAGTTGATCTTTTCGGGTTATGTGAGCGGCGATCCTCTCTCCAACGCCGAGGTCAACGCCCGCATGGCGGCGAGTCTGGGGATAGACCGCTCCCGCATGACGTTGTTTGAAAACAACAAAGACACCCATGACGAGGCGGTCAGCATCGCCGGTTATCTCAGGCAAAAACGGGTGGCGCTGGTGAGTTCGGCCACGCATTTGCCGCGGGCCCTGGCGCTCTATCGCCAGCAGGGTCTGGATGCGATACCTGCCCCCACGGACTACACCGCCAAGCAGAGCCAGCAGCCTCAACCGCTCTATAGCTACCTGCCCAAGGGGCGTTACCTGATGTACTCGGAAGCGGCCATTCACGAGTGGATAGGCCAGCTCTGGGCCCGGCTGCGTGGTCAGGTCAACGAGTGAACAGTCGAGAGGGCCTTTCCTGATTTGGATCAGGAAAGGGAAAAAAATTACGTCATTTGCCGCCGGGTCAGCTATCTTGGGCTCGGTTCAATTCATATAATGACGCGCAATCAAACGCCTAGGAGTAATAAAAGATGAGACAGCACCTGGTAATGGGTAACTGGAAACTGAACGGCACCAAAGCTTCCGTCGAAGCGCTGATCAAGGGTCTGATCCCGGCTGCCGCCGCGCACCCTTCCGTTCAAGTCGCCGTCTGCCCACCGGTTATCTTTTTGGGTCACGTTGAGCAGCTGACCGCTGGCAGCAACATTGCTTACGGTGCCCAGAACGCCGATCTGCACGAATCCGGCGCCTTCACCGGCGAGAACGCTCCTTCCATGCTCAAAGCCTTTGGTTGCACCTACTCCCTGGTCGGCCACAGCGAGCGCCGTACCCTGCACGCAGAGACCGACGACCTGGTGGCTGCCAAGTACGAAGTCATTCAGAAAGCGGGCCTGATCCCCGTGCTCTGCATCGGTGAGACCCTGGAGCAGTTCGAAGCCGGCGTGACCAAAAACGTGGTTGAGACCCAGCTCAAAGCGGTCATCGACCGTTGTGGCATCGCCTCCTTCGAGAACGCCGTGGTCGCTTATGAGCCGGTATGGGCCATCGGCACCGGCAAGACTGCCACCCCTGAGATAGCCCAAGCCGTCCACGCCCACATCCGTCAGTACCTGGCCGGTTTTGACGGCGCAGTGGCTGCCAAGGTTCAGATCCTGTACGGTGGTTCTGTCACTGGCGCGACCGCAAGCGATCTGTTCGGTCAGCCGGACATCGACGGTGGCCTGGTGGGTGGCGCGTCCCTGAAAGTGGACGACTTCTCCCAGATCATCGCTGGCGCAGCCAAGTAAATAGAGCCCTGAGGGGGTCCCAGGCCCCCTCCTTTGCCGGTTTTCGTATGGCGAACAACAAGCCGATACGAAAGCCGATATAGTAAAACAGGCTTATCCATTCGATAACTTGAGATCCAGAGGCACTCATGACCAAGCAAATCAAACGTATTGGTGTTTTGACCAGTGGTGGCGATGCACCCGGTATGAACGCAGCCATTCGCGCCGTGGTGCGCGCCGGTCTGCACCATGGCCTGGAAGTCTATGGCATCTATGATGGCTACCTCGGTCTGCACCAAAATCGTATCGTCAAACTCGAGCGTCACAGCGTCTCCGACGTGGTAAACCGCGGCGGCACCTTCCTGGGATCCGCCCGTTTCCCGGCGTTCAGAGATGCCAAGGTGCGTGCCGAGGCGATCGAGAACCTCAAATCCCATGGCATCGATGCCCTGGTGGTGATCGGCGGTGATGGCTCCTACATGGGTGCCAAGAAGCTGACCGAAGAGGGTTTCCCCTGCATCGGCTTGCCGGGTACCATCGACAACGATATCGCCGGCACCGATTTTACCATCGGCTTTGATACCGCCCTGAACGTGGTGGTGGATGCCATTGATCGCCTGCGCGATACCTGCAGCTCCCACCATCGCATCTCGGTGGTCGAGATCATGGGCCGCCACTGTGGCGATCTGGCCATGTCAGCCGCCGTTGCCGGTGGTGCCGAGTACGTAATAGTGCCGGAAGTAGCCTTCGATAAAGACAAGCTGCTGACCCAGATCCGGGAAGGCGAAGCCAAGGGCAAGAAGCACGCCATCATCACCATCTGTGAGCACGTCACCGACGTCAATGCCCTGGCCAAGGATATTGAAACCATGACGGGCCGCGAGACGCGCGCCACCATCCTCGGCCACATCCAGCGCGGCGGTTCGCCGACGGCCCGTGATCGCATCATGTCCAGCCGCATGGGTGCCTTCGCCGTTGAGCAGTTGCTGGCAGGTCAAGGTGGCCGCTGCGTCGGTATCCAGGGCAACGAAATGGTGCACCATGACATCATCGACTGCATCGAGAATCTGAAGCGCCCCTTCAATCAGGAGCTCTACGACCTCTCCACCACCCTGTTCTGATGACAGCCGTTATCTGAAAAAAAAACCCTCCAGCTGGAGGGTTTTTTGTTGTGCGCTACAGCCTCACCGCCACCGCATTGGCTTCTCCGGTCTCGGCGCAGCCCATGTTCACTTCGCCAGCCTCAGGGTGAGGTTGAAACGCACCGCTTCGGGCCCGGCCTTGACGGGGGCCACCCCGTGAAAGCGCAATCGCGCCTCACCGCCCAACACCAGCAGATCGCCGCTTCGCAACATCTGCCGCTGCACCGTACTCCCTCGCGTCAGCCCCCCCAGCAGAAACTCGGCGGCCAATCCCAAGGAGAGAGATACGATAGGATGGGCAACATCGGCCTCATCCCTGTCCTGATGCAGGGACATGCGCGCCCCAGGGACATAACGATTGATGAGGCAGGCATCGGGCTCAAAATCAGCGAAACCTGCCGCCTCGGCGGCGTGTCTGGCCAGGATGAGCAACTCCCTCGGCAAGGGGGGCCAGGGCCGCTGGCTGAGAGGATCAAGGGGGCTATAACGATAACCGCGCCGGTCAGACACCCAGCCACAAGGGCCCGCATTGGTCATGGCCACCGACATGCGCTGCCCGCCCGGAGTCTGCAGATGGCGAAAGGGCGCCTGGGCACTCGTCGTCGCAATCCAGGCCAACAGCCAGCGTGTTCCAGGCCCCAGGCGCTCGATCCCTCCGGGCAGATGAAGGGCGCCGGGGGCCAGCCAGCGAGGCTGCGCCTCTTGCTCGAACAGATCGCCCATGGCGTTGTCCAGCATCGTCTGTCTGACCATGTTTCCTCGTTGGTTTGTGCCGGTGATTGGGAACCAGGCGCCCAGTGCTGCGCCAGCCTCTTATTCCACCGCCTTGATATCGCCGCACTCAGCGCTCAGCCACGTGCTCTGACTGGTGCCGGTAAGTCGCTCCTGCTTGCCCTCGTGCATGAGGTCGAGGGTAAAGCGACTGTGATAGGCGGTCGGGCTGACAAATGTTACCTCCCCTTCCCCCTGGGCCTGGGGGTCGCTGCAACTGAGCGTGAACTGCATCTGGGTCTCGCTGCGCTTGCTGAGCTGGCGCTGGCAACCCTCTCCCTTCTCGAAGGGCAGCCGATCCTGCGCCACCATCTGCGCACTGAGGCAATGGCGCACCCGCACACCGCCGGCGTCCAGACCCTGAATGCCAACGCCCTGCTTGGCCATCATGTCTGCCATCATCTTGCGCTCGCCC
>NZ_AQGQ01000126.1 GCF_000388115.1 Aeromonas molluscorum 848
GTTCGACCCGGTTGAGGGTGTCGGCACTGGGTTGACCTGCCGGAGAAAGAATGGTCACCCGAACGGTGCCAGGGGTGGGGCTGTCGACGGCAACATCAGCCACCTCGGCAGTGGCCGAGAAGGCGTGCAACTTGTAGGAGTTTATCGAGCCCGCAGTGGTCAGCCCCTCGAAAGCCATCTGACCGCGCATACGCAAGCGATCATCGGACTCATACACCGGCTCGATGGGCGGATTCGCTGCGGGGTCGCCCGGGGTGACCAGCAGGCGGGCGATGTCATACTCGGCGACCACATGATCGAGGGTGGTACCGCTGGCAAAGGCGAGCAGAGTCTGCTTGGCGGCATCGTTGATGCGGGCGCGCAGGATCACTTCCCGGTAGGCGTTCTCTTGCAGCAGCTTGTTGAGCGGTTCGGATTCGAAGTCGAGGGTGGCTGCGATGGCAGCTTGTTGGTCAGCCGGGTAGTAGCTGATCAGGGTGGCCTTGCGCTCGGCCAGGATGGTCTCGAAGTCGATGTTTTCTACCACCGAGGGCGGTGGGAGCTGGGTCAAATCCACGTTGCTCAATTGGCGGCTCCTGTGGGGATGGTGATGCTGGCACTTTCTGTTTTGGAATCCGGTGCGCCGCCGTCCTTGCGCTGCCAGGTGAGGTCGACGGTGAGGGCGCCATCCATGCCACCGCCCTGCACATCGACCTTGATGATGGTAATGCGGGGTTCCCAGTTGATGAGGGCCTGCACGGTGGCGGCCATCAGGCGCAGGCGGGTGGCCTGATGTTGGGGCTGGTCGATGAGGTAAAACAGCTCGCTGCCGTAGTCGCGGCGCATGACGCGAGAGCCCACCGGTGTGATGAGAATGTCGCGCACCGACTGGATGATGTGGTCGGTGGCGCTGATGGCGCGGCCGCTCGCGGCATTCATGCCGAGCCAGTTCATGCCGGGCCCCCGGAGGTGCCGCTGCCGGTGGCCACGTTGCCGTGTTTGTGGGTGGTGACTTCAACGTCGCCAATCTTGGCGCTGGGGGCGGTGATCTTGCCGCCCGCCTCGATGGCCCCGCCGACCTTGAGGGCCTGGGTGCATTCCACCAGGGGGGTGATGAGCTTTACGCTGACGGAGGCCGAGAGCGTGGCCGACTTGATACCGTTGGCGTTGAGCGCCCCGGTGGTCGGGTTGTATTCGATGACGGCGCCGTCGCTGTATTCGGTGCGGTCGAGATCCGGGTTGTCATCCTCGGCCAGTGGCTCGGGGAAGGCAGCGCAGTTGATGGAGCAGGCGACATAGGCATTGCGCAGATCACCACTGACCGACAGCAACAGCACCTGCTCGCCGATACTCAGGCGATTGCGGGTACGGTTGTTCCCGGCCCGCGCTGTTGCGTAGGGCCGCCAGTTGGTGGTGATGTCGCCGGTTTTGACACGACATTCCTTGGATCGCACGGCGGTAACGGTACCGATGCGGATCAGGTTGTCGATCAGGCGTTGGAGTTCGGTCGGGGTCGGTTGCATGGGGCCATTGTTTTGGGCAATGGCCGGGAAGGCGAGGAGCCGCCAGTGTGTACGGCGCGGGCACACTGGCGGGGTGGGCTATAACCCCTTGGTTAGGTGGGTGAGCAGGATGTTTTCGAGCAGATCACGTTCCTGTTCTGTTATGCCGAGCAGCTCCCGCGCTGGATAGCGGATCTCGCGCCCGTTAATACGCTCTTTTAGCCCGTGATGATGAATGGTGGCGAGGCGGTTGGCCGTGCCGACGAATTCAACCACGGCCTGTGATGGGCTGGCGTTGGCCTTCAGCCATGTTTTGCTGGTGATTTTGAAGAACATTTTTCGGCGCAAGCGGCCCCGGCCTTTCTTCAATTTAGGCTGGGGCTTGCGTTGGCTCATGGGGGAGCCATCTGGCTGAACGTTGGTACGGATCCGGCTTGCCTGGCTGGCGCGCAAGGTGCGGGCCATTTCGCCAGCCAACTGGCGGCGGGCGGCGGGTTCCATGCTGGCCAGCAGGCCGTCGGCCCATTGACTCAGGCGGCTCAGGTCGTCGGTGGCCATGGCTGATGCTCCCCATTGATGAAGAGTTCCCAGGTTATGCCGTCATCGGGGTCTTCCGGCGGCTCTGGCAGGTGCTCCAAGCCAATACCCTGTTCGTTTTGCCAGACCCTGACCCGCTCGGTCAGCTTGACGGTGATGATGAGGTCCATCAGGTCGTTGGCGAGGTATTCCGCCTCGAAGGTGATGCCATCCTTGCGCCGCTCGTCGTTGGTCATCAGCTCGGGCTGGTGTTGGCGCAGCCAGGCCAGTAGCGGCACCATGATCTGATCTGGGTGGCCGGCAAAGTCCTCGATGCCGATGGTGAGGGGGTATTGCCACTCGAACGAGAGCGAGCGGGCGCCGGTGCTTTCGACGTTGCCCGGGGCGATGAAGATGTGCAGCTTGTCCGGATTGTTTTTGAGGTGCGGCAGGCAGCTGGTCAGCACCTCACGGATTTGTTTTGGCTTTTCCATTATCTCTCCCGTTCTGGTGGCGTTGCTGGCAGGTGATGAGGCTGTCGACCTGAGCGGCGCAGTTGGCCCAGGCGGCCTCGGTCTGGGTCAACTGGTCGAGCAAGTCGCCGTTATTGGCCGGGCTGGCCGGCGGCAGCTGGCAGGGGGTCAGGCCCTGACAGGTGAGCCTGATAATCTGCGGCGCCGGTGAGGGCGGGGCGCTTGAGCAGCCTGATAACAGGATCAGGCAGAGGGCTATCAGCCCAAGACCTAAGTTCAGCATTTTCACGTTTGAGCCTCTTGATGGTGTCGGCGCGGGTGGCGGCGGTCATCGACAGTTCGCCGAGCTGGCTTTGCAGTTTGGCGGCGGCTTCTGCCTGGGCGGTCAGTTCGCCAGTGAGGGTGGTGATGGCGGTGTCTTTGAGCCGTTCCCGCCGTTCGGCCTCTTTGGCCTTGTCGTCGGCTGCCTTGAGGTCATTTTGCAGGGTAGTGACCTTACCCTTGGCGGTAGCTGCCGAGGTGGCAGACCAGCCCCAGCCACCCAAGGCGATGGCCAAGGCGATCAGCAACCAGGTGAGGGGGGATCGCAGGAGGTTAAGCCACATCTGCCACCTCCTTCACCGGATAGACCTTGGCAAAGTGGTCGTATGCCTTGGCCAGCTTGGTGTCGTAGTCGTTCTCCTTAAACGCAGGGCCGTTGTAGCGACGGGCAAAGTCGGCCCACTTGCGGCCCTGCAGGGCCTTATGCATGGCAGCGTCTTGCTGGATGAAGCGGCACAGGGCGGTGAGGTGGTTGACCTCGCTGCGCTGCATGGCCGCCTGCCATTCGCTGGCCGAGGCAAAGTCCAGCGCCTGCCAGTGGTAGCCCATGATCTGGAACATGCCCCAGCTGGCCGATTCGATGGCGGCATTCCGATGCAGGCTGATGGCCAGTTGCAGCCGTTCCCACTCCGCCGCGCCGCCCGCGTAGCCGCCGCGCTTGGGGTTGACCAGATTGGGGTAGCTGGCAGCCAGCTGGTCGGCGGCTGCCTTGCCAAGGTGCTTGGTGAGCTGACGGTATAACACATGCCGCTCGAACAGCACCACCGGGCGCTGGTCTTGGGTAAAGCCCTCGCCGATGCTTTCGACCTGGGCGACGGTGGCCATGGTGGCCAGCGGCAGGCCCAGCAGGTCAGCGCCAGCCTGCATGTCGCCGATGCGCAACTGGTTGCCCCGCTCGCTGCCGAGCAGGGCGGCCAGGGTGCGCGGCCCGGCCTGACCGATGGCGACGATCATGTAGTCCTGCTGGAAGGCGAGCAGGGCGCGCTCGGTGGCATCGCCAAA
Organism: Aeromonas molluscorum 848; assembly: GCF_000388115.1. Classification (GTDB taxonomy): domain Bacteria; phylum Pseudomonadota; class Gammaproteobacteria; order Enterobacterales; family Aeromonadaceae; genus Aeromonas; species Aeromonas molluscorum. Next base: position 3,794 of record NZ_AQGQ01000126.1, read on the forward strand.
CCAGCCGTCAGGATCCACCGGATAACCGGCCTTGGTGAGGCGACGTTGCAGGTCGGAGACGGCGGCGCCGGTATCCCCTTTTTTGAGGCTCATGGCTGAAATCTCCCGTTCAGGTGGCTGGCGGGGGTTGGCTGCTGGCGGCGGCGTGGCAGCAGGCGCATGACGGATCCGCGAGAACCGATCAGGGCGGTGAGCACCACGGCCGCAAGCAGGACGGCGGCGGGATCCGGTGATGGCAAGGCACCCAGCATGGCGCGCAGTGGTACGGAGCCAGCGGCCACTGTGATGACCCATGCCAGCAGGGCAGGCAGGGGGCGGTAGTCGCCCCCGTTGCGGTTGAAGGTAGCCAGTCGCAGTGCGATGGCGGCGCAGATCAGGGCGTAGAGGATGGTCAACATGTCAGCCCCCTTTGCGGAGTTTGAACAGGTCTTCCGGCGCTTTGCGCAAGGCCCATTGCAACAAATGGACGGCCATGGCCGAGGCCAGCAGGGCACCGATAGCGCGAGGGCTGCCAGCGGCCTTGGCAGGTAGCACCATTGTTACGATGGCGGCCACCTGCTCGGCAAAGAGGATCCCGATGATGAAGGCCGCGACAAACAGCCCTGCTTTGCGCAGGTTGCCGAGTTCTGTGGTGGTGGCGATGAACACCATGGCTCCGGCAAATGCTGCCAGTACCACTTCGATATCAAGGCCGGGGAACAGTGACAGCAGCGCCAGACCGGTGAGGGTGCTGGTTGCTGCACTGGATGAGATCGGTTCTGGCATCGTGCTCTCCTATCGTTTGCTGCCGTAGTGGCGGGCGGTTTGGAATTCGGTGATGGTTTGGCAGTCGGTGCAGCGTTCGCAGCCCCGGATTGCCTCGCGGCGCTCCTGGGGGATGGGGTTGTCGCAGTCGATGCAGTAGTGGGGGCCGGTGCCGCTGATGCGGGCGGCATGGATGCGGGCAGCGATTTGCTGCTCGCTGATGTTGGCCAGTCGTTCGAGTTCGTCGTCGAGGCGGCTCATGGTCAGTCCCATAGCTGGATCAGCGGCTGCTCGGCCTGGGTGGGGGCCGCTGGCATTGTGATGAGGGTTCCGGTCGGGATGATGGGGCCGAGCGAGGCCAAACCGGGGTTGAGGTTGAGCACTTGCTCGGTGATGCCTGCGGTGTAGCCGTAGTGCCGAAACAGGATGAGATCGAGGGTGTCACCCTGTTGGCTACGCAGTTGCATCAGATCAGCTCCACGGTGTTGTGGGTGGTACCGAGGATGTCGCGTATGGCAAAGCGGGCATCCCGGTAGAGGTCATCCGAGCTGACGACTTTGGCATCGGCGCCTTTGACGCCGTCACCGGTAGCGCTGTAGTCGGTATAACGTTCGAGCAGGTTGGCGCGAGTCATGGCATAGACGGCGCGCCGGTAGCTGTGCAGGTGCAGTGATTCGCTGTTGATGACCTCGCTCGGGACGCTGACCAGGGTGGTGTGACCTTCGCCCTGGCGGGCGCTGCGCCAATCGGCCAGATCGCGGTTGACGCTGGTGAGGGCGTCGATCACGGCATGGGTGAGGCGGGCCGTGGTCACGGTGCCATCGAGCCGGACGGTACCGCGCAGATCGCTCAGCGAGATTGAAGGCCAGAATGGGCCGCTGTCGATCTCCCCTTCTGCTGGCGCGGTGGGTGCTGTGGCTATGAATCCGGTGCTCATGGTGCTCCTGTGTGGATCGGGCCGCTGGTTGGGCGGTGGTCGGGCCGTCTGGTATGCCACTGGCATTCGTCAGGCCCGAGCCGCCCAGGGTGCGGGGTACGCTCGGTTAGCTGGCCTCGCCGGGGGCGGGGTCAGGCTGTTCGGTGGTGACAGGTTCAGGGACTGCCGGATCGGTTGATGGTTGGGGGTCGCTGGCGCTTGCGGCTGCCTCCTTTTTCAACTCCCGTTCCAACACTTCCAGCTCTTTCTTGATGCCGACCTTGTCGTACAGCTCAAGAGCCCGACGGTAGTGCTCTGCGGCTTGCTCTTTGAACCCTTCAGCCAGTGCGGCTCGGCCCACGGCCTTGTGCAACTTGGCGTGAACCTGATCGAACATGTCTGAGTCTCTCAGTAGCTCGATGTAAGCGCAGAGCAGGCCATAGCTTGGGCCGGTGCCTGCCTCTTGCAGCTTGATGGCGGTGTCGGCCACCTCTTCGGCGATCAGGGTGGGGGCGGTGCGGTCGTACTGATCCGGAGTGCTCAGGCCATGGCGGATCATGTAGTCGGCCATATTGAATGCCCCTTCGAGATCGCCGGTGTCGAGGTGCCAGAGCATGACGGTCACCAGGACGTCATCTTGGCCACCCCGGTCGGTGGTCAGCAGGCCATCAATCCACGGCTTGTAGACGGCCAACATGGTGCGCTTGGCCTCGATCTTGCGCTCGATACTCTGGATGCCCTTGAGGGTGCGGCGGTGTTCGACCAGCTGCATCAGCTGGAGTTCGTAGGCGTTGGCACGGACCTGGTCGAACTGGGGACTGGCCGCCCCTTGCAGGGCGGCCAGTTTGCGTTGCTTGTTACGCAGGGCGGGGCTTGTCATGTCTCCCCCTTATACGGCCGGAGCCGGTTCAACCAGCTCGATGTGTTCGGCCAGTGCTGCGCCTTCGTAGTCTTCGACCACGTAAGCCTCATTCACTGACTCGTAGTTTTCGATCTGGTCGCGCTTGGCGTTATCGAGGATGGTGCGGCGGCGGGTGCCTTCTTGCCAGTAGATGGACAGGTTATCCAGGCGGGTGACTAGGATGGCGTTGTCGGGGAAGCTGGGGACGCGCACGGCGGGCAAACCGCCCATTCGTTTCTGGCTGATGATGACATCCGCTGCCATTTTCTCGCTCGGCACCTGGTCTTTGTTGACCATGGGGAAGTATTTGTCGTGCAGCAGTTTGCGACCGACGATGGCAACCAGTTCGGTGTTGTCACGGTAGGTCGGGCCCAGCAGTTCGGTCAGGTCCATCACCAGGGCGTCGAGGTTGTTGTAACCGTCTTCGAGGGTGACACCATTACCCACTTTGATGATCCCGGAGTCTGCCTTGACTTCATCCAGCACGTTTTCCGGTTTGTCTTCGCGGATCTTTTGCAGCCAGCCCTTGTTGACGTCTTGCAACAGCGGGTTGGTGATGCGGTTGGAGGTCGCGGCACGGGTGAGGCCGTTAAAGCCGATCATGATGCGGTCGAGGGCCTGACGCTGCAGGATGGCGTCGCGGATACGGGTCTGGAAGTCTTTGAACTTGGCCCAGGCGTCGATCTTGGCGTAGCGCAAGGCGGTATCAAAGTTGGTCTGTTCGCAGCGGTAACGGTTGCCGGTCAGGTCGGTCGGGTCGACAGCCTGGCGGTCATGTTGGGTGGTGTCAGTCGTCCCTGCCACCGTGGTATTGATGCCGAGGCCGAGCTTCTCACCTTCCTGCTCAGGCACACCGACCACGTTGATCATGGTCAGGAATGCACTGGATTCTTGCACGCGGGTTTCCAGCGTCTGTTCGACCTCTGGTGAAACGGTAAACTTCTTGGTTTCATCCGGGATGTTGTTCAGGTCACGGATGGTCTGGGTGAAGAGGTTGAACTTCAAACGGGTTTCGTTGCGCATTGAGGATGCTCCTTAGCAGTCGGTGGATACGGTGGCGGTGCCATCGCCACCGGTGGCGGGCTGGCGCTTGTGGCTAAACTCTTCCTGGCCTTCCAGCTGGGCGGTGAGGTCAGCCAGCGCTTTGGCGGTGGCTTGCTGCTGGCTGGTCAGTTCGGTGATGGTGGCGGCCTGTGCGGTGAACTTCTTCTGCATGCCGGTATCGAGGCTGGTGACCTCGGTGGCCACGGCTTCGACGGCCTGATGCACGTCGCTGAAGTCAGCGCCGGATTGCTTTTTGTGGGTGGAGAACAACGCGGTGACCCGCTCCAGCAGGCCAGGGCCTTTTTCCTGCTCGTCTTCGAATTCGATGATGGTTTCGAGCCCTTCGGTGAACAGGCTTTCTTTGTGCTGTTTGCGAGCAGCAAGTGGGGAGTTTTCACCCGCCCCGGCGCAGAACTGGAGCAAATCTGTGCCCAAGCTGGCCGGGCTGTCGGTGATAGCGAGCCCCGTCAGGTAGGCGCCTTTACCGTTGAGGTTGGGGTGGATCTCGACGGAGGTGTAGACCTTCTGGCGCTTCTTGTTGAGTTCAACCAGCGCCGGGGTTGGGTCAATCTGGACAAACAGGGCCAGACGTTTTTCGCCCTCGATGGTGACCTCTTCGGCCTTGGCGGCGGTGATGTCGCCATACATCTTGAACAGGCCTTCCGGATCGAAACCGCGATAGTGCTCCATGTTGACCCGGGCACCGTAAGTTTGCGGGTTATAGCGTTGGGCCATCTGCTCGACCCATTCGCGGGTGATGGTGCGGCCATCGGTTGTGCCCCCTTCGACGGCAACACGGAAAAACTTGGACTTAGCCATGGGTTGGGATCCCTTTGGTGATTGGGTGGTAATGTCGCGGTTATGGTCTGGGGGAGAGGCGGGATCGTGCAATCTGCCGCCAGTGTGTACGGCGCTGGCACACTGGCGGGGTGGGGTTGGGCGTGGTTGCTGCTGGGTAGACTGGCGCCATGACCACAGCACCCTTACTTTTCCCTCATATCGAACCCAGACGGCAGGCCATGCACCTGTTCTTCCAGGGCTACCCGCTGCGCGCCATTGCTGAATTGCTGCAAACGCCAGAGGGGACAGTCTCGACCTGGAAGAAGCGCGACGGCTGGGATGACATCAAACCTATTGACCGGGTCGATTTCGCCATCGAGGCGCGGATGTGCCAGCTGATAGCCAAGGAGGTGAAGAGCGGCGGCGACTTCAAGGAGATTGACCTGCTGGGCCGTCAGTTGGAGCGTATCGCCCGGGTCAACAAGTACAGTAACGGCGGCAATGAGACCGACCTCAATCCCAAGGTAGCGAACCGCAACAAGGGGCCGAAGAAGGCGCCCGAGCGCAACGTGGTTGAGCCCGAGCAGCAGGAACGGTTAATCGAGCGGTTCGAGTCGACCATGTTTGGCTATCAGCGCACCTGGTACGAGGCTGGCAAGCTGCACCGGATCCGCGATCTGCTCAAGTCGCGCCAGATTGGGGCCACTTACTTCTTTGCCTTCGAGGCGTTCATCGATGCCCTGGTGACCGGGCGAAATCAGATTTTCTTGTCTGCCAGCAAGGCGCAGGCCCATGTGTTCAAGCAGTACATCATCCAGTTTGCCAAGGATGAAGGGGTCGAGCTGAAAGGCGATCCCATGGTGCTGCCGAACGGGGCTCACATGTATTTTCTTGGTACCAACGCCCGCACCGCCCAGAGCTACCACGGCAACATCTACATGGATGAGTATTTCTGGATCCATGGCTTTCTGGAGTTTCGCAAGGTGGCGTCTGGTATGGCGATGCACAAAAAGTGGCGCCAGACCTACATTTCCACCCCTTCCAGCCTTTCTCATCCCGCCTATGCGTTCTGGTCTGGAGCCAACTTCAACCGAGGCAAGGCCAAGGCCGACCGGGTCGAGATTGACCTGAGCCACACCAATCTGGCCGGCGGCAAGCTGTGCGCCGATGGCCAGTGGCGGCAGATTGTCACGGTCGAGGATGCGGTGCGCGGCGGCTGTGACCTGTTCGACCTGGATCAGCTGCGCAGTGAGTATTCCGATGATGAATACAGCAACCTGCTGATGTGCATGTTCATGGACGACACGGCCAGCGTGTTTCCACTGGCGATGCTTATGCGCTGCATGGTCGATAGCTGGGAGGTGTGGGATGACTACAAACCCTTTGCGATTCGGCCAATGGGCAACCGGCCTGTGTGGATCGGCTATGACCCGGCCAAGGGCGGCAAGGGTGATAGCGCGGGCTGCGTCGTGCTGGCCCCGCCTGCGGTACCTGGCGGCAAATTTCGGGTGCTTGAGCGCCACCAGTGGAAAGGGATGGATTTTGCCGCTCAGGCCGAGGCCATCCGCCAGATGACGCTCCGTTACAACGTGGCGTATATCGGCATTGATACGACCGGGATCGGGGAGGGTGTTTATCAGAATGTGAAGCCATTCTATCCGGCAGTTACATCCATCCAGTACAACCCGAGCGTCAAAATTCAGATGGTGATGAAGGCGCTCGACGTGATGAACAAGGGGCGGCTGGAGTTTGACAGCGGTTGGAATGATTTGGCCGCCGCCTTTATGAGCATCCGCCGGGGGGTTACCGCTGGCAAGATGCCGACCTTTGAGGCCAGCCGTTCCGAAGAGACCAGCCACGCAGATATCGCCTGGGCAACCATGCACGCCCTGTTACATGAGCCACTGGCAGGCGCCAACGGCACCAATACCGGTTCTATGGAGTTTTTCTAATGATCAAACGTCGCAATTGTCGCCCCTCTTCAACCCCTACGACGCCGGTGACGGCTACCCGACAACCTGCTGGCGAGGCCATCGAGGCGTTCACCTTTGGCGAGCCGGTGCCGGTCTTATCGCAGCGGGAGGTGTTCGATTATCTTGAGTCGATGCACAACGGCCGCTGGTATGAGCCGCCGCTGTCCCTCAATGGGCTGTCGCGGGTCTATCGGGCCGGGGTGCATCATGCCTCTGCCATACAGGTGAAGCGCAACATCTTGAGATCGTGTTTCATCCCTCATCCGAAACTGAGTCTGGCGGGCTTCACCGGGTTGGCGCTGGACTATCTTATTTTTGGCAACGGCTACCTGCAGGCGGTGCAGAACAGGATCGGTGGGGTGCTGCGCTATGACCATCTGCGAGCCAAGTACACCCGGCGCGCTCTGGATATGGCCACCTATTGGTGGATTGCCCAGCCTGGGCAGGAACAGGAGCTGCCCGCCGGTCGGGTTGGGCACGTGATGGAGAGCGACATCAACCAGGAGATCTACGGCATCCCCGACTACGTTGGCGGATTGAATTCGACCTTGCTGAACGAGTCGGCCACCCTGTTTCGCCGCCGGTACTATGAGAACGGCAGCCACGCCGGTTTCATCATGCACATCACGGACCCGCTGCAGAATGAGGGGGACATCACCAAGCTGCGGGAGGCGCTACGTCAGAGCAAGGGCCCCGGAAACTTCCGCAACCTGCTGCTCTATACCCCCGGTGGGAAGAAAGACGGGGTGCAGCTGATCCCGGTGGCAGAGGTAGCGGCCAAGGATGACTTCTTGAGCATCAAGAACGTGAGCCGGGATGACCAGCTGGCCACCCACCGGGTACCGCCCCAGCTGATGGGGGTGATGCCGAACAGCACTGGCGGGTTTGGCAATGTGACGGAGGCCGCCCAGGTGTTCGACGTCAACGAGATCGACAGCATCAAGGCCAGCCTGCTGGCGATGAACGACTGGGCAGGGGAGGAGATTATCCGATTCAATCCATACAAGCTGGCCGCCGGTACCGAGCAGGCCGCCCAGGGTGATCAGCTGCGCTGACCCGGGCAACCCATCCCGACCACCCCGCCATCTGGCGGGGTTTTCTTTTGCCCCTCACCTGGTCGCATCAGCGGCCCGCTGCGGCATCGCCAGGGCGACCCACCCTTGCACCATCGCGAGCACCCGGAGCGACTGGCGCAGCCTGTCGCCCCCTGCCAGCACCGCCAGCGCGCAATCGGAACCCCGCCCCGCCTGCGCGCTTCATCTGTGGGAAATCATGCAGGTGAACGACTAGGGGCGGGGAGCGGCTCCCCGCGCCAGCACTGGCCGCGTGCGGGATAACGGATCCTTTTTGCGATCCTTCACTTTCCGTCAGATCCTTTCGCACCTTAAGCGCGATCGTTCAGTCTTCCCTATGTAGTTTGCTGCTTCTTAGCAGTTTCTACATAAGCTGCTTTAATGAAAAATGATCATCAGGTGTATAGCCATCAGCAAGAAATTATTTTTATTTATCAAGTATGCTTTTGATTTTTCTTACAAATTGTTTGAGTTGAATATGTGTTTGGGCATCAGCTAAAACTTCTCCAACTGCGCTCGCAAATTCACTCTGATTATCAGCAACTAGGG
>NZ_AQGQ01000127.1 GCF_000388115.1 Aeromonas molluscorum 848
GCGAGCCTCTAGGACTTGTGAGTCGGTGGCAGGCGTAAAAAAAGAGGACCCCGCACTGCGGGGCCTCTTTTTACCATTTAGCGCTTTGCCAATCAGGCTTGATCGGCCGGGAAGCGAACCCCTACCTGCTGGCGTACCTGGGTGATGACCCGCGCCGTGTCGATGGAGCGCGTGACAGCACTCTCATCCATCTGGCCTGCGGTTATCTGGGCGGCAAAGGCCGTGGCCTCGTAGATCATGCTGTTGTCAGACTGGGGCAGGGTCAGGACTTCCCGCTGGCCGTCCCGACCGACCCAGGTCAGCCCGGTACTCTCGGAGAGGTGCTCTATGATGAAGGCGCCTTCGCTGCCCTGGATCTCGCTTGGGATAAAGGAGTCGGAGACCTTGGAGTGGCTGATCACCATCTCGAAATCCGGGTAGTGCAGCAGCACAGTACCTTGAATGTCGACCCCGGTCTCCAGCAACTGGCCACTGGCGGTGACTCGGGCGGGTGCACCAAACAGGGCGATGGCACTGGCCACGCAGTAGTAGCCAATGTCCATGATGGAGCCGTTGGAGAAGGCCGGGTTGAAGGTATTGGGCTGCTCACCGGCCAGGTACTTGGGCCAACGGGAGGAGTACTGGCAATAGCTGAAGCTGGCGCGTCGCGCCTGGCCCAGACGGGGCAGCTGCTCGGCCAGCAGGCGGAAGTTTGGCAGGTAGGCGGTCTTGAAGGCCTCGAACAGGACGACACCCTGATCACGGGCGCATTGATACATGGCCTCGACCTCGGCCAGATTTGAACCGAGTGGCTTCTCGCAGATCACATGTTTGCCCGCCGCCAGCAGTTGCAGCGTATGGGGGCAGTGCAGGGAGTTGGGGCTGGCCACGTAGACGGCATCGAAGCTGGGACTGGCGGCAAACTCGGCCAGATCGTCGAAGCAGGCCGGATCGTCATACTGGGCGGCAAATGCTTCTGCGGTGGCGCGCTGGCGGGAGTAGACGGCGGTCAGTTTAAACGCCTTGCTCAGCAGCGCCGCCTCGATGAATTTTTCTGTGATCCAGTTAGTACCGATCACCGCGAGTCTGATCATGGGTTGGCTCCTTGTAACAACATGCAGGTAGCAATAGGGGCAGGGTCGGCGCCCATCATAGCCTAACTCGCTCGCTGGCCCCACCATGGTGGCTGGCCTTGGGCAGGAAAAATTCGTCACTGATGATCTGTTGCTCAATATCAGTCTGGCATGGGGTAGCCGCGGGAGTCAGAGGAGGAGCAGATCCCTATGCAGGTAAAAGGGAGCCCATGAGAACCAGTGCATTTTTATAACAATGAACGACAGTCATCTCTATTAAGGGTGATATATAAAAGTGACAGATCAAAAAACAGACTAATTAATTCAGTTTGAGTAATTTATGGGCTTTTTAATGCAGTGATATTAATGGCTGGGCCATATTCATGGTGCGAACAGTCGGGGTTAGCAAGGGGCTGTGATATAGTCGACCGTTGACGGGAGCTTAGTTTCTCGGCCTATCGACACCTCCCAGCAGGACCTCCGGGCGGCGCATGCCATAAGGACATGATGACCAACAGCCTCTGCCGTTCGGCAGTTGAGGAATATGGGTAAACATGTTTTATAAAGACCTCTCCATCGGCAAGAAAATTGCTCTGGTGTTTTCCGTGATCGCCATCGTTAATATGATATTCGGTCTCTTTCTCGCCAGTGAATTAAGAACGGTGCGGGATCGCGTATTGAATTTTACCGACTCCACCCTGCCGAGTGTCATCTCGGTTGAAAATCTCATGTATGACGTTTCTTATGTGCGCCGTGCCCAGTTTGCCATTCTGATGGTGGACGATGCGACCGATCTGCAGGCGCGACTTGGCCGGATCCAGGCCAATATCGACAAGGTGGATGGGGCCATGCGCAGTTATGAAGCCACGGTTGGTGGCGATAATGAGCGCCAGGTATTCAATCGGACCAAGCAGGCCTGGCTTGATTATCGGCAGAGTGTGGCTGATTTTGAGCGCCAGCTGACCCAGGGCAACCGGGAACAGGCACGCACCTTGTTGTTCCAGACCAATGATCGTTACAGCCGTCTGGAGCAGGAGGTGAACAACCTCATCAACGTCAACCTGGGCTTCGTGCAGGAAAACCGGGGTGGCCTGCTGGGCAGCGTCAGCACCCTGCTTACCCTCTCCAGCGTCAGCATCGGGGCCCTGGTGCTGTTCATGATCGCCATGACCTGGTTCCTGACCCGCCAGATCTGCCGACCACTGCAGGCCGTGGTCAGTCAGGCCAATGCCATCGCCGCCGGAGACTTGACCCACAGACTGGATCGCCAGCACATCGGCAAGGATGAGCTGGGCATGCTTGCCAAGGCCACGTTGCAGATGCAGGACAACCTGCGTCGGCTCATTGAAGAGGTGGTGGCTGCCGTCACCCAGCTGGGTACTGCCATCGAGGAGGTGAGCGCTGTCTCCGAGCAGTCTTCACGGGGGATCGCCCATCAGCAGCAGGAGATCACCTTGGTGGCGACCGCCATGGCGCAGATGAAGGCGACGGTGGCTGACGTGGCTGGCAATACCGAGATGGCCTCTGATTCTGCGAGCGCCGCCAACCAGCTGGCTCGTCGCGGCAATCAGGATGTGCAGGGCTCTCTGGTCGCCATCAATCAGGTGGCCGCCGAGATGGAGCAGGCCGGCATCCTGGTGACCGAGCTGGAGCGGGAGTCGGCCCAGATCAATCTGGTGGTCGATGTGATCCGTGGCATTGCCGATCAGACCAACTTGCTGGCGCTCAATGCTGCCATCGAAGCGGCGCGGGCGGGTGAGCAGGGCCGTGGTTTTGCCGTGGTGGCAGATGAAGTACGCACCCTCGCGGGTCGCACCCAGGCCTCCACCGGGGAGATCATTGCCATCATAGAGACGTTGCAGGCCCGAGCGGATCAGGCGCGCAAGGTGACGGGGCAGAGCTGTGACATGATCCGCCAGTGTGTCGGCCAGAGCGAGCAGACAGGGGTGGGCATTCAACAGATTGAAGAGGCCGTGGCCCAGATTGCCGATATGGCCATCCAGATCGCCAGTGCCTGCAGCGAGCAGGATGCGGTCTCCGATGAGCTGGGTCGCAATGTCGAGCGGATCAACGACTCCTCTCGCGAGGTCGCGACCGGTGCCGAGCACACGGCCCAGGCCTGTCTGGAATTGAGCCAGTTGGCGGCCGGGCTCAAGCAGACCATAGGTCGTTTCCGCCTGGCGTGATGCGGCCTGTGCCGGGTGGGCTGATGCTGACCCAGTGCTTCTCTATGCTATCAACCCGAACACCCGGCCTGGCGCCGGGTGTTTGTTTTTAGCGTGCAGCCTGGGAGGTGGTCGCGGGGCAATGTGATCAGGCGGCAGCATGACACATCGAGTCATCCGGGACGTCTGCCGATTTCAGGGCTGGGAGGTCTGTATCAATGGCTTCTAGGGGGCTGGGGGTGGTTGCGGACACGCCGGCCTGGAACCCTGGTTGCCTTTATAAGTACCAGATATAAAAAAACCCGGCCTGAGCCGGGTTTAAGGTGCAAGAGTCGGAACTGGCTTATTTGGCCAGGGATTCCGGCAGATTCTCGCGGATCTTGCCGAGCATCACCTTGAGGACGCGCGGGTTGGCAACCACCATGTTGCCGGAGTTTTCGTAGTTATGACCACCCACGAAATCGGTGACGATGGCACCGGACTCTTTGGCCAGCAACTCACCGGCGGCACTTTCCCAAGGCTTGAGGCCGATTTCCCAGTAACCGTCGATGCGGCCGGCGGCGACATAGGCCAGATCTAGGGAAGGAGCGGCGGCACGACGGATGTCAGCACACTCGATGAACATGCTCTGGAACATCTTCAGGTAAGACTCGATGTGGTGCTTTTGCTTGAACGGGAAGCCGGTGGCCAGCACGGTGCCGGACAGGTCTTTGGCTTTGCCGACACGGATGCGGTAGCCGTTCAGCTGGGCACCATTACCACGGGTAGCGGTAAAGAGTTCGTCACGGATGGGATCGTAGACGACAGCCTGTTCGGTCTTGCCTTTGACGCGCAGGGCGATGGAGACGGCAAAGTGCGGAATGCCCTTGACGAGGTTAGTCGTGCCATCCAGTGGGTCAATGATCCATTGGTAGTCCGGATTGGTACCGGCAATCTCACCAGACTCTTCAGCGATGATGCTGTGTTCCGGGTAAGATTTTTTGATGGTATGAATGATGGCCGCTTCGGCTTCACGGTCAACGTTGGTCACGAAGTCATTGCTGCCTTTCTGAGTGGCCTCGATGTTTTCGGGCTGGGAGAAGGCTTTTACTACTACTTGACCGGCGTTGCGCGCAGCGCGCACGGCGATATTCAGCATCGGATGCATAGGTTCACCACTGGATGTTAAAGAACGGGGATAAAAGGACGCGAAATTATAGCAGCATACTTTTGAACCGCAAGCCTTATCACCAATAGGGAGGCGCTAAATCGATAGCATGCACCAATAGCTGACTTTACATAACAATTTGGTCTAGTCTTGTCTCGCCAGACCCTTGGCATGTGTAATAACAAGCTCCATCACTCATAGGGATGTGTCGTATGAACTTGTCATTAGTCAGTCATAAACCGTCGTCCATGGCGGTCAACGGGTTGCTCCAGGCGTTACAGAAGTCCGCTGACGTCGGCACCTATTTTAATCGCATCGTGGTGATCAGTCCGAGTCAATGGAATCCGACTCGAGATGAGGCCGCCATCTTGCTACTCGATGATGAGGACCACTGGCCGGAACCTGTGGCGGTGGAAACCGAGGCATCGATTGGATTGCCGGTATTGCCGCTGTTGATGTGTACCGCGGCAGATACGGGAGGGGCCAGCTCGCATCGTGGCCCTGATGTACGGGATCCCCGCTACTATTTCGTCTCCAACGGCATTGTGATGGATGGTCACGAGTGGGAGAGCCAGACCAGCAGCCAGCTGCTACTCGACAAACTGGCCTCTTACCTGCCACTGTTGTCACGCCTGAGTCTGCTGCGCCAGCGCAGCCTGCCGGGGGCGCTTAACTAGCCAGTCGGCTGACCGCCCTGCCACAGGGCGAGCTGTCGTTTGAGGGTGGCAATGTCGGCATGCAAGGTGTCGCCATTGCCACCCCCTTCCCGAGCAAGACCCAGCCCTGTACATGCACAAACAAGAAGCGCGCCAGGGCTTCCACGTCAGTGTTTGCTGCCAACTCCCCATTTCGTATCGCGACCCTGAGTGCATGGGCCAGCGCCTGTTGCAACTCCTGATGCATGGCCGCGATGCGCTCGCGCACCTTGGGTTCATCCATGGCTGTGCCGATCTGGGCATTTTGCAAGAAGCAGCCAAGATTGCCGGGTTGAGTCAGGCGCAGTGCCAGGGCATCTAGCCAGTCATGGATGGCCGCAAGCCCGCCGTGCTCGCACAGCAGAGGGGTAAGGCGCTGGCGCGAGACCTTGTCTATGTAGTGATCAAGTGCCAGTTGAAACAGGGTTTGTTTGTCGCCGAAGCTGTTGTAGAGGCTGAACCGATTGATGCCTAAGGCATCGACCAGATCCTGGATCGAGGTTGCCTCAAAGCCTTTTTGCCAGAACAGTGTCATGGCTTGCTCCAGCTTTTCGGCTGGATCGAATGCAGTTTTTCGGGCCATAGTACCTCCTGTCGCCACTATAACAAATTCTTGACCGTTCGTTTAGATAAGACTAGTTTCTAACTGTTCGTTTAGAAATGGAGATCAGGATGAAAGTCTATGAATTGAAGCGGGCACCCAATGCGCGCCGGGTCCGGATGTTTCTGGCCGAGAAGGGGGTCGACATGGCCTATGAACAGGTCGACCTGAGCGGCGGCGAGAATTTGAGCCCGGATTTCCTGGCCAAGAACCCGGCCGGGCGAATCCCGGTGCTGGCGCTTGATGACGGCAGCTATCTGAGCGAATCGGTCGCCATCTGCCGTTACTTCGAGGAGCTCTATCCTGATAACAATCTGTTTGGCACGACCCCCCTGGAGCGGGCCCAGATAGAGATGTGGAGCCGCTTCATCGAGTTCAACCTCTGGCAGCCAGCGGGCATGGCCTTTCGTCACATCACTGGCTTTTACCAGGATCGTGAAACGTGCTTCCCCGAGTGGGGGCAGGAGTGCAAGCTGCTGACAGGCCAGTGGTTTGGCAAGCTGGAGGAAAGGCTGCAAGCATCTGTCTATATTGCCGGAGACCGTTTCACCATTGCCGACATTCTCGCCCTGTGCGCCATCGACTTTGCTGCCAGGACGCTGGCGCTGCACATAAGCGATGAGCAGATAGCCCTCAAGCGCTGGTACGATGCGGTATCAAGCCGGCCCAGTGCCCAGGCCTGAGTCACTGTTCCGTCACAAGACGCCCGACACGCTGTGTGCCGGGCAACCAAGGAGAAGATGATGATTGATTTCTACACGGCCGCGACGCCAAACGGCTTCAAGGTCGCCATCGCTCTCGAAGAGCTGGGCCTGCCTTATAACTTGATCCCTCTCGATTTTTCGACTCAGGAGCAGAAGCAGCCCGATTTTCTGGCGATCAACCCCAATGGCCGCATCCCGGCCATCGTTGACCGGGATAATGGTGATTTTGCCGTGTTCGAATCCGGAGCTATCCTGATCTATCTGGCGGAGAAGACGGGCAAGTTGCTGCCGCAAGATCCCAAGCGTCGCTCCCAGGCCATTCAGTGGCTCATGTTCCAGATGGGCGGCGTCGGCCCCATGATGGGCCAGGCCAATGTCTTCTATCGCTACTTCCCCGAGAAGATCCCGGCCGCGATCGAACGCTACCAGAAAGAGGGTCGCCGCCTGTTTGAGGTGCTCGACGGCCATCTTGCCCATCATGAATACCTGGCGGACGAGTACAGCATTGCCGATATCGCCACCTGGCCTTGGGTGCGGATCTATGACTGGAGCGGCATCTCCATCGAGGGGCTGGAGCATCTGCAAGCCTGGATGGCGCGCATGGAGGCCAGACCCGCTTGCCAAAAGGGGGTCACGTTGCCACCGCGCAAGGAGAACCCGGACGATCTGGTCAAGCAGGCTCAGCAGATGGTGACCCGGTAAGGGATAAGCCCGCGAGCGGCAGAAACAAGAGAGCAATAAACGGGGCCTGCGGGCCCCGTATTATTAGAAAAACTAAGCCAAGCTGATTACAAAGATTCGTTCGTGTTTTGTGATCTGAATCACTAACATGGCCAGCATAAGGGAGCTGATCTGCTCCCGATCAACGCGGGTTCTCCGCGCTGTGATTACTCATCCAGATCTGACAATGACTCCTCCCTCCAGGGTGAGGAGCGCCATGCTTTTGATGTCGTGGAGCAGTTATGAATCGGCACAGCTTTTACCCTTTGTTTTTCCTGACCATTCTGATGGTCGCCGTGGGTCAGATGACCCAGACCCTTTATGTGCCTTCCATCCCGGTGATGGCGGCGGATCTGGGGGTGAGCTCGGCCTCGCTACAGGCGGTGATGGCCTGCTACCTCATCCCTTACGGCTTGTCCCAGTTCATCTATGGTCCCCTCTCCGACAAGTGGGGCCGTCGCCCCGTGCTGCTGATTGGCATGATGGTGTTTCTGCTCGGTACTCTGGTTATCCAGCTGATCCCGAATGCCAGCGCCCTGCTGGTGGGCAGCTTCATTCAGGGGCTGGGAACGGGCGCAGCCGGGGCCATGAGCCGGACCGTGATGCGGGATCGCTATCAGGGGGCCGAGCTCAACCGCGCCAACAGCCTGGTGAGCATGGGGGTCATCTTCTCGCCTCTGCTGGCGCCCGTGCTGGGGGGCTGGCTGACCGAATGGTTGAACTGGCGTGCTGGTTACTGGTTCTTGTTCGGGTTTGGCGCCATCAGCACCATCGCCATCTTGATCTGGTTTGCCGAGACATTGCCCCAAGAGCGTCGCCAGCCGCTGCGGGTGCGCGCCGCCTATCGTCATGTGCTGGGCAACCCCAGATTCCAGGGCAATCTGCTCTGCCTGATGGCGACCTTCGCAGGACTTGCCGTGTTCGAGGCGGCGGCGGGGGTGCTGCTCGGTGACGTGCTCGGCTTCAATGCCAAGACGGTGAGCGTCCTGTTCGTGCTGCCTCTGCCGGGTTATTTGTTCGGCGCCTGGCTCTCGGCTCGTCTGAGCTTTCGACTGAGTCCGGGCAAGCTGATGCGTCTTGGGATCCTCTTCTTGGCGTTGGGGGCACTGATCATCTTGCTGCCGGGTCTGTTTGGCATCGTCAGCGCAGCGTCCCTGGTGGGCGGGGCCGCAGTCTACTTCATCGGTAGCGGCATCCTCTATCCGACCGCGACCACCTGCGCCATCGAGCCCTTCCCGGGTCAGGCAGGCACCGCCGGCGCCATTCTTGGCGGCATGCAAAACCTCGGCGCCGGGCTGGTCACCCTGCTGGCGGCCAGCTTCCCCATGCAGGGGCAGCTTGGCCTGGGCGCCATCATGACGGTGATGGTGGTGCTGGTCGCCCTGAGCTTTGCCTGGCTGCGCCACCATGGCTCGCCTCGGGAGCAGCTGGCAACCTGATCTGCCTGCATTGCACCATCAAGCCCGCCTCCTTTGGCGGGCTTTTGTTTGGGCGCAGCGGCAGGGGCCGTACCAAGAGGCGGTAGCCGTGGGGGCTAAACGCAGCGGTCATGAGACGGCATTGTCTCTGTGACCAGGGCAAGGAACGCCCGCATGGCGGGAGTGATGCTGTGTTGACGGGTCATGAAGAGGGTGCATCCGACATCGAGTGGTTCGAGCAGCCGGTAGTCCAGGTCGGAAAGCTGACTGGCAGAGTGGGCGAGGCCGGCGCTGACGATGGCCCACCCCAGCTGGTGGTGGACTGCGCTGGTCAGATGAAAGAGGGAGTCGGTTTCGAGCACCATCTTCAGGCTGATGCCTGCGCGCTCGGCGGCGAGATCCAGATATTGGCGAAATTGCATGTTCCGGCTGGGCAGTACCAGCGGTTTGTCTTGCAGGCTGGCCAGGGTGATGGGCGCCCCATTACCGAGGGCGGCCGCCGCGCTGCGGCTCATCAGCAGGGCCATGCGGTTGTGCCCCTGGGGGTAGAGGTGAAAGGCGCGCCGGTTCGGCGCGCTCAGCGATTCGTCAAAGCCCAGACCAATGTCGCACTGGTGCAGCTCCAGCTGCGCTAGCAGGGCTTCGTTGCTCATTACCGACAGGCGGATGACGATATCGGGGTAGCGTGCCTTGTAGCTGGCGATGAGCGGCATGATGTCGACATTGGACTGCGGGACTATGCCGATGCGCAGCGTGCCCGATAGCTCACCGTGAAAGCGTGCCAGCTCCTGCTTGAGTGCTTCCTGCTCCAGTAACATCCGCTCGGCATACTGGCGCACCAGTTCCCCGGCCTCGGTGAGGGCGACGAACTGGCTGGTACGCACCACCAGATCTGTCCCCAGGTTTTTTTCCAGCGCCGTGATGCTGGCCGACAGGGTGGGCTGGGTGATGTGGCAGGCTTTGGCTGCCTTGGCAAAATGCTGGTGATGGGCCAGCTCATGAAAGTAGTGCAGCTGCTTGATGTTCATCATGCTCTTGCCGGAGCTCTGGGGGAGGTTGCTGCCAACACTAATCAATTGAAAGTCCATCTTCAATAGAATAGTTCTATCAGTATATAGATTTAATTCATTGGTTTTACAGCAGTTGGCTCTCTAAACTTGAATGCAGTTTGTATTTTTAGGCCACTCTCCCATGTCTGCGCACTGTCCTGTCGACGGTTCAATCAATCCATCGCCCTTGCCTGCCCTGGCTCATCTGGTGGAGGAGGTGGCTGTCTCCATCAATATCAATGGCATCAACCATGCTGTGATGATGACGACCCCGGACGATCTCGACGATTTTGCCATCGGCTTTCTGTTCTGCGAGTCGATTATCCATCACAACCACGATGTACACGATATCCGGGTGACCCCCACCGAGCTGGGTTTCGTGCTGGATGTGACCATCGCCAATCGTTGTCTGGCGCAACTACAGCGGCGTCGGCGCAGGCTGACCGGGGCAACCGGCTGCGGCATCTGCGGGGTGGAGGCGGTCGAGCAGGCCTTTCCCGAGTTGCGTCCCTTGCCGCTCACACCTCCCCTTGATGCGGGATTGTTGGTTGGGCTGCGGCCACAGATTGCCCAATGGCAGCTCAAGGCGCAGCAGTATGGGGCCATCCATGCGGCCCTGGCGCTGGATGCGCAGGGCAAGATAGTGCACTGCCGGGAGGATATCGGGCGCCACAATGCCCTCGATAAACTGATCGGCCTGTTGCTACGCCGGCAGCTTGCCTGCGACACCCTGGTGGTGACCAGTCGCTGCGGCAGCGAACTCATCCAAAAGGCCGTGCTGTTTGGCGCCCGTCATCTCGTCTGCCTCGCGTCCCCCAGTCAACTGGCGGTCAGGCTGGCCCTCAAGTACCACCTGAATGTTGTCCATATTCCCAAGTTTGATGCACCGGTGTGCTATTCCAGCCATCGTCCGTCGGATCCCATCGGAGAATGTCATGAGCCATATTGAAAAGCCCGCCAAAGCCGGCGGTTTTTCGTCCCTGCAGTCTACCATGAAGCAGGTGTTGCGCAGCCAGAAAACCAAACAGAACATCAAGAATCTGTTGCGGGTCAACCAGACCGACGGCTTCGACTGCCCGGGTTGCGCCTGGGGGGACAATGACCACGGTGCCTTCCAGTTCTGTGAGAACGGCGCCAAGGCGGTGGCCTGGGAGTCGACGGGCAAGACGGTGGGAGCGGACTTTTTTGCCAATCATTCGGTGCGCCAGCTCGCCACTCAGAGCGACTATTGGTTGGAGTATCAGGGGCGCCTGACCGAGCCGATGCGCTACAACCCGGCGACCGATCACTACGAGCCGATCAGCTGGGATGAGGCGTTTGCACTGATCGCCGAGCAGCTCAAGGGGTTGGATAGCCCGGATCAGGTCGAGTTCTATACCTCGGGTCGTGCCAGCAACGAAGCCTCTTACCTCTATCAGCTGTTTGGTCGCCTGTTTGGCACCAACAACTTTCCCGACTGCTCCAACATGTGTCATGAGGCGAGCGGGGTGGCGTTGATCCAGTCGGTTGGCATCGGCAAGGGGACGGTCGAGCTGGATGATTTTGATCGCGCAGATGCCATTTTCGTCTACGGCCAGAACCCGGGCACCAACCACCCGCGCATGATGAATGCCCTGCGCCAGGCGGCGCGCCAAGGTTGCAAGATTGTCAGCTTCAATAACCTCAAGGAGGTGGCGCTGGAGCGATTCGCCAGCCCGCAGAGCCCACTCGAGCTGTTGACCCCGGCGGCCACCACCATCAGTCACCAATACCTGACCCCCAAGTTGGGCGGTGACATGGCCGCCATGCGTGGCATGGCCAAGTACATACTCGAAGAAGCGCCTGAGGCGGTGGACCGCGACTTTATCACCCGCCATACCCAGCATTTCGATGCATATGAGCTGCAGGTGCGCGCCACCGGCTGGGCCGAAATAGTGCAGCAGTCCGGATTGACCCAGGCCGAGATAGTACAGGCCGCCAGGGTCTTGCCGCCAGCAGCAGTGTCATCAGTTGCTGGGCCATGGGAATCACCCAGCACCTGCATTCGGTCGACACCATACGCGAGATAGTCAAACCTGCACCTGCTGCGCGGCCAGCTTGGCAAGCCAGGGGCGGATCTGTCCGGTACTGGCCACAGCAATGTGCA
>NZ_AQGQ01000128.1 GCF_000388115.1 Aeromonas molluscorum 848
ATGTGCCTTGTCAGCTGATGGCAGGGCCAGGACGCTCAGGCCGGGCAGAAAGCCGCGACACTGACCAACAAAGCGCCAATTTCTGTCCGTATCAAGCACATAGCCCCCTCCTTTCATCGACGAAGATCAACGGGGCGGATCGACCCGATCAAGGGCGGTGCCATTGACCCTGAACCAGCCCGCTATGCTGTAACGCTCCTGACGGGCAGCCAGCACCTCGTGGGGGAACTCCTCGGACAGAAATAACACCAGGCGTCCCCCCTTGGGAGAGATATCCATCAGATGTTGCTCACCGTCGTCATAGACCCGCAGCAAACCACCATCATCCGGCTGCCAGCCATTGTTGAGATAAAAGACGGAGGTGAGACGGCGGTTGGATCGCCCGGCGAAGGCATCCCGGTGGGTCGCATAGAAATCACCGGGTCGATAGCGGGCAAAGTGGGCCTCGTAATCAAAGAGTCCCAGCATCAGCATCCGATTGGCTGCGATGCGCAAGGATTCCATGCGCGCGAGGTAGGCTGCCACCGGCGCACCCAGATCCCCATCCAGCCAGTGGATCTGATCCCGGCGAATATCGGTATTGCCCCGATGCTGCCCCTCACGACCGATGCCGGCCTGTTGCCACTCATCAGGCAAGCAGGCGCGCAGCAGATCCACTTCGGCAGAGGAGAGAAAATCGTCCACTATCACCCAGCCCCGGGTGTAAATGGCATCCATGACGGCGTTGTAATCCAAGGGATAGGCTCAAAAAGTGGCAGTGGCGCTTTTTATCGGCTTTTGGGGCGCCCCACAAACCGGATTGCAACTCGATACGAGCCTCACTATCAATATGAAGGCCCTTTAGTCCGCCACTCCTTGCTCTGCGCCACCGGCTCAGCTAGCGTTGCCTCAAGATCCTGGGCGATTAATCACAGACGACGAGCACCAACATGACCCTGAACAAGCTAATTCTCACCCGCCTCGATGGCAGCGAATACCCCCAGCGCGAGTTGCAAAATAGGGTGATCCTGGTGGTCAACGTCGCCAGCCGCTGCGGTTTCACGCCCCAATACACCGGCCTGGAAGCACTCTATCGCCAGTTCTCCCCCCTGGGGTTAACCATACTGGGCTTTCCCTGCAACCAGTTTGGCGGCCAGGAACCTGGAGATGCCGACGAGATAGCCCGTTTCTGCGCGCTGGACTACCCGGTCAGCTTCCCCATCATGGCCAAGTGCGAGGTCAATGGCCCCCGCACCCACCCTCTCTATCACTGGCTCAAGGCAGAACAGCCGGGCCTGCTGGGCTCAGAGGCGATCAAATGGAACTTCACCAAGTTTCTCATCAACCGTGATGGCCAGGTGGTGGCTCGCTATGCCCCCCAGACAACCCCGCAATCCCTGGCCACCGATATCGCTGCCCTGCTCTGAGCACACTACGCCCGGATAGTTGACCGCCCATCACCACGTTGCGGGTTGCATCTCATAGCCCGCCTGTTGCCCCACCAGCCCTTTGCAGGGCCAGGGCAGCCGCCACCGATGGCGGCTGCCCTTGACCGCGATTTCTGCTATATTGTGCGCCCATGCGGATCGGTGGTGCGCCCCAAGGTGCCCGGCCGCTCGTGTTTTTCGATGGTTCACCTTCGGGTGCCAGCGCAATGTGTGTTTCTCGGTGGTTCCTCTCACGACGCCACCGCAATCGCAGTTTCTTCGGGGTTGATGGCGCCAGTAGTGTGCGTCGATCCCAGCTGAGCCAATGCTCAATGTCAGGAGTCTCTCTCTAACATGTCATTTAACGAACTGGGCCTGTCGCCGCACATCTTGCGTGCCGTCAAGGAGTTGGGTTACGAACAGGCAACCCCTATCCAGCAACAGGCTATTCCGGCCATTCTGGCAGGCCAGGATGTGCTGGGCGGCGCCCAGACCGGAACCGGCAAGACGGCCGGTTTCACCCTGCCCATGCTGCACCGACTGCTGGCCAACCATGGCCGTGGCGGACGCCGCCAGGTCCGCGCCCTGATCCTGACTCCGACTCGCGAGCTGGCCGCCCAGGTCGGTGAGAGCATCATCAAGTACGCCAATCATCTGCCGTTCCGGACCCTGATAGCCTACGGTGGCGTCAGCATCAAGCCCAATCTTGAGGCCATCAAGCTCGGGGTCGATATCCTGGTCGCCACCCCGGGTCGCCTGCTGGATCTGCTGACCCAGCGCGCCCTCACCCTGACCGAGCTGGAAGTGCTGGTGCTGGATGAAGCGGATCGCATGCTCGACATGGGGTTTATCACCGACATTCGCCGCATTATGAAGGCGCTGCCGGAAGAGCGGCAGACCCTGCTGTTCTCCGCCACCTTCTCGGACGAGATCAAGGCGCTGGCCGATGATCTGCTCAAGAGTCCGACCCTCATCGAGGTGAGTCCGAGCAACAGCACCGCCGAACAGGTCAACCAGCGCGTCATCAAGGTGGATCGTGAGCGCAAGCGCGAGCTGCTCTCCCACATGATTGGCCGGGGCAACTGGCAGCGGGTGCTGGTATTCGTGCGCACCAAGCTTATCGCCGACCGGCTTGCCCAGCAGATGGTCAAGGACGGTCTCAATACCGTCGCCATCCACGGTGACAAGACCCAGGGCGCCCGCAACCGGGCCCTTGCCGATTTTCGCGAGGGCAAGGTGCGAGTACTGGTTGCCACCGACATCGCCGCCCGCGGTCTGGACATTGACCTGCTGCCCCACGTGATCAACTTCGAGCTGCCGCAAGTGGCCGAAGATTACATCCACCGCATCGGTCGTACCGGCCGGGCCGGTCGGGGTGGCGAAGCCATCTCCCTGGTCAGCCTGGATGAGCTGGATCAGCTCAAGGCCATAGAGTCCTTGATAGGCCAAAGCCTCCCGAGCGAAATTCAGGAAGGGTACGAGCCTAGCGGAAAAGTGACGCGCCAGAGTCTGCCCAGCAACAAGCCGATACAAAACCGCGACCGGGGTGGCCACGTCAATGCCAAACATAACGTCAAGGCCAGGGCCAATGCCGCCAAGGAGAAGCCTGCCGCCCGGGGTAAACCCGCCGCCAAGCCGAAACCCAAGGCAGATGGCAGCAAAGCAGCGGCGCCGGCGCGCCAGAAAGAGCGCGTCGGTGAAGACACCGGCTTCGCTCCGATGCGCCGCCTGCCCAGAGCCCAGCGGGACGGCTATCAGGACAACTCCAACGAGGAGTAAGACAGCCTCTGTGCGGCTACTCGGTACAGCCAGGCCTGAAATACAAAGAAACCGCCCTCGGGCGGTTTTTTATTGATGCCATTTATCCTGCGGAAAGACCTTTTCGCAGCGCTCCAGCATCCGTTCCGGTTGTTCACCAAAGCTCACGCCCGACTCGGCCCCCTCGCGGTTGAAAAATCGAGGTTGGGCTGCGCGCCCTCCCCTTTGGTCGCTGCACATTCAGGGCTCCCTTACTCCAGGGCGGTCAGCACCATATGCAGCAGCGGATAGGGCTTGCCCTGGCCATCTCGCGGTGAGCGTCCCGTCACGACAAACCCCATCTGTTGATAAAAACCGAGCGCCTGCACATTCTGCTCGTTGACATCCACCCGGGTCGCTCCTTGACTGGCAATGGCATTGGCCACCAGCAGGCGGCCGACACCACGGCCCCTTGCCTCGGGGGCAACAAACAGCATCTCGATATTGCCATCACGCACGCCGCAAAAGCCGACGATACCGGCGGTGTCATCCCTGGCACAGACCAGATCAACGGCCGCGAAATAGTGCGCCAGGATCAGCGGCTTGAGGGCGGTTATCTCCGCCTCTGGCAGGAAGTGGTGGGTGGCGCGCACCGAGGCTTCCCAGATGGCGATCAGGGTCAAGTGATCCCCGGCTCTTGCTTGTTCAATCTGCATGTTCTGACTCTTGTTGTGTGGGGTGGATGACCTTATCTGAGAGGATCGTTCGTGCCTATGGCATCGCCTCGCTTGATGACGAATCCCTTCTCGATGCCCGCCTGGAAACCCAGCTTCTCGTAAAGGCGGTGGGCAGCCTCGCGTCCCTCCCCCGACAGCAACATCACCTTGTAGCACGCCCGCTCCCAGGCGATGGTGAGCGCCTGCTCAACCACCTGCTGGCTCAACCCCTGGCGCTGAAATCGGGTCGCCGTGATCACATGCTCTATGACGCCAAAGGGCCTGCCGCCATTGGTGAGGGTGGGGATCACCCCTAGCTGGCAGGTGGCGGCAAGCTCTCCATCCACCTCGGCCACGATGAGCCGCACGTCTGGCCGAGCCAGCAAGGCTCTGAGCGTCTCAAAGGCCACCTCGGGAGACAGGGGCGGGTCATGGGGACGCAACTCCCGATACAGGCTCAGCAAGCCGGCCAGATCCTGCTCGGTACCCAGTCTGATCACTGCCATAGGCTCTCCCTGGCTGCTGTGGTTCGCACTCAGGAGTGACGCGGTGCAAACATGATGATGGCCATGCCGATCAGTGCCACCCCTGAGCCGACCAGATCCCACAGAGTGGGTCTGATGCCATCCACCAGCCAGAGCCAGAGGATGGCGACAAAAATATAGACGCCACCATAGGCGGCATAGACACGGCCAGCTGCGGCCGGGTGCAGTGACAACAACCAGGCAAACAGCATCAGACTCAAGCCCGCCGGAAGCAGTAGCCAGATGCTCTTGCCCTGGGTCAGCCAGAGGTAAGGCAGATAACAGCCCACTATTTCGGCGACCGCCGTCACCAGAAACAGCGCCATCGTTTTGAATTCGACCATGATGGTAGTCTATTGCTCTCCATGTAAAAGTGACCGAATAGTAAAATAAATCATTGTCTTATGTAAGGGCTGTACGCCCTGGCGCAGTGCCATCCATCTGCTGGCATCGCTCACTTGCGGGCAAGCAACAGCGTGATACTGCCCCACCAATGACAGCCCGCCCCCGTCGGCCTTTGTCGTTGACGGTGAAGAGCCGCGAGGCAAGGCAATGGCGTAGCCTGATTGCCAATGGCCAGACAAAAGAGGAATGAGGGCTGACACAGGGTCAGGAAATCAAGAGGGGGGAGGCAAGGAGGCATAGGGTAACGGCTTGGCCTTTCCCCTGCAGACGGGGGAAGGGCCAATCGAGTGCAATTTATCAGCGGGTCTTGACCGCTTGCAGCAAGACCGACATATCCGGGCCGAACTGGCGGGTACGGATCGCCTCGCGGATATCCCTTTCGCTGTAGCGACTGCCCGGGTAGACCAGCACGCAGGACGTATCGCCAGGCTGGAGGAAGTGGCTCTCGCCGAAGGCGGTGTAGCGGGTGGCGCCTATGCTGATGAGCGCATAGGATGGGTGCCCCGCCTGGGCCAGCAGGCCCTGTATGTGCTCGGCCGGGCCTTCATCCTGCTGATGATTGAACTTGTCGATGGCCCAATCGAGCAATTGGCCGTGGAAGTAGCTGTAATCCAGCGCGGCGCTGTCGACCCCGTAGCCATGCAGCTCGCCATCGCGCTCCAGATAACAGGCGATGCGATAGTCATCCAGCTCGCAGCCAGCGGCAAAACCGCCAAGGGGCAGCAACTGGGCAGCCAGTCCCTTGCTCTCTGGGCCCCAGTTCTTCTTCTCGCTGATTTTGTTGGCATTGGGACGGCGGATGGAGCAGTCGTTGTAGGCGCCAAAGGCGCGTGGATGGATCGCCACCACCTGCTCTTGGGCATACTCCAGCTCGCACCAGAGCGCCACTTCCGGCTCTATCTGCACCTTCTCGTCACCGGTTACCGCCGCCTCTGGCAGGAAGATGGCCTGCTCGCTCAAGGGGAAGACGCCAAGTTGGCCCGTATGCCCCGGCACATAGAAGGGGAAAAGCGCCTTGGGGGCCACCTTGTCTTGCACCTGCACGGCCACAAAATCCGCCGCCTCTCCCGCCTGCTCCAGATGGCCGGCGAAGTTGCCCGCCACCCCGAGTCCGATGAACTTGCTCTGCGCTGTCACTTGCATCTCTTCACACCCTCTTTTGTCGAACCCGGGGGAACCATCGAAACGGCCCCGGCCAACTACCGCTAAAATGGCAGGAATTAGAGCACAGGGCGCCGCGCTCGCCCAGTCCGGACACGCCATCCTGTGCGCCAACCCGAACTTTTGAAGGCCGCCGGGCTCTCGCCCCTGATGGGGTGATCGCGCGACCATGAGGCAAGCCTGGACAGGGCGGCCGAATTGGAAACAGTGCGTTTCCAGCCCGGCAGCCCTGCATACTTGGGACAAGGCGGCAATTTTGTTAGGCTGCCCCTGCATCGGGGAGCCCTTGCCGAGAAAGGTCACGACGAAACAAGAGGCGATGCGGCGCGCTTCTAGCGCAGACCCGCCGCCTGGCAGGAAATGCGCGCCTGTCGCGGCCTCTGGGCTTCTTGGCCATACCCACTGAATGAGCGCCATCCAACCCAAGATCACCACAGGAAAGAAGCTGATGACACAGATAGACAAATTGGCCTGGTTAACGATTCAAGAACGCCGTTTGCTGTGCGTGCGATCTCACGGCAAGCAACGTTTCTATATCCCGGGGGGCAAGCGTGACCCCGGCGAGAGCGATGAGGCGGCGCTGCTGCGCGAAATCACCGAAGAGCTGACAGTGCAGCTCAGCCCGGCCAGCCTGCGCCTGGCTGGCGACTTCCGGGCCCAGGCCGACGGCAAGGCTGACGGCGTCATGGTGCGATTGCGCTGCTTCTTTGCCGATGGCCAGGGCTCGCCCACACCGGCAGCCGAAATAGCCGAGCTGGCCTGGCTAGGCAGTGCGGACGAGGATCGCCTCTCGGCGCCCGCCTTGCTGGTCGTGATGTGGTTGCGCGAGCAGAACCTGATCGACTGATGCCCGGGGCCGCGACCAAGATGAGCGCAGATGGGGCCATGCCCTGGCTTAAGAGCCCATCCCCTCAGGGCCGCCCTCGACAGCGCCGCTGTCGTCTTGTTATAAGAGAACCCTGCGGCCTTGCCTGCGAAGCAGGCTACGCAACGCTTCCCTTATGACCAGATAGCGAGGATTGCACGGATGCCTTCCCCCCTTATGCCCCACGCCACGTCATCGATCGCCACGCCCCCCTCGATGGGTCGGCAACACAGTGGCAGTTGCTGGCCACGACCACACTGGCAGGCCATGAAACCGCCCTCGCCAGACTCTTACAAGAGGTGGTGCAAGATGGCGCCTCCATCGGTTTCCTGCCGCCGCTCACCCTGGCCGATGCCCTGGCATACTGGCGCGGCGTAGCACTGAGCCTGCAAAGGGGAGAACGTCTGCTATGGCTGGCACTGGCTCACACCGAGCAGGGCGTCAATCTGCTTGGCACAGTGCAACTGGCCCTGTGCAACAAGGCCAATGGCCGTCACAGGGCCGAGGTGGAAAAACTGATGGTGGCCCCCAACGCCCGGGGACTGGGCATAGGGCGCGCCCTGATGACAGCCCTGGAGCAGGCGGCAAGCCAGGCGGGACGCAGCCTGTTGGTGCTCGATACCCGGGTCGGCGATGTCGCCTCCCTGCTCTATCTAGGGCTCGGCTATCAAGGCGCAGGCCAGATCCCCGCATTTGCCATCAATGGCGATGGCAGCCTGGCGGCCACCCAGTTTTTCTACAAACAGACGGTGCCAGCCTGCTGATACCGGCAGACAAGTGCCCGGCCACCAATGGTTGGGCCACCCTCAGCAGCGTCTTGCCAAGGGCAGACGCTCATCCCGCCACCCTTGATGGCAGCCCGGGTCATCGGGCCCGGGAATAAGGAGTCGATATGATACTGGAAGTCGCCCCACTCACTGTGATCCCGGGTCAGGAAGCCGCCTTTGAGCAGGCCTTCGCTAAGGCCTGCGCCCTCATCGGCACCATGCCGGGCTACCTTGGTCACCAGTTGCAAGTCTGCATGGAGCAAGGCAACCAGTACCTGCTGCTGGTGCAATGGCAGAGACTTGAAGATCACACCGAGGGATTTCGCGGCTCGCCCCAATACCAGCAGTGGAAGGCCCTGCTGCATCACTTCTATGACCCCTTCCCGACCGTACGGCACTACCAGGGCGTCATGGCCCAGGCCCCGGGCCAGCCCCTCCTCTATCCGGGGCGCGAGCAACCCGCCTGAACCGGGATGTGTCTGAGCACAGTGCCAGATGAGAGAGGGCTCCCGTGGGGAGCCCTCTTGTTGCTTGGTGCCAGGATGCGGACACCCGACTCATCCCAGCGATTCGGCCCGCACCCTTATCTCGGGATCGGCGAAGGCCGCCTGCACCGCAATGAGCTGCAGTTCATAGGCATCGGCTTGCCAGCTGTGCAACAAAACGGCATCGACGGCGGCATTGGTGCGCTCGAAGGCGCTGACGGCCTCATGACCTGCCAGCAAATTGGCCAGCATCAGGGCACTGATCAGATCGCCGACGCCAACGGGCTGGCGGGGAAAATCATAGAGGGGACGATGGATAAGATGGTCCCCGTCCGGGGTGCAGAGCAACATCTCGAAGCGGCCCGGCTGGCTGGCCGCCCGGCCCAGATGCTTGACCAGTACCAGGCGGACCCCTTTGGCCAGCAGGCGATGAGCCGCGGCCCGCGCCTGCGCCAGGGAGTCGATGTGCGACTCGCACAATGTCTCGAGCTCCAGCAAGTTGGGCGCCAGCATGTCCGCCACCGCCAATGCCTTGTGCGTCAGAAAATCGGTGACGCCGGGGGCGACGATGCACCCCTTCTCGGGATGACCCATCACGGGATCGCAAAAATAGATCGCTTGCGGGTTGGCTCCCTTGACCGCCGCCACCACGGCGAGGATCTCATCGCCTTGCTCGCTTGAGCCAAGATAGCCGCTCAGCACGGCATCACACTGACCCAGGACCTCGATATTGGCCAGCCCCTCCCCCAAGGCGCGGATATGGCCCGCAGGCATCGCCATGCCCTGCCAACCCGCCTGATACTGGGTATGATTTGAAAATTGCACCGTATTGACCGGCCACACTTCCATGCCGAGACGGCGCATCGGGAAGACGGCAGCGCTGTTACCGGCGCAACCAAACACCACATGGGACTGGATGGAGAGAATTCGTTTCATGGCAAGGCTCGAAGGCAGAAAAAGAGAAGAGCGCGCAATATAACGGATGAAGGCCGGTGACGGCCAGTCCCCGACCCGCGTCCCCCCTTCGGGAGCATCTCGGGTAGCAAGGCAGAGAGAAAACCAGACGCAGCATGGGACAGGCAAGGCATATCGCGGCCAGACTATTTATGAGGGGTCGACTCTGTGGTTTAATGTCGCGCGCGGCTAGGCCGCTCCCCATTCGCCATCAACCGGAACTCTTATGTCCATACCCTTGCAGCACAGCGTCGACACCCTGCTCAATACCGCCCTCGAACTCTTTATGGAGCTCGCCTCCGACAACCTGCCCGAACACGAGATAGCCCTGTTCAACCAGGCCTACAACGATCGCGGCCTGCTGGCTGAAGCCGAACCGGGTGATGACTGGGATGCGGATGTGGGCTTCGAGGTGACGGACGCCGATTATGCCGAGATCTGGATAGGCCTGGAAAATAGCGAGCAAGAGGTCGAACACCTGTTCGCCCGCATGCTGATTGCCCGTGCCGTGGACGAGAAGTTCTGCCACATCGAATGGTTGCCCGACTAATCATGCGGGCCGCCCCTCTCCTTTGCCCAATACACCGCAACGACATGGTGCCATGCTGAGCTGGCTGTGGCGCATTCTGGTCGGCGCTCTGCTGCTGTCGGTGGTGATGGTCGCGCTGCTGCGTTTCCTGGATCCTCCCATCTGGAGCTGGCGTATCGAACGCGCCATCTCGCCCCCGGCCCCCATCAAACAGGTGGAACATGACTGGGTTGCGCTCGATGCCATCTCTCCCCAGTTGCAACTGGCGGTGGTGGCCGCCGAGGATCAGCACTTCCCGGATCACAATGGTTTTGACATGGCGGCCATCAGCTCAGCTTGGCAACACAACGAGCAAGGAGGTCGGGTGCGCGGTGCCAGCACCCTCAGCCAGCAAACCGCCAAAAACCTCTTTATGTGGAGTGATCGCAGTTTTGTGCGCAAGGGGATCGAAGCCTGGTTCACCCTCTTGATGGAGCTGGGCTGGAACAAGTCCCGGATCCTCGAGGTGTATCTCAACATCGTCGAGTTCGGTCCTGGCATCTATGGCGCCGAAGCGGCAGCCCGTCACTACTTCCACAAACCTGCGGCAAGACTGACTCGCTACGAAGCGTCACTGCTGGCGGCCGCCCTGCCCAATCCCTGGCGCTATCGGGTCTCCCCTCCCTCCCCTTATGTGGCGCAGCGCGCGGCCTGGATCCGTCGCCAAATGAGCCAACTTGGCCAAGTGACACTCAATCGCATACACGGGGTGAAATAAATAGAGTCGTGAGTTGCCCGTCCTGGTGCCGGGCGGCATTACGCCTTATCTTCTTTTGCTTTCGCAGGGATCGCCAAGGCCGGGGGGCCCAGATGGCCACCCACCGTCTCCCGATGCAGAGGCAGATAGTGCCACCACCAGGTCTCCCGCCTGCGCCGAATTTGCAACCGCTGCCCTCGTCGCTTCATCATGACTCTCCTGAAGATCTGAACGCCCGACCCACTCTTTCCCGGTCATCAGCATAGTGCCCTATACAGGGGTGAACCAGCATAGGGCTCGCTGGCTGACGACGCCAATCCTTGTTACAGTATCGCGTCTCAAGCATCTGGAGTGATTTCATGGAACAACGTACCCCGGATCAGCTGGTCGAATGGGCCTATGATCAGTTTCTCGAACAGGCAGCCGACATGCTGGCGCCCGAACAGATCGTCGACATTACCCTGGAGTTCGAACAGCGCGGCGCCGTGGAGGCAACCCTGCCCAATGCCGACTGGTCTCGCGAGCTTGGGGTGCCCGTGGATCTGGAGCGCTGGGCCGAGGTATGGATAGGCCTGCTCGATCATCAAGATGAGTTCGAGGTGATCTACGCCAGTTATCTGCTGCCCCGCCAGCAAGGTGATGATGAGGTCCATGTTCGCTGGTTCCGCCACGAGCAAGCCTGACGCCTGCTCTTGGCGGTTCACCGGCATAGCCTCAAACCGCCGGCGGATCTGCAAAAATGACGATCGAAAAAGGGCGCCTTGTGGCGCCCGTTTTTATGTTGGCAATCGGCCCCACTCACCAGGGGTGGCTCAGACAGGAGTCTCGGCAAGGATTGCCTTGCTCAGGCAAGCCTCGCACCAGCAGACAGGCGCATCGCTCATGGGCAGGGCCGGCAACTGGCTGCACCAGCACTCACTGATCCCCTTGCCCGCCGAGACGGCGCAGTAAGCCGGTTCGCCACAGCCAGGGCAGACATGGGTACTCTGAGGCTGATCATCCGGCGCCGGCATCACGGCCACCACAGGACTGGGCGAGGCAAGCCCTCTGGTCGTCAGGGTCGCCATGATGGCGAGCTGCTCGGCCTCCGTCATGGTGGACCAGCGCCCGATCTCGCTCAAGGTGCGGCCACACCCCAGACAGAGGTCGCCCTTGGCCTCACAGCGCTGGACACAGGGACTCGCCATCTCAGTCCTGCTCGCCCTGCGCAGTCTCATCCTGCACCGATGGCGCGGCAACCAGCCGAATGCAGTTTGGCTCTATCACGATCAGCCCCTGCTTGTAGAGGCCGCCGATCGCTTTTTGAAGGTGCCCTTGCTCATGGCCAGCAGCTTGGAGATGAGTTCTGGCTCGCTCTTGTCACCCAGCGCCAACTCGCCGCCCTGCTT
>NZ_AQGQ01000129.1 GCF_000388115.1 Aeromonas molluscorum 848
GGATGGCTATCGCCGCGCCATGAGCAACAAGGCTCCTGTGCTCATCAACGGCCAGAAGGACCCCGGTGGTAGGCAAGACCTCCATGAACACCGTCATGGTCGATGTGACCGACATCAAGGGCGTCAAGCCCGGTGACGAGGTGGTGATGTTTGGCCGTCAGGGAGATAACGAGATCAAACAGGCGGATCTGGAAGAGTACAATGGCACCCTGCTGGCGGACATGTACACCGTCTGGGGTTACAGCAACCCGCGCATCATCAAGCGTTGATCTTGTTGCCCGTGTGATCGGCAATAAAGACCCATAGAAAAAGGGCTCCCTCGGGAGCCCTTTTGGCATCTCATCACCCGTCGCCCCCCTGGTGCGACAGCGCAGGATCAGCCCGCCGATTTGGCTTGCTTGCGCGTCACCCAGAGGCTGAGACCCATACTCAACACCAGTATGGAGGCCACCACGCCAAGGGCCACCCCGGTCGGGATCTTGAAGATGTCGAGCAACAGCATCTTGACCCCGATAAACATCAGGATGAAGGCCAAGCCGTACTTGAGCAGGCTGAAACGCTCGGCAACCCCGGCCAGCAGGAAGTACATGGCCCGCAGCCCCATGATGGCGAAGATGTTGGAGGTGAGCACGATGAAGGGATCCGTGGTCACCGCGAAGATGGCCGGGATACTGTCCACCGCGAAGATGAGATCGCTCGCCTCCACCAACACCAGGATCAGCAGCAGCGGAGTGGCATAGCGCACGCCGTCACGCCAGACGAAGAAGCGCTCCCCTTCCAGATGCTCGGTCACCTTGAAGCGACGGCGCATCCAGCCGAGCAGCGGGTTGTTGGCAAGATCCGGCTCCTTGTCGGCCACCCACAGCATCTTGGCCCCGGTCAGCAGCAGGAAGGCACCGAACAGATACAAGATCCAGTGGAACTGCTCGATGAGCCAGCTCCCCGCAAACACCATGCCGGCCCGCATCACGATGGCACCCAATACGCCATACAGCAGCACCCTGCGCTGGAGCTCGGCCGGAATGGCGAAGTAGCCAAACAGCATCAGCCAGACGAAGACGTTGTCCACCGCCAGCGCTTTCTCGATGAGATAGCCGGAGAGGAACTCCAACCCCTTCTGGTTCGCCATCTCGCGACCCATATTCACATCAACCCAGTACCAGATGGCCAGGTTGAAGAGCAGTGCCATGCTCACCCAGACCAGAGACCAGGCCCCCGCCTCCTTCAAGGAGACCTTGTGGGACTTGCCACCGCCCACGAAACGTAAATCTACCCAGAGCAGGGTCAACACCAGGGCAAAGAACCCCAGCCACATCCACCATTCACCCATTGCGTCCTCCTTAAAAACGACAAAACCCATGACCGGAGGCATGGGTTCGCGTTTGGAGCAGATACACCTTGCCTCTCGGCAAGGTCTCACTTACAGCCATGGGCTGCCCGGGTGCCGGGTGGCTTGCGTTGCAAACACACCGTAATGACGACAGACCGGCGAGAAGTTACTCCCCTTGTGCCGCGGATACTAACAGGCCCTCATGACGCTGCCAATAGCCTGACCAAGATAAACGCCAGTGCGCAGATAACGCGCCGTGCACACCCCTGATCCTGCCGAGGGACAGCATAGAAATTAAAAAACGGGCGCCCAGAGGCGCCCTGTTATCTGCATGGGTCAACCTCGTCAGAGCGGGTCTGCCTTGAGGCAAGAGACGGCGTGGTCGAAGTTGCCCTCCAGCACCGGCCGGGTCTTGGCACACTCGGGACCGGCCACCGGGCAGCGGGTCCGGAACACGCAGCCGGACGGCGGGTTCATGGGGACGGCAAGTCCCCTTCCAGGATCTGGATCACCTTGCTGCGTTCCAGATCAGGATCCGGCACCGGCACCGCCGACATCAACGCCTTGGTGTAGGGGTGCAGAGGATTGGCATAGATCTCCTTGCCCTTGCCCAGCTCCACCGCATTGCCCAGATACATCACCAGCACCCGATCCGAGATGTGCTTGACCACGGACAAGTCATGGGCGATGAAGATGAGCGACAGCCCCATCTCCTTTTGGATAGCCTTGAGCAGGTTCACCACCTGAGCCTGGATGGAGACATCCAGCGCCGAGACCGGCTCGTCACAGATGATCATCTTGGGTTCGAGTATCAATGCCCGGGCGATGCCGATGCGCTGACACTGGCCGCCGGAGAACTCGTGGGGATAGCGGTTCACCAGGTTCGGCAAGAGACCCACCTTGGTCATCATGGCGCGCACCTTGCCTTCGACTTCGCTCTTGGAGAGCTTGGGGTAGAAGGTGATGAGCGGCTCGGCGATGATATCCCCTATGGTCATGCGCGGATTCAAGGAGGCAAGCGGGTCCTGGAAGATCATCTGGATCTCCTTGCGCTTCTCCCGCAGGGCCTTCTGATCGAGCTTGGTCAAGTCGTTACCCAGCCAGACCACCTTGCCGTCCGTGGCTGGCACCAGACCAATCAGCGCCCGGGCAAAAGTGGACTTGCCGCAGCCGGACTCCCCCACGACCCCCAGCGTCTCGCCTTCATACAGGCGCAGGGTCACCCCGTCCACCGCCTTCAGGGTCGAGGGTTTGGCCCAGGGCCAGGCCTTTTCACTCTTGATGCTGAAATGGACCTTCAGATCAGACACTTCCAGCAGCAGTTTCTTGTCAGTACCCATTTAGTTTGCCCCCTTGGCCATGGCATCCGATACCCAGTGGCACGCGCGGGCGCGGCCATCATTGAAGGGCAGCAAGAGCGGCGACTCCTGGCCGCAGATCTCGCTGGCCCGGTGGCAGCGCTCCTGGAAGGGGCAGCCTTTGGGCAGACGCAGCAGGTTGGGCGGGTTGCCCGGAATGGTCGGCAATATCTCCCCTTCGGTATCGAGACGGGGAATGGCACGCAGCAAACCTTCGGTGTAGGGATGGCTCGGACGATAGAAGATGTCGTTGACCTTGCCGTACTCCATGGTGCGGCCAGCATACATCACCAGCACCTTGTCGCAGATCCCCGCCACCACGCCCAAGTCGTGGGTGATCATGATGATGGAGGTGTTGAACTCGCGCTTGAGCTCGTTCATCAGCGTCATGATCTGGGCCTGCACCGTCACATCCAGCGCCGTGGTCGGCTCATCGGCAATAAGCAGCTGTGGACGACACAATAGGGCCATGGCGATCATTACCCGCTGACGCATGCCACCGGAGAACTCGTGCGGGTACATGTTCATCCGCTGGCGCGATTCGGGGATCTTCACCGCATCGAGCATGCGTACCGACTCCTCAAATGCCGCCGCCTTGCTCATCCCCTTGTGCTGTATCAGCACCTCCATCAGCTGATCCTTCACCTTCATGTAGGGATTGAGAGAGGTCATGGGGTCCTGGAAGATCATCGCTATCTTCTCGGAGCGGATCTTGTTGAGCTTGGACTCGGACAAGTTGAGGATCTCGTCGCCCTGGAACTTGGCCGAACCGGTAATGATACCGTTCTTGGCGAGCAGCCCCATGATGGCGAAGGCCGTTTGAGACTTGCCTGAGCCTGACTCCCCTACTATTCCCAGGGTCTCACCGGCCGAGAGGGAGAAGTTGAGATCGTTGACCGCAACCACATTGCCGTCCGGGGTCTTGAACTCGACCCGCAGATCTTTTACATCCAGTAATTTCATAAAAATTCCTTATCGATCTTCCGTGACGCTTGTCAATTCTTCGGGATAGGTTGCCTGTTTTCGGCGCTTTTTTATCGATCCTTTGGATCGAGAGCGTCACGCAGACCATCCCCGAGGAAGTTGAAGCAAAACAGCGTCACCACCATGAAACCGGCGGGGAACAGGAGTTGCCAGAGGGCCACTTCCATCGACTTGGAACCTTCATCGAGCAGAGCGCCCCAACTCGTCATGGGCTCCTGTACACCCAATCCCAGGAAGCTCAGGAAAGATTCAAACATGATCATGCCAGGCACCAGCAGGGTCGCGTAGACCGCCACTATGCCAAGCACGTTTGGCACTATGTGGCGGGTGATGATCTTCCACTTGGAGACGCCGCACACATGAGCCGCCTCGATGAACTCCTTGCTCTTGAGGCTCAAGGTCTGGCCGCGCACGATCCGCGCCATGTCGAGCCAGCTCACCGCGCCGATGGCGATAAAAATGAGCGCCAGATTGCGGCCGAAGAAGGTCACCAGCATGATCACGAAGAACATGAAGGGGAAGGCATTGAGGATCTCGAGCACCCGCATCATCAGGCTGTCGACCCGGCCGCCGATGAAGCCGGATGCCGCGCCATAGAGGGTGCCGATGATGACCGCCACCAGGGCGCCCATGACGCCGACCATCAGCGAGATACGCCCACCGAGCAGGGTGCGCACGAAGAGATCGCGGCCCAGGCTGTCGGTGCCAAACCAGTGACCCGTCTCCATATCGGGAGCCGATTGCATGGCGCCCCAGTCCGGATCGTCGAAGGTATATGGGGACAGGTGCGGGCCTATGATGACTGCCAGACCAATGATGGTCAGGATGATCAGGCTTACCAGTGCCGCTCTGTTACGCAGGAAACGGCGGCGGGCATCTTTCCACAGGGAGCGTCCCTCAACCACATCCACTTTCTGTGCGAAGGCCTCAAGCACCTCACGCTTTTCACTGTTTACAACCATGATGTACTCCCGGCTTAGTAACGGATCTTGGGATCGATGAAGGCATAGAGAATATCGACCACGGCGTTAAAGGTGATGGTCAAGGCGCCGACCAGAATGGTCAGGCCGAGCACCATGGAGTAATCACGGTTCAATGCGCCGTTGACGAACAGCTGACCTATCCCCGGCAGACCGAAGATGGTCTCGATGACCACGGACCCCGTGATGATGCCGACGAAGGCCGGGCCGAGGTAGGAAACCACCGGCAGCATGGCCGGGCGCAGGGCGTGCTTGAGAATGATGTGATGGAGCGGCAACCCCTTGGCGCGGGCGGTGCGGATGAAGTTGGAATTCATGGTCTCTATCATGCTGCCGCGCATGATGCGCGAGATGGCGGAGATGTAGTACATCATCATGCCAAATACCGGCAGTACCATGAACTGAATGCCGCCGCCCTGCCAGCCACCGGCCGGGAACCAGCCCAGATAGATACTGAAGAAGAGCACCAATAACGGCGCCAGCACAAAGCCCGGGATCACCACCCCGGCCATGGCCGACGACATCAACAGATAATCGATGATGGTGTTCTGTTTCAGTGCGGCAATGGTGCCGAACGTAACCCCCAGCAAGACCGCAAAGAAAAAGGCCGATGCCCCTATCTTGGCGGACACTGGCAACGCCTGGCTCACCAGATCGTTGACGCTGAAGTCCTTGTATTTGAAAGAGGGACCCAGATCGCCCTGTACCAGGTTGCCCAGGTAGGTGAGGTATTGGGTGCCGATGGGTTTATCCAGACCATATTTGGCCTCGATGTTGGCCAGCACTTCCGGCGGCAATGCCCGTTCGCTGGTAAAGGGGTTACCGGGGGCGAAGCGCATCATGAAGAAGGAGACGGTGATCAAGACCAGCAGGGTCGGGATCGCTTCCAATATACGTTTAAGGATGAATTTCAACATAGACATATCCTGTCCTGTACTGCTTCCAAAGGGTCGCGGTTTTAATTTAAAGGCCCGCCGTCTGGCGGGCCTGCTTGTTATGCGACTTTTTTATTGTACTCAGTGAGCGATGATGTACATGTCCTTGCTGTACAGGTTGTCGAGCGGGTTGGCCGGGTAGCCGCCCACATAAGGCTTCACCATACGGGAGGTCACGTACTGATAGATTGGCGCTATGGGCATATCCTTGGCCAGGATCTCTTCGGCCTGGACATAGAGCTTGTTGCGCGACGCTGAATCGACCTGATCACGGGACTCGGCCATCAGCTTGTCGAACGTCGGGTTGGAGTACTTGCCGTCGTTATTGCCATGGGTGGTCTGCATCAGATCCAGCATGGAGGAGGCTTCGTTGTAGTCTGCAATCCAGCCACGACGGGCCACATCGAACTGACCCTGTTTGAGGGTTTCCAGATAAGTCTTCCACTCCTGGTTCACCAGGCTCACCTCTACCCCCAGCTTCTTCCACATGGAGGCGACGGCAACGGCCACTTTCTTGTGGTTGTCATCTGTGTTGTAAAGCAGTTCGAACTTGAGCGGGTTGCCCGGGCCATAACCGGCTTCGGCCAGCAGCGCCTTGGCCTTGGTATCGAGCTCCGCCTGGGTCAGCTTGGACCACTCGGGTGCAACCGGCTTGAAGCCGTCCACGAAATCAGGCACCAGGGCATAGCCCGGCGTCTCACCCTTGCCCATCACCTTCTCCGCAATCACGTTGCGATCGATGGCATAGGTGAGTGCAGTACGTACCCGCACATCGTCATAGGGTTTGCGCTTGGTGTTGAAGGTGTAGTAGTAGGTGCCCACATAGCCACTCACCTGCACCTCACTCGGGTGCTCTTTCTTCATCTGCTTGAAGCGTTCGATGGGCATGTTGTAGGTCAAATCGACCTCACCGGCCAGGTAGCGGTTGAGCTCGGCGTTGGTGGACTGGATCGGCAGATAGGTCACCTTGTCGATCACTGTCTTGGCGTTGTTCCAGTAGTTGGGGTTGCGCTCGACATCGACCCGCTCGTTGACCACCCAGTCTTTGAGCTTGTAGGCACCGTTGGATACCATATTTTCCGGCTGGGTCCACTTGTCACCAAACTTCTCGATCACCGCCTTGGGTACCGGATAAGTGGTGGTGTGAGAGAGCATGCTGACGAAATAGGGGATGGCTTTTTCAAGCTGTACTTCGAAGGTGTAGTCATCCGTGGCCTTCACCCCCAGAGTGTTCGCAGGCTGCTTGCCGGCGATGATGGCACTGGCGTTGACTATGGTCGGAATTTCCATGTACCAGGAGTAGGGAGAGCCAGTCTTGGGATCCACCGCGCGCTTGAAGGCAAAAACGAAGTCGTGCGCGGTGACCGGCTCGCCATTGGACCACTTGGCATCTTTGCGCAGGTGGAAGATGAAGTGTTTGTTGTCCTTGGTTTCCCAGGACTCTGCCACACCGGGCAAGGTCTCACCCTTGGGGCCAGAACTGACCAGACCTTCAAACAGATCACGCTGAATATTGGATTCGACCGTTCCTTCGGTCTTGTGCGGGTCAAGGGTGGCGGGTTCGGAACCGTTGCCTTTCACCAGGGATTGCTCGGGAGCGAGCTTGGTGCCGGCGGGGACGTCGGCGGCGTGAGCCAGGGTGGCACCACCGAATAGCGCAGCCAATAAAAGGGTATTAATCATTGTTTTTTATGAGTCATTTCCATTTACTCCAACAAGAACATTCCATGCGTTTGTCATAAATGCGGGCCTGAGCACGCAGTCAGCATAATTCCCTGTCATTTCTGATAATGCAATAGATATCATCAGAGCAGGTCTGGATTCTTGGTTAAATAAACAGCTTTTAAGCAATTATCCAGCATTTAAATAGGCCAACATGACGCTTTTATATACAAATCCGCTCGATTCTAGGAAATGGTTCACAAAAAAGAAACAATAAAAAGCCGGTCACGGGGACCGGCTGGCACAAAACAGACTCAGCTCACATCAGACTGGGGAAGACTCCCTTGATACCCGCCACCATGATCTCTATGCCGAGGGACATCATGATGAGGCCCATGATCCGGGTGACCACGTTAATGCCGGTATTGCCCATCAACTTGAACAGCAAGGGGGCTGCACGAAATATCAGCCAGGAGCAGAAAGAGAAAATGGCCACCACCAGCGACATGCCGAGCAGTTGCTGCCAATGGCTCTGACTGGCATAGACGATAACCGACGAGATGGCCCCTGGCCCCGCCATCAGTGGCAGCGCCAGTGGCACCACGGCGATAGACTCACGGGCGGCCAACTCCCCTTTCTCCTGCTTGTTGTGCTTCACCTCCCCCAGCTTGCCCTGCAGCATGGACCAGGCGATCAGAGTAATAAGGGACCCCCCCGCGATGCGAAACGACGCCAACGAGATGCCAAAACCATCGAGGATCAGCTGGCCCATGTACATGGACACCAGCAGGATCACCATGACGGCAATATTAGCCGTGGTGTTGGTTCTCATCCGCTCGGCCGGTGTCTGGTGATTGGTCAAGCTGACGAAGACCGGCAAGAGGCCCAGCGGGTTAATGATGGCGATCAGGCCAATGAAGAACTTCAGGTATAAAGAAAAATCGATGTCAGCCACGGAGGTCATCCACACATAAGCGCCCGTTGGGGCCAGCAGGTAAGAAATTGTGCACGAATTTACCTCATAGTTTGTGCGGCCACCAATCAAATAATCTCACGTTTCCCGCCCTCAACAGTTAGTTCCTCTAATGTGTTATCAAATTTCGACACAATAGTTTGTTAAAAAACGTTGTGGCGATTTAACATTTCGGTAAAATCATTTCGAGTTTTATCTTGCCATTGGATCTGGCAACAAGATTTCATCTCACAAAAAGAGGAGTTTGCAATGATAGATATGGACATCACCCTGGATTGGCAACTCGATACCCTGCCAGCCAGGCAAGTTGCCGGGCTGAGTATGTTTTTCGATCAACTTCCACTCGATCCCTATATCAACGGCGATTTTCGCCGTCGCCGCTACGGTCGCTTCGAAAAACAGGGCCAGGGTTTTCATCGCCTCGACAACGGCGTCTTCTTCCAGGCCGCCGCCATCAACAAGTTTCTCGGCGACGTGCCACGCACCTACCCCGATCTGGTGCCCGCCTTCGCCCAGCATGACGCTTTTCAGGCCATGCTCAGCGCCTTCGTACGCCACACGGCGCTGGCCGACGGCCGCGAGATTGGGGTTCATCAGATGCGGATCTGTGCCTCCCTCGGCAGTGAAACGCCTCCCGCCCCCGAGGGCGTGCATCAAGATGGCTTCGATTTCATCGGCGTCTTCTTCTGTGGCAGCCAAGGTGTCACTGGCGGAGCACTACAGCTTTATCACGGATTAAAAGAACAACCCTTTTTCCAGCAGGAGTTAACAGCCGGTGACTATCTGGTGCTGGATGATCGCCGTTTCTACCACAATGCCGCCCCGATCCTTCCCAAAGACCAGCAGGGTCACTGGGATGTCATAGTTCTAACTGCTTGATTTAAATGGCGTGAGATTCGTTCACGCCCCATTTATTCCCCGCACGCTTAACTCCACAAGCCAATAACATGTTGAAAACATGTATTTTGAAATAAAATTTCTTTTGTTCTTTTGTTACACATGATCCAGATCAAGCTTTACTGGCGTGACACGACCCTATAATCGATGTCGAAAGCGGTTCAGTAAGACTTGTAAATACCCCATAGTGGTCAGGCTCTCCTTGACATGGCGTCTATAATTGCCGGGCATTGCCAAGGTCTTACTAAACAGTTTTCAAAATCATTAGGAGATAAACATGGCAGTAACCAATTTGGCTGAACTGGATGCACTGGTTGCCCGCGTCAAAGAAGCCCAGCGTCAATTCGCCAGCTTCTCGCAAGAGCAAGTTGATCAGGTCTTCCGTGCCGCCGCCCTGGCCGCCAGCAATGCCCGCATCCCCCTGGCCCAGATGGCCGTGGCAGAATCAGGCATGGGTATCATCGAAGACAAGGTTATCAAGAACCACTTCGCCTCCGAATACATCTACAACGCCTATAAAGACGAGAAGACCTGCGGCATCCTGAGCCAGGATGACGAGATGGGCACCATGATCATCGCCGAGCCGGTAGGTATCATCTGCGGCATAGTGCCGACCACCAACCCGACCGCTACCGCGATCTTCAAATCTTTGATTTCCCTGAAGACTCGTAACGCCATCATCTTCTCCCCGCACCCCCGCGCCAAGAACTCCACCAATACCGCTGCCAAGCTGGTACTGGATGCAGCCGTTGCCGCCGGTGCGCCGAAAGACATCATCGGCTGGATCGATCAACCGTCCGTTGAGCTCTCCAACGCACTGATGAAACACAACGACATCAACCTGATCCTGGCCACCGGTGGCCCAGGCATGGTGAAGGCCGCTTACTCCTCAGGCAAGCCTGCTATCGGTGTAGGTGCCGGTAACGTGCCAATCGTCATCGACGAAACTGCCGATGTAAAACGTGCCGTCGCCTCCATCCTGATGTCCAAGACCTTCGACAACGGTGTGGTCTGTGCCTCCGAGCAAGCCGTTATCGTCGTTGACGCCATCTACAACCAGGTGAAAGAGCGTTTCTCCAACCACGATGGCTACATCCTCTCCAAAGATGAAGCGGACAAGGTACGTAAAGTGCTGCTGATTAACGGCGCGCTGAACGCAGATATCGTCGGTCAGCCAGCCACCAAGATCGCCGCCATGGCGGGTGTGACTGTACCTGCCACCACCAAGATCCTCATCGGTGAAGGCCTGGAATTGTGCGCTGAAGATGAGTTCGCTCATGAGAAGCTCTCCCCGACCCTGGGTATGTTCCGCGCCAAGAATTTTGAAGACGCTGTCGAGATGGCCTGCACCATGGTCAACATCGGTGGTATCGGCCATACCTCCGGTCTCTACACCGACCAGGATCGTAACCAGGACCGTATCAGATACTTCGGCGACAAGATGAAGACTGCCCGTATCCTGATCAATACCCCCTCCACCCAGGGTGGTATCGGTGACCTGTACAACTTCGCTCTTGCTCCTTCCCTGACCCTGGGTTGCGGCTCCTGGAGTGGTAACTCCATCTCCGAAAACGTCGGTCCCAAGCACCTGATCAACAAGAAGACAGTCGCAAAACGGGCAGAAAATATGCTGTGGCACAAACTTCCGAAATCTATCTACTTCCGTCGTGGCTCCCTGCCGATCGCCTTGGGCGACCTGGAAGGCAAGAAGCGCGCCATGGTGGTCACCGACCGTTTCCTGTTCAACAACGGCTATGCCGATGACGTAGTTCGTCTGCTCAAGAAGCTGAACATGGAAGTGGAAGTATTCTACGAAGTAGAAGCTGACCCGACCCTGTCCATCGTCCGCAAGGGCGCCGAGATGGCGAACTCCTTCAAGCCGGACGTTATCCTGGCGCTGGGTGGTGGTTCACCCATGGATGCGGCCAAAATCATGTGGGTCATGTACGAGCACCCGGATACTGCCTTTGAAGACCTGGCCATGCGCTTCATGGACATCCGCAAGCGTATCTACAAGTTCCCGAAAATGGGCGTCAAGGCCGAACTGGTCTGTATCACCACCACGTCCGGTACCGGTTCTGAAGTCACTCCGTTTGCGGTCGTGACCGACGACGCCACCGGCATGAAGTACCCGCTGGCCGACTACGAGCTGACCCCGAACATGGCCATCGTCGATGCCAACCTGGTCATGAACATGCCCAAGTCCCTCTGCGCCTTCGGTGGTGTGGATGCGGTGACTCACGCCATGGAAGCCTACGTTTCCGTACTGGCCAACGAGTACTCCGACGGTCAGGCACTGCAAGCCCTGAAGCTGCTGAAAGAGTACCTGCCGTCCAGCTACCAGAATGGTGCCAACGACCCGGTTGCCCGCGAGAAGGTGCACAATGCGGCCACCATCGCCGGTATCGCGTTTGCCAACGCCTTCCTGGGTGTGTGCCACTCC
The DNA here is from genome assembly GCF_000388115.1 of Aeromonas molluscorum 848. Lineage (GTDB taxonomy): Bacteria > Pseudomonadota > Gammaproteobacteria > Enterobacterales > Aeromonadaceae > Aeromonas > Aeromonas molluscorum. The sequence goes on from NZ_AQGQ01000129.1 coordinate 11,563, forward strand.
ATGGCGCACAAGCTGGGTGCAGAATTCCATATTCCGCACGGCCTGGCCAACGCCCTGCTGATCAGCAACGTGATCCGCTACAAC
>NZ_AQGQ01000130.1 GCF_000388115.1 Aeromonas molluscorum 848
CTGGTCATCGAAATCAAGGAGATGACCCGCTCACTGGCCCAAAACTCAATGCTTTGGGCATGTCTCACCGACATCGCCGAGCAGGTGAATTGGCACGGCCGCAAGCTCGCCAAGGAGGACTGGAAGCATGTGCTCAGCGCGGCCTTGTACCAGCAGGACGTGGTACCGAATATCGACGGTACCGGCTTCGTTGTGCTGGGTAAGTCCACTTCCAAGATGACCGTGCGCGAGATGCGCGACCTCATCGAGTTGGCCCAGGCCTTCGGTGCTCGGCAAGGCGTGAAGTTCGGGGATGAATCCCGCCGCGGCTTCGACTGGGTGGCCGCCTACGGGAGGGCTGCATGAGCAAGACCAAGGCTGATAAGCAGTGGTTGGACGATGTGAGCTCTCTGTGCTGCATTGCCTGCCGGAATGCTGGCCTGGGGGCGAGCCTTGCGGAAATCCACCACGTGCGCAGCGGAGCCGGGATGGCGCAGCGCGCCTCTCACACCCGGGTGCTCCCTCTCTGCCCGCGGCATCATCGTGCCTGCTACCCCACAGGCTTCCACGCAGCTCCCAAGAGCTGGCAGGCTGAGCACGGCAGCGAGGAGACCCTGCTCGCCCAGGTGGCCACAGAGGTCGCCGAACTGCGCAAGAACACCATCGGGAGGGCGGCATGATCCACCTTTCCGCCCTCGATGCGGCCCGGCTGCTGGGTAACAGTCACAAGGTCAAGAATGCTGCCGGCCAAGTACGCAAGGCCCAACAAGTCACCAGCCTGCACGACAAGGTGCAGGCCCAGCTTGTCGGCTTCCCTGACCCGGTTACAGAGCTGCTGTTCCACCCCAAGCGCAAGTGGCGGTTCGACTATGCCTGGGAGGAGCAGATGATCGCCCTCGAGATCCACGGCGGGATCCACTCCGGCGGCAGGCACACCCGGGGGAGGGGGTTCGTAGAGGACCGCACCAAGATGAACGAGGCCGCCCTACTTGGGTGGACTGTATTGGAGGTGACCCCCGAGCACATCAAGACCAGCCAGCTGCGCGCCTGGCTGCTGAAAGCATTTGACCAGGCCAATAACCAACCAAGGACCCGACCATGAATTTGACCACCACAACTAACACCTCTCTGACCATGACTAACATCGAGATTGCTGAGCTCGTGGGGAAACGTCATGACAATGTCATGCGCGACATCCGGGCTATGTTGCTTGAGCTCCACGGAGCTGGGGGTGACCTCAGATTTGAGGAGACCCACCAGAACAAACAAAACGAGAAGCCCTACGAGATCAATGGCGGGACTCGTCTTGCCTTCTCTCTCACCATCACCGGTAAAGGTCAGCAATGGTTGACCCACAAGCTTCTCGCTGCCGGCCATCTGCAAGCTCACGCTGCTTAGCCATCCTGAGGAGGACTGATTATGAGTAAGTCATTGGAAATGGCGTTGCGCCTTTTCTCACCTAAGGGGGCGCTCCATGAGCCATCACCCGGTAACGTCAGCAATCTGGGGCGTGACGAGTTTCTCGGTGCCCTGCAAGCGGCCGCCAAGAAGAATCCTCAGGGGTATCAGTATCTGATGGCCGATCACCTGTTGGACATGGAAGCCACTCAGGAGTTGCTGGCTCATTTCAGCGAGACCCTGGGTAGTAGCGAGGCCGCGGGTATGGCCATGGCTATCCTGCTGCGACGCCCGCTGCCAGATCAGTTGGATAGACTGGTGCTATCTCACCCGCGCTATGACAAAGAGCGCCGCCGGGCCGCAGTGGTGATGGAGAAGGCCAAGCGGGCGCACCGTGCTGGGAATGACCATGAGTACCAGCGCCTGCTGGATGAGCGGAACGGGATACTGGGTCTTGCCCGTGAATACTGTGTGGCTGAAATGATGCAGTCAGGCCGCTGCCCGCACTGCAATGGGACAGGGCTACGCCCGCGCAAGGCAGATGAGTGCCCGAAGTGTCACGGTACCGGGAGGGTGGTGCCGGATGCTGAGCTGGTATCGCGCCATTTCGGCGTGCAGATGCGGCAGGCAGTGGAGCATGCAGTGGAAGAGGTGATTCACCAGGCGTCAGATCTGGCCAGGGCCATGGACCGGCAGGTGAGGGAGATGCGGGTTGCTTAGTGCTTGATTTACCTGTTTAAAGGGTCTCTGTAGTGGGTGGGCTAGTGTTTTTCTACAGTATATAAACATTAACTACAGTTGATTTTCGCTAGTGAATTGATCATTATTGAGCAACCAAAGGACCGCCTTTGAGTGCGATTTTTACACCACGTTGGTGTAAAAAAGGGGCAAGCCCCCCTTTAAACTAGAGCTGTAAATTCCTGACTTGCTCGATTACTTCGCATATTAGTTTGAGCAGAGTAAGGATTATGAATAAGGTCTGAGCTGCTGCAAACAGCTTAACCCTTCGATTAGATGGCTCGGCAGCTGCAAACTGCTGAGTCTTCTTTTTTCCTGCTTTCGCAGCCCCATCTCGTCCGCCTGGACGCTTCTCTCTCGCCATATGTTCCCTCCATATTCGGCGGTTGATAAAGTCTTTTGTCTAAATACATATTTATTTCTCCGTTGGGTGCCTTATGGCCAATTCCTGTATTTTCCGATCATTCGTCAGCAGGGACAAGGCATGATTATCAACTAGGAAAGGGCATACTGAATTGATTGCTCGAAGCTACCAGTAAACAGTTAGCAACGCCAAACTCATCAGAGCTTTTTGGGCCGTTCCTGAGTCTGTTTGAGCAGTATTTGTCCAGCGAACTCCTCTTAGGTCAAGTAAAGCTGCCATCATCACGCTGCCTGCAAGTCACGATTCGTAGGCATGTCCTCATTCTGCTTTCTTCTACGGTGTGCACTTCCTCTATTGCATCACCAAAATCATTTTCTGCTACCCATACAGATTGCTGTCACGCAATTCATAAAGCGAGTTACTCCGGGTGTGCAGGGCTACTACACACCGACTAGATTGAAAGTTGTGGGCAATGGAGGGACTCAATGGGCAGCAGACTCAAGGGGCATGCCTTGATGGTGGCGGGGTGGGGATTACTTCATGGCGACTTCTTCGACTTGCATGCAATCTCCGGTCTGCTTGGGGTATCAGACGCGGTAGCCGGCGACGTGTTGGTCTACCTGCGTCGTCTTAGCTACGTGGAGACAGTTGCCGAGACCAGGAGCTGCAAGCGTGAGCCTGGGAAGCGAAGCCCCCGTCGGGTTTTCATTAAGGTTCTGGCTATTCATCCAGAGCCTTCACCAAGGACAGTGAAGACGCCTCCAGAGCCAAAGTGGGAGCCAGTTCAGCGGCAGTTGACCAGGTTGGTTAAAATTATGCCTTCGCCGAGGGGAGCTCGCTGAGGCATGTGGTGTAGCGCGGGCTGAGTTTCTCTCGCTTCATCATCCACTCCCGGGTATCCCGGCCTCGGGCCGCGAAGTAGACCTTCCCCAGCCGTCCCTGATTGATCCTGTCGATCACCTGCATCAGCGCCTCGCTACGCGGGGACTGCTGCTCTGCTGCGAACAGGTCACCCTGCTGCATGCCAATGGGGGTGAAGTCGGCCAGCATGACGCCGCCTTTCTGGTACAGCTGCTCATCTCGCCAGATATGGGGAAGTAATTGGGGGATCAGGGCCAGCAGCGCTCGGGTGTCATTGGTGGGCATGTCCAGCTTGGTGCTCACCTGATTACCGTAATAGGGGGCCTTGTCACTGAACGGACTGGTGCGGATGAATAGGGTCACATGGCGGCAGCACATTCCCTCCGCCCTGAGTTTCTCGGTGGCCCGTTCCATGTAGCCGGCCAGGGCCTGATGCATGGGCCCCATGGTGGTGATCCGCTCACCAAAGGAGCGGGAGCAGATGATCTGCTGCTTTGCTTGCGCGACCTGCTCCAGCTCGGCGCAGGGGATCCCCCGCAGTTCTTGCACAGTGCGCTCAACGACGACCCCGTACTGGCGCCGTAGGCTCTTGGGGTCTGCGGCCACCAGTTCGGCAACAGTCTTGATGCCCTGAGCCTCCAGTTTGGCTGCCAGCCGCCGACCGATGCCCCATATCTCATCCACTGGGGTGATGGCCATCAGCTTGGCGCGCCGTCCCTCGTCACGCAGATCGACAACCCCGCCAGTGGCCGGCCACTTCTTGGCGGCATAGTTGGCGAGCTTGGCCAGCGTCTTGGTAGGGCCAATGCCGACCCCAACCACAAGCCCAGTCCACTGCTGCACCCGTTCGCGAACTTGGCGACCATACTCCACCAGGTCGCCCGCCCAGCTCTCGCTCAGCTCAATAAAGGCTTCGTCTATGCTGTAGACCTCCACCGCTGGTGCCATTCCCTCCAAAATCGTCATCACCCTCTGCGACATGTCGCCGTAGAGGGCATAGTTGCTGGAGAACCAGACGCCGCCCATCGCCTCAAAGAACTGGCGGATCTGGAAGTAGGGCACTCCCATCTTGATCCCCAGCTTCTTGGCCTCAGCGGATCGGGCTACCACGCAGCCGTCATTGTTGGAGAGCACGACAATGGGCACCCCCTTGAGGTCAGGGCGAAACAGGCGCTCACAAGAGGCGTAGAAGTTGTTCACATCGACCAGGGCCACGGCGCAGCTCTTGTTCATGGGGTATCTACCTGATGCACGATAAAGGACACCACCCCGAAAATCTCCAGCTCCTGTCCCTCACTGAAATGGATAGGCCGATAGGCCCGGTTGCCTGGCAGTAGCGCTACCGATGGCTCAAGCTGCAACTCTTTCACCGTGAATTCGCCATCGACCGCGGCGACCACCACGCTGCCGTGCCTGGCCTTACGGCTGCGGTCAACAACCAGCAGGTCACCATCACGGATCCCGTGATCGACCATGCTGTCACCGGCCGCCCGCACGAAGTAGGTGGCTGCCGGGTGGGCAATGCAGAGTTGGTTCAGGTCGATGGTCTGTTCGACGTAGTCCTGGGCAGGGGATGGGAAGCCACATGCCGCAGGGGAGAGGAACAAGGGAATTTCCAACGCTGGGGCGTCGAGATCTGGGACTGCAAGCATGGTGGGGACTCTGTTGTGCTGTATATAAATACAGTATAGCGTTGCTCTGGGTGAAGATCACCGTGGAGCGATTGGCTCCGAGTTGTCGCTGGTTAGGACAGATACATTTGTTCGCTGGCGCACCATGGTGCAAAATTGCAGCACTAACACATGAGGTTCTTGGGGGAATCATGATTGAGACGGAAAGCGATAAGCGTTGCACTATATGCGCAGAGCGGGCCGCAAGTGCTAGCTGGGTATGCGGAGATAGTGATGTCGTCGAAATTGCAGTATGTGTCGTGTGTGCTACCCATAAACTCCCACAACTAATAGCTGACGCTGTGTTTGGGTGCATGCCAACCAGTGTTAGAAATGGTGCTTGGGGGACGCCAAGGAAGTACTCAGAAGATGCCTTTAAGGATGTCTCTGCCAATTACTACAAGGCAATGTCTAACGCTGCACTAGGTGGGATGATCAAGCCATTGACGTTCAGTTGCCTCAGATGCAGTAAGAGGCAAACTGTCAGTGATATAAGGGTTGGGGCATCTACTAAGAAGCAGTTTGTGCAGTGTATAGAGTGTGGTTATGCACACGAAATATCCTGGGCTATGTCAGAAGATGTGACTGCGGTAGAGGACGAGTTTGTCCAATCAGTGAGCGTGATACGAGCCACAACAGATAACGAGGAATAGACCAGATGTCGTTCAATCTGTGTTCCCTGCCGAAAGAGCAGCAAGAGAGAGTTGAGGTCGAGAAGGCTGCAGCCTATGCGGTATGGAAGGAAAGGACCCCCGAGATCAAGGTGCCAGCCGAGAGTGAAGCTGGGAACTACAAGGGGGATATGCAGGCCTACTTCCTGCAGCAGGTCGAGCGGTACCGAAAGGTGAAGTAATGTCCCTAGATATTATTCAATTGGCGATCCTTCGGCGGGTGTTTCAAGTCGAGCCAAAATTCAGTCGAGGTGGCGTGATGGTAACGCCATCGGTAAGCGCTCAGGATCCTGCCGTTCACTACATCAGAATCACCCCTGACCAAGATGACAGGTTTGTGATCGACTTCATTACGCGAAAGGGCAAAGACGCAATGGCATCTGGATACTTCCATGAGGGGGATTTCTACATAGCCGAGCATGTTATTTCCGGCTGGCATTCAATTGACCGCCTCGTAGATGTATTGCCGAGAATTACTTGGTAACCCTGCTGGTTGAATCCCCGCCGCGCCAGCGTTAGTATTGCTCAAAGATGGCCAGAGTCCCCGTGACCCTGGCCTTTTTCATTTCTGGCCCGCCTCGTGCGGGCTTTGTCGTTTCTGGAGGGGAGTAAATGGGGAAAGAAGAGGAGTTCGCGACGGCTGCGGCCGCTGCTGGTGTGGCAAAGTCCGCACCGCCAGTGGTCGTGTCCGGTATGACGCTGGCCGGGTACTCGCTCAATGATTGGGTGCTGGCAGCCACGTTGACGTGGATCGCGGTTCAGATGGGCTGGTTCATCTGGTCGAATATAATCAAGCCGCGCCGCCAGCAGGGAGGTGCATAGTGAGCAAGGTCCGCATCGCAATCGCAGCTCTCACGCTGAGCGCCGCCGGCTTTGTGGGGATCCTGAATCGGGAGGGGTATGGCCCAGTGGCTTACCCCGACCCGGTACACGGCACCAAGCTTCCCACTATCGGGTTCGGAAGCACCGAAGGGGTCAGGATGGGCGACACCATAACCCCTGTTGCTGCGGTGAATCGGAGCCTGCGGGAGGTGCGGGTGTTCGAGGATTCCCTCAAGGCCTGCATCCAGGCTCCCCTCCATCAGTATGAGTTCGATGCCTATCTCGAACTCTCCCACAACATCGGCCCTGGGGCCTTCTGCCGCTCCACCATCGTGAAGCGCCTGAACGTTGGCGATTATACCGGGGCGTGTGAGGCCATCCTGCTATTTAAGCGTTCGGGCAAACAAGACTGTTCTGCGCCGGGGAATCAGGTATGCCCTGGGCTGTGGAAAGACCGGCTGCGTCTCAATGCCAAGTGCAAGGGGGAGTGATGGTAAAGACTCCGCAAGGCAGAGCGTTGCCGTTCCTGGCTGGCGCCCTGGTGATAGCTGCATTGGCAGGTGGCGGGGTGGCGCTCTACCAGTCCGGTCATTCCGATGGGGAAGAGGGGGAGCGCAAGACCTGGCAGGCGAAGTGGAATGAAGAGGCCGCGAGGCTCGCCACTGCCAGAACCAAGGCTGAGCAGAAAGCTCGGGAAGAAGAGAATCGTCGGCAGGCTGAAATTGATGAGGTGAGAGACCATGCACAAGAAGAAATCGCCCAGGCACAAGCTCATGCCGCTGCTGCTGGTGTTGAGTCTGGCCGGTTGCGCGAGCAAGCCCGTCGCCTGGCAGCCCGAGCAAGTCAGTGCGCCAGCTATCCCAGCACTGCCCAAGGAGGCCAGGCAGCAGAACAGCCTGCAATGGTGCTCGCCGACCTGCTCAGCCGGGCTGATGAACGAGCGGGTGAGCTGGCAGCAGCGTATGACAGAGCTCGAGCATCAGGATTAGCCTGTGAACGAGCCTATGACTCCCTGCGCACCGCGACCATGAAACCCCGCCCATAACGGCGGGGTTTGTCTTTCTGGGGAAGGGGAGAAGGTGATGCAGATGAACTGGAGCAGTGAAGTGATAAACGGTATCGACGTGACTGGGGTAATCGCCAGCGTAGAGCACTACGACGGAGGCGAGGCCCTGGTTGTTCTTTCCTCCGGTGTTTCCGTTGTGGTTCCAGCTACTCACAAGCCGGTACCTGGTGACACCATCGTTGAAGGTGAGTTATCTCTCTAAATGGCAAAGACCGACTGGGCAGAGCTCAATGCAGAATTCCTGCAGGAGCATGAAGCGACCGGCATCAGTGCGAAAGACTGGTGCGATAGCCGCGGCCTTAACTACAACTCGGCGCGTCGCTATTTGAAATCTCGAGGGCAATCCCCTGCGCAACCCGATAAATCTCGCGTAGCTGCGCAAACTGCGCATCCCGAAGTGCGCAAAACTGCGCAATCTGCGCAAAGTGTGCAAGCCAAGAGGAATGAAGCCAAGGGCAAAGGGGGAGAGAGGAGAGGTGGAAAGTCATCCACATCCTCACAACCCCCAGCTGACTCAGCCCAGAACTCGAAAACCAACGGCCGTGACAATAGCGGCCGCTTCATCGAGGGGAACCCTGGCAATCCCAACCCACCCAATCAGTGGCGGCCTGGCGACCGACCGGCACTGACCCATGGCGGTTACGCCCAGTTCCTCGACGCTGAGGAGTTGTTCGACCATGCCGAGGAGTTGCGGCTGACGGATGAGCTGGTGTTCACCCGAGCTCGCGTTATCTCTGTCACCAAAACCATGAAGTCCCTACAGCAAGATCTGGTTGAGGCAAAAGAGGTAACCGACCGGATCGCGCTCTATGACAAGATCTTGCGGGCTGAGCAGGCTCTCGACCGCAACATCCAGCGTATCGAGTCCATCGAGCGAACGCTGAGCGCCCTGCGCATTGATGAGGTTACGGGGCCGAAGATTGAGGCTGATACCAAGCGCATCAAGGCCGCGACCCGCAAGCTGACAGCTGAGGCTGACCGGTTAGAGAAGGACGGTGGCAGCGAATCAACACCGGTCAGCGAGATGGTCACCGAGCTGCAGGGTATGGGGACTGGCGGGCTGATGAGTGGTGCTTGAATCTGGTAGCATGGCTAATCTATTGCTTGGGGAGCATCTGGTCGATGGAAGTAGATAAAGATTTAGAGCGTCAGTATCGTAATAAAATGATGATTATAGCGACGCTGATAATTGTCTATTCAATATCAGGAGGAAGTTTGTCGCCTGATTTTAGTCTGGCTGGAGCGAAGCTCAGTTTCAGCGCACCACAAAACTTAGTGCGATTAGCTGTGGTGGTAATGCTGTTCTTTTGGTGGCGACATAGACAAATAACAGTGGATGTTCGTCATAAAATAAAAGTAGATGCTTACCATGGATGCTACATTCCCGATTATTTACTTAGAAAGATTCGTGAAAATGGGACCAGAAATGGCAGTGCAATGCATGGCTATTCTGAAGGCTGTTTAGTCGGTGTGAAATTGACTGATGATGACCAATATGAGCATGACTTCATATCGGTTCAGGTGATGTGGGCTAGGTTATTGCACATTACAATTTATGTTATTCATTCCTCTCGAGAAGACAGACGACCAACAGCCTCTTATGAGATGACACTTACTAACTTCCGAGACATTATCGCAATAATACTGCCTTGTTGGTGTAGTTTTGCCAGAAATGCTTGGTCAAAACCAGATTTTGGCGATGCCATTCTGCCTACGCTTGTGATGGTTATTGCTGTTATCTCGTATTTATACAACTGACCGTAATTGCTATCGCTTACAACCCGCTTCGGCGGGTTTTTTATTGCCTGAGATCCCCCCATGATCGAACCCAATATCTCCGCCATGACTGAGCAGGAGCAGATGACCTACATCCGCTCGAAGCTCAGCGATAAGTGGTGGCGGATGAACAACCTCTACATGATCGAGAATGAGCAGGGCAAGCTGGTTCGCTTCCGGCTACGCCCGGCGCAGGAGCTGCTGTTCCGGACCATGTGGTACCTGAACATCATCCTCAAGGCGCGTCAGCTCGGATTCTCCACTGCCATTGATATCTACCTGCTGGACGAGGCGCTGTTCAACAACAACATCAAGTGCGGGATCATCGCTCAGGATCTGACGGCGGCCGGCGAGATATACCGCACCAAGATTGAAGTGCCGTTCGATAACCTGCCCAGCTGGCTCAAGGCCCAGTTCAAGGTGGTGACCCGGCGCGGCGGGGCGAATGGCGGCCATATCCTGTTCCGGCATGGCTCCAGCATCCAGGTGGCCACCTCATTCCGCTCCGGTACCGTCCAGCGCCTGCACGTATCCGAGCACGGGAAGATTTGCGCCAAGTACCCGGAGAAGGCCAAAGAGGTGCGAACCGGTACCCTCAACGCCATTCACCCCGGGGCAATCGCCTTTATCGAGAGCACCGCGGAAGGGGTTGGCGGTGACTTCCACGCCATGAGCATGAAGTCTCTGGAGCTGGCGCGAGCCTCTGGTGAGCTGAGCCAGCTCGACTGGAAGTTTCACTTCTTCGCATGGTGGCAAGACCCCAAGTATCGCGCCGACGTTCCCGCATCAGGCGTGGTGATGAGCAAGACCCAGGCCGAGTATTTCGCCGCCGTTGAGAAGGCGATGGACTGCACCATCACCGATGAGCAGCGCCAGTGGTACGTACTCAAGGAGGCTAACCAGGGCGCAGAGATGAAGCAGGAGTTTCCCAGCACGCCGCTGGAGGCTTTCCTGACATCTGGGCGCAGGGTATTTGACCCCATCGTTACGATGGAGGCGGAGGGCGATTGCATGGCCCCGCTCATTGTCTATGACATGGACCCGGTTACCGGCAGGCGCGAGAAGGCTCGCAAGCCAGAGCAACTGGACGAGCGGGGGCAGCGTTCCCTCGAGAACATGCTGCTGGTCTGGGAGCTGCCAGACCCCGATGAGGATTATGCCGTCGGCGCTGACGTCGCTGAGGGGCTGGAACATGGTGACCGTTCATCCTTTGATGTTGTGGCCAAGAGCGATGGCCGGCAGGTGGCCCATTGGTTTGGGCACCTGGATCCCGGGCTGTTTGCCCAACTGCTGGCCCATGTGGGCAAGTGGTACGGCACCGCTGAGCATGGCCCAGCCTTCATTGGCCCAGAGCGAAACAACCACGGCCACGCCGTGCTGCTTGCCCTGCGGGATCACTATCCGGTGCGCCGCATCTATGCCCAGGAATACATCGACCGGGACCGAGACGATGAGACGCCGCGCCTTGGCTGGCTCACTACCCGGCAATCCAAGCCAATCGTGGTTGATGGCCTCAAAGACCTGATGCGTGCCGGCCAGTCGGGGATCCGCTGGATAGGCACAATTCACGAGGCAACCACCTACGTCTACGACAAAAGCGGCAGCATGAACGCCCAGACCGGTTGTTACGACGACCAGTTGATGAGCTACATGATCGCCCAAGAGATGCGAGCCCGCATGCCTGCCCGCATCGTCAAATCCGAAACCACCCGTAAACCCAAGCACTGGATGGCCAACTGATGAACCAGACCCAACCCAAGGCCCCCGAACAGGGAGGCTTCGATACCTCACGCCTGCTCAACCTGATGAGCGATATTGATGGCCAGCCAGATTGGCGCACCATGGCCAACCGAGCCTGCGCCTACTATGACGGCGACCAGCTGCCGCCGGAGGTGGTCAAGGTGCTCGAGGAGCGCGGACAGCCGATCACCATTCACAACCTGATCGCCCCCACCATTGATGGGGTGCTGGGCATGGAGGCCAAGAGCCGCACCGATCTGATGGTCATTGCCGACGACCACGATGATGAGTTGGAGCAGCTGGCAGAGGCCGTCAATGCGGAATATGCCGACATGTGCAGGCTAGGCGGGCTGGACCGTGCCCGTGGCGAGGCATACGGCGGCCAGATCAAGACCGGCATCGGCTGGGTGGAGGTGCGCCGCAATGATGACCCTTTCGGCCCACGCTACCGGTTCAGCAACGTGCCGCGAGACGAGGTTTACTGGGACTGGCACAGCCGCGAGCCCGACCTGAGTGACAACCGCTGGTTGATGC
>NZ_AQGQ01000131.1 GCF_000388115.1 Aeromonas molluscorum 848
ATGTTGATGCTGGGGGCAATGAAGCCATGCTGCATCATCAACAGGGAGTAAACGGCCTCGTGCACACCGGCGGCGCCCAGGGCATGGCCCGTCATGGCCTTGGTGGCTGAGAGTTTGGGACCTGTGGTACCAAACAGGGTCTGGATGGCTTCCAGCTCCTTCATGTCACCAACCGGTGTGGAGGTGCCGTGGGTGTTGATGTAATCCACCTTGCCCACACCCTGCATCGCCATCTTCATGCAACGCACAGCGCCTTCACCACTCGGTGCCACCATGTCGTAACCATCGGAGGTGGCGCCGTAACCGGTCAGCTCGGCATAGATGTGAGCACCACGGGCCAGGGCATGTTCCAGCTCTTCGACCACCAGAATGCCGCCACCACCGGAGATAACGAAACCATCACGGTCCGCATCATAGGTACGGGACGCCTTTTCCGGGGTGTCGTTGTACTTGGTGGACAGGGCGCCCATGGCGTCGAATTGGATGGTCGAGGACCAGTCCAGCTCTTCACCGCCGCCCGCGAAGACGATGTCCTGCTTGCCCAGCTGGATCAGCTCCATGGCGTGACCGATGCAGTGAGCAGAGGTGGCGCAGGCAGAGCTGATGGTGTAGTTGACACCCTTGATCTTGAAGGGGGTCGCCAGGCAGGCTGAGGTGGTGGAAGACATGGTGCGTGGCACCATGTAGGGACCTACGCGCTTGACCCCTTTCTCACGGGCGATGTCCGCAGACTCCGAGGTGTTCTTGCCAGAAGCGCCACCTGAGCCGACCACGATGCCGGTACGCTCGTTGGAGACTTGATCTTCCGGCAGGCCGGCATCATCGATGGCCTGCTGCATGGAGAGATAGGCATAGGCAGCAGCGTCACCCATGAAGCGCATCACCTTGCGGTCGATCAGCTCAGAGGGATCGAGTTTGATGTTGCCCCAGACACGGCTGCGCAGGTTGTATTGTTCAAACTGCTCGGAATAGGTGATGCCGGATTTACCTGCTTTGAGGGAGGCCAGCACTTCTTCCTTGTTGTTGCCGATACTGGAGATGACGCCGATACCGGTGATCACTACTCTTCTCATTAATTCATCTCGTCTGGAAAAACTGGCGCCAAGTCTACCCGCTTTCGGCTGCCAAACTGGTCTGCTTTCACGTAGAATGCCCGCGATTAAGTGACGCGAGCAGAGGAAAACGTGAGTCAAACATCCTTACATCATGCCCAATTAGACTGGAATGAAGCGGGAACTCCGATTTCCAGTGACTTCGGCGATGTCTACTTTTCCAATGATAACGGTCTAAGTGAAAGCCGCTACGTCTTTTTACTGCAAAATGGCCTGCCGGCACGATTCTGCCATCACGACAGTGACAGTTTTGTGGTGGGTGAAACAGGTTTTGGCACCGGCCTTAACTTCCTGGCCACAATGGCCGCCTTTCTGGAACATGGCCCCCAAGCCGGCAACGGCTCGCATCTGCACTTTATCAGCGTCGAGAAATACCCCCTAACCAGAGACGATCTGGCCCAGGCGCTCGCCGTCTGGCCCGAGCTGGCCACCTTCAGCGCCGATTTGGTCGCCCAATGGCCGCTGGCGGTCGAGGGTTGCCATCGCCTGCTGTTCGCAGGGGGCCGGGTGCGCCTCGATCTCTGGCTCGGCGACATAAAAGATGCCCTGCCCCAGTGGCCCTGCCCCGCCGATGGCCTCATCGATGCCTGGTATCTGGATGGCTTTTCCCCAGCCAAGAATCCAGAGATGTGGACCCAGGCGCTGTTTGACGATCTGGCCCGGCTCGCCCGCCCCAGTGCCAGCGTTGCAACATTTACCTGCGCAGGCTTCGTGCGCCGGGGCCTTATCGCTGCCGGTTTTAACATCAATAAGGTCAGGGGCCATGGCAACAAGCGCACCATGCTGGCCGGCTATCGCCAAGACAAACAGGCGGCCGCCAGTCTGGCCCCGTGCTACGCCCGCCCCGCAGGGCGTCCCGGTGAGGTACTCATCATAGGAGGGGGCATCGCCTCGGCCATGACAGCCCTCTCCCTGATCGAACGGGGCCGCAAGGTGACGCTCTTGTGCGAAGATGACGAGCCGGCGACCGGCGCTTCCGGCAATCGGCAGGGTGCCCTGTATCCTCTGCTCGGTGGCGAACACGACGCTCTGTCACGCTTCTATGCCCTCGCCTTCGGCTTCGCCCGCCAGCGGCTGCTGCAGCTGGCCCGGCATCACCCCATCGCCTTCGATCTGTGCGGCGTGGTGCAGCTGGGCTTTGATGACAAATCGGCGCAAAAGCTGGACAAGATGGCGCAAGGCCCCTTCCCCCCCGAGCTGATGCGCCCCTTGAGCGACGTCGAGGTGGCGCAAGCCTGCGGCCTGCCCATGGGTCATGGTGGCGTCAGTTATCCGTTGGGAGGCTGGCTCTGCCCGGCTGACTTGACCCGGGCCGCCTTACATGAAGCGCAGGCAAGCGGTTTGCTGCAACTGGAATATGGCGTCCCCGTCACCACGGTTGACGAGCACACGGATGGCTGGCGCGTGGCAACGACCGATGGTCGCCAGTGGCAGGCCCCCAATCTGGTGGTGGCTGCCGGTCACCGATTGCCCGCCCTGCTCCCCTTTGCCGAGCTGCCACTTTACCCGGTGCGCGGTCAGGTGAGCCACGTGCCGAGCACGGCAACATTGGGCGAGCTGAAAACCGTGCTCTGTTACGATGGCTACCTCACCCCCGCGCACAACAACCAGCACTGTATCGGCGCCAGCTATGGCCGTAACCAGAGCGATCTGGCATTTCGCGCAGACGAACAGGTACAGAACCAGGCGAGATTGCAAGCCTGTCTGCCGGATCAGACCTGGCCTGCCGAGGTGGATATCAGCAGCAATGACGCCAGGGTCGGAGTGCGCTGCGCCAGTCGGGATCATCTGCCGGTGGTGGGGCCCGTGGCTCGGGTCCAGGCCCTGAGCGAACTGGAGACGCTGGCGCTCAAGGCGCGTCCCGAGCACGCGCTGCCGCTCTATCCAGGCCTGTTCGTGCTGGGGGCTCTGGGCTCACGCGGGCTCTGCTCGGCGCCACTGTGCGGCGAACTGCTCGCCAGCGAGATCTGTGGCGACCCCCTGCCCTTGGCCAAGGATCTGCTGGCCGCCCTGCATCCCGCCCGTTATTGGGTGCGCAAGTGGCTCAAGGGCAAGCCAGTGCGCTGAGTTCGCTCAAGGAGACCGATAAAACCAAACGCCGCCAGTGGGTTGACCCACTGGCGGCGTCCGTTATCTGACCTGACCGCTCATCCCATGAAAAAAGAGGAGTGAGTCATTCGCCTCAAGGATTGAAAGGCCAGCTCAGCCCCAACTTGCGGCCATGGTCGGTCTGCTCGGCAAGCCGGGCGAAGCGGGACTTGGCCTGGGCCAGCAGCGCCTGCCCCTGCAGATCGCCCTGATGACGCAAGGCGTCGCAGTCATTGCTGCGGGGGAGTTGCGACAGTTTGAAACCGATGGCACTGGCGGTTTCTTGCACTATGTCCTTGTGACGACTCTCGTAGTCGAGCATGGCCCCGACCATGATGTTCCAGTTTTGCTGCTCACGCACACTGGCCTGGGACTTGTTGACCCACTCGGGCACCATCACCTTGATGCGAGTCGTTACCTTGACGCCGTTGAGACTGCAGTTTCCGGCCAGGGGATAGGCCAGCATGGACCAGTTGAGCTGATAGCTGGCCATGCCGAGCCCCTGCTGGCCAAAGCTTCCCTTGGGGCCGATGCTGGACGCCTGTGCCAGGGCCGCCTGCATGGTAGCGCCCTTGACCTTGTAAAACTGGAAGTCGACCCGGATGTCCGGCTCTATCTTGACCCCGGTGTAATGGGCCTGGGTGGCCCCCACAGCGGCGGTCCACAGCAGACTCAGTCCCCAAGCCAGGTTGTACAACTTGCCCATGGTGATCTACGCCGCCTCATCGTTGCCATCTGGTGTGTGAATATGATGAATAATCAATATATTAATTAACTAGCGCCCTGCGCAAGTCTCATCATGATACCTGCCGTTCATCTTCGCAACTTGCAGCCCTCTCTATACTCTATTTTCACCGCAACCAGGGCGAGGTAAGAAATATGTGCGGCATGACCCACTTTCATCATTTCACTGGTAATGAGCCGATATAGCACCATGATTTACTGACCTTAATCAACATTGCAGACTAATTTGCTAGTTACATTAGCGCCAACCGAACGAATACCCACCTCCGTAGTGCCGTGCCTCTGGCGTTCAGGGCCGCACTTAGCCTCCATTTACCAACAGGAACCTGGATATGGTTGAACTTATTATTGGCACCCTGGTGACCCTCATCGTGGGTCGCTGCATCTTCAAGGGCTACTCTGCCACCGGCATACTGCTCAGCGGTGGTCTGCTGCTGCTGGCCATCACGGCCCTGCTCGGCAAACCCGTGCTGCCTGCCAGCGTACCCAGCACGGGCAACGTGATCACCGATATCTTTGAATATGTCCGCTTCCTGCTCAATAGCCGAGGCGGTGGTCTGGGCATGCTGATCATGGTGCTGTGCGGCTTCGCCGGCTACATGAGCCACATAGGTGCCAACACCATACTGGTCAAAATCGCGAGCAAGCCCCTTGGCGTCATCAAGTCCCCTTATGTGCTGCTGGTCGCGGCCTACCTGGTGGCCTGTGCCATGTCCCTGGCCGTCAGCTCGGCCACCGGCCTTGGGGTACTGCTGATGGCGACCCTGTTCCCGCTGATGGTCAATATGGGCATCTCCCGGGGCGCCGCCGCCGCCGTGTGCGCCTCCCCCGCCGCCATCATTCTCTCTCCCACCTCGGGAGATGTGGTGATAGCCGCCCAGGCCGCCAACATGGAGCTGCTCGACTTTGCCTTCAAGCTGACCCTGCCCATTTCGCTGATCGCCATCGCCTGCATGGCGGTCGCCCATTTCTTCTGGCAGCGTTATCTGGACCGCCGCTCCGGTGAGGTGAACGAGAAAGTGGCGGCCAGCGATCTCATCACGAACGCCCCCGCCTTCTACGCCATACTGCCGTTTGCACCCATCATCGGGGTGCTGATCTTCGATGGCAAGCTGGGTCCCCAGCTCGACATCGTCACCATCATCGTCATGTGTCTGACCCTGGCCGCGCTGCTAGAGCTCGCCCGTCATCGGGATGGCAAGGGGCTGCTCGATGGGCTGCAGGTATGTTGGCGTCATATGGCCGACGCCTTTGCCGGCGTGGTCATGCTGCTGGTCGGTGCCGGGGTCTTTGCCCAAGGCCTGATGACCATAGGTTTCATCGACACCTTGTTGGCGCATGCGCAGGATCTCGGTACCGGCGGCATGGTGATGATGCTCTCCCTGGTGGTGATCACCACCCTGGCGGCCTTCACCACAGGGTCGGGGAATGCCCCCTTCTACGCCTTCGTTGAGCTGATCCCCAATCTGGCCACCAGCCTTGGCATCAACCCTGCCTACCTGGTGATCCCCATGCTGCAAGCCTCCAACCTGGGCCGCACCATATCGCCGGTATCAGGGGTGGTGGTTGCCTGCTCGGGCATGGCCAATCTCTCGCCATTCGAGGTGGTCAAGCGTACCTCGGTGCCGGTCGCCGTCGGCCTGGCCGTGGTGTTGATTGCCACTCAGATCATGGTACCCGCTTAACCTGACCAGCCCGGCCCTATAGAGGGCCGGGCTGGCATCCCCTCCCGCACCTAAGGTAGACTCTCCCCCTTCTTTCCCCCAAAGGAGGACCGATATGAGTATGACGGTTCAACTTGCCCATTTCAGTGACTGCCACTCCCACTTCGATGGTGCCCAAGTACGTTTCAGCCCACCGGGGCAGGCCCAGTGGCTGTGCCAGAGCGGCGGTTATGCCCGCTTGCTGACCCGAGTGCGCCAACTGCGCCGCGATGCCGCAGCCGCAGGCATCCCCAGCCTCTTGCTGCACGGGGGAGACACCTTCCAGGGCTCGCTCTATTTCAACCGCTTCAAGGGTCGCGCCAATGCAGACCTGCTCAGCCTGCTCGCCCCCGATGCCATGGTGCTCGGTAATCATGAGTTCGATCTGGGCAACGGCCCTCTGGTTGAGTTTTTGCGTCAGCTGGATTTCCCTGTGCTTGCCGCCAACCTGGACAGCAGCCAGGAGCCAGCCGACTGCCCGCTCCCGCTGCGCGGCTTGCCTCATCTCCATGATGCCAGCCAGCCCTGGCTGGTACGCGAACTGGGGGGAATACCTTTTGCTCTGCTCGGCATCACGCTTCCCCAGATGGCGGCCATCGCCAATCCGGACGAACATACCCGCTTTCACGGCGTGGCCCAGACCCTGACCCGCCACCTCGGCGATATCCGCAGCCAAGGCATACATCACATCATTTTGCTCAGTCACCTGGGTCTTGAGCAGGACAAGTTGCTGGCCGAGCGTTTCCCCGCGCTGAGCCTCATCATTGGTGGTCATACCCACAGCCTGCTTGGGGATCTCACGCAGCTGGGTCTGCCAAGCGAGGGGGATTATCCGCTGATGATCAATGGCGTCGCGCTGCTCCACGCCGGCCACAGTGCCCAAAGCCTGGGGGTCTGCGAGCTCAGCTTCGATGGCCAGGGCCGGGTCATTGCCAGCAAGGGACAGATAGAGTGGTTGCCCTGGCAACCCTGGCCTTATCAGGGCCAGGTGCCAGCCAACCTGACCTTCTGTGAGCCGGACGCGCTTATCGAAGATCACATGGCGCGCCGCTACCGCCCCGCCCTCGAAGAGATGGCAGCCAAGGTGGTCACCCGGCTGGGCCAACCATTGCTGCATCAACGGATCCCCGATGCCAAGCTGCCCCATGGCAGCCAGGTCGCACCGCTGGTTGCCGCGGCCATGCTGTCCGGGGCTCGCGAGCAGGTCGGGCAGGTCGATTTCGCGCTCCACAACGGCGGCGGCGTGCGTTGCTCCCTCGAGCAAGGCCCGCTCACCGAGGCCGACATCGCCGGTCAACTGTTGCCCTTCGCCATCCCACTCACCCTCTACCGGGTGCACGGTCATGAGCTGGCGGAGGCGCTGGAAGGTGCCATCGACAACGCAACCGACAATGGCCTGGTCGGCAATGGCAGCGGCAGCTTCCCCTACACCGCCGGGATCCGCTTCCACTATCTGGCCGCGCTGCCCAAGGGCGAGCGCATCCGCCAGCTGGAATGGGAGGCCGCCCCCGGCCACTGGCAACCGGTGGAAGCCAATAGCGTCTATCGTGGCGTATCAAGCGCCTACACGGCGTCTGGCAAGGAGGGATATACGGCGCTCGCCCGCACCCTGACCCAGCATAACCAGGAGCTGGGCATTACCCTGGCCGATGCGTTCATTCGCTGGGCACGCCAGCACCCGGAGCTGCCAGCCCCGGCGCCGCTGATCCACTACCGGGCTGGCGCTGTGCCCGATTGAGCTGACTCACAGGGGATCGACCAGAAGGCGAGCGACTGGCGCGGAGCCAAACGCACACTAACCTGTGATAAGTGGCTGTTTTTAGTTCGAGAATCCCTAAGAGTGGCCCGGTAAGCGGGATTATTTTCCTTCCGGCCCGCGCCCCCATTGCATCGGGGGCGCGGGCTCGGCAAGATAGGCCCGCTTTCGCATGCTCAGGCAAAGGATCCAGGCCTCATGAATCACTTCATTCGTTTCTCTTCTTCGCGCAACAACCCGCCGCTGCAGCCCCTTGCTGTCCTGCTGACCGGGCTCATCGCCTGCCTGTTCTGCCTGCGCAACCCCCTGTTTTACGACATGGCCCCGGGCTTCGATGCCTCGCTCTTTGCCGTGATGGGCAAGATGTGGGCCGAGGGGGGGATACTCTATCGCGACATGATAGACATCAAGGGGCCCATGATCTTCGCCCTGGATGCCCTTGGCTACCAGCTGGACGGCTTTCGCGGTATCTGGCTACTGGAGCTGGCCCTGTGCTGGCTCGGCCTGCTGGCAAGCTGGCAGGCCTTCAACCAGCTCGGTCTCTCATTTCAGGCCAGGCTGGGCGCCATGCTGGCGGTGTTGGCGCTCTATGGCACCCGTTACTACTACGGCAACATGACGGAAGATTGGACATTCCACCTGGCACTGATCGCTCAGTGGGCCTTCATCACCCTGCTGCTGGACAAGGAGTTTCGCTGGTGGCCAGCCCTGGTGGCCGGGCTCACCTTTGCCATCGTCGCCTGGATGCGTGCCAACAACGGAGCCCTCTGGGGAGCCTGGTACCTGACCCTGTTCCTCTGCTGGTGTCTGCGCGAGCAGTGGCGTGATGCCCTGCTGTTGCTGCTCTCCAGCCTGTTTGGACTGGCACTGATCGGCGCCCCCCTCTATGGCTATTTTCAGCAACATCAGCTGCTGGCCGAATTCAAATACTACGCCTTCGACATCTTCTTCGAAGGCAGCTATGGCAACGGCTTCTCCATCTACGTAGGCGCGGTTGGCCTGCTGCGTACCGGCCTCATCATGCTGCTGCCCGCCTTCGTGTTGCTGATGCTGAGCCGACGTCAGGAGTGGCATCTGCCCGCCTTGTTCGCCACCCTGTTCGGCGTGCTGTTCACCCTGATTGCCAACTCGGTCTCGGGTCATGTGTTTGATCACTATGATGTGCTCTATCTGCAACTGGGGCTGCTGCCGCTTGCTTGCCTGCTCGATCGCAGCGAGCGTCAGAGCGATCTGATGGGTCTGTTCTGCATCTCGCTGGTGGTACTCACCGCCAGCTGGCTGTTGGCCCAGCAACTGGTGTTTGGCTGGAGCAACAAGGAGTGGAGCCTGGACAGGGTAAGCGAAGTGCTGGGTGCCAGCCTGCTGTGGGCCCTGCCCGTGCTGATCCTGCTCCCCCTGTGGCGGGCCTGGGATGTGCGCTCCGCCACCCCCTGGATAGCCAGCCTGGCCATGCTGGCCCTGATGATCAACAACGCCTGGGAGGGCACCCAGAAGGGGCGCCCCTTCAATGCCGCCGCTCAAGTGCGAGTCGATCGTATCCTGGCCGAGACCACCCCTCAGGACAAGATTTGGGTCGATGCCATTCAACCTCAGTATTACCTCTGGACGGATCGCCAGCCCGCATCTGCCTATCTCTTCTTCAGCAACGTCAACCCGCCCTATGACGTGCGCGAGCGTGTGCTTCAGGATCTGCGGCGCCAGCAGCCCAAGTTCATCATTGCCAAGCCAGAGAAACTGGCGGAGGGGCTCAAACCTGCATCCTCGCCTTCCACTCAGGCTTTCTACCACTATCTGCAAGCGCACTACAGCGAGGTGGATCCCGGTCTCTATCGTCGCCACTGAGTCGATGACGAGATCGGATGGGAACCGTCACCAGCGACCAAAGAGCCCCCAATGGCGACGCTGGTTGAGATTGACAGGCCCGGATATAAAAAAGGACGCTCATTGGCTACAATGAGCGTCCTTTTTATCTGTCCCATTGACCCGACAGGAGTTCCATGACGGCACTGACCTATCTCGGCGGTTATCCCGAGTCCCTCAAGGCCCAGGTGTTGCAGCTGATCGAGGGCGGCAAGCTTGGCGATTTTCTCGCCAAACGCTACCCCGACAGCCACAGCATCCAGAATGACAAGGCCCTGCTCGCCTATACCATGGATCTCAAGAACCGTTACCTCCGCAGTTCAGCGCCCCTGGCCAAGGTGATCTTCGATGGCAAGATCAACGTGATCAAGGACGCCCTGGGTCTGCACACCTATGTCAGCCGAGTGCAAGGCAACAAGCTCAAAGCCAAGAACGAGATCCGCATCGCGGCCCTGTTCAAGGCCGCTCCCCCTGCCTTTCTCAAGATGATCGTGGTGCATGAGCTGGCACATATTAAGGAGAAGGATCACAACAAGGCCTTCTACCAGCTCTGCCAGCACATGGAGCCCGATTATCACCAGTTGGAATTTGATCTGCGGCTCTGGCTCACCTGGCGGGATCTGGAGAAGGGAACCCAGTGAAATATCTGAGCGGCCTGCTGCTACTGCTTGCCCTGCACAGTGCCCAGGCCCTGGAGCGCTGGCAACAGGATGCCTATCTGGTGGAGAGTTTTCATCAGGTGGCACTCAAACGGGAGTATCAGGATAAGGGGCAGGATCACTTCAACCGCTGGCGCCAGCCGGTGCGGATCCGGCTTGTCAACGAAGTCGGCGACAAACCGCTGCAAGCTGACGTGGTGAAAATCCAGGCAGCGCACCTGAGTCATATCACGGGTCACAGCGTGACGCTGGTCCAGGATCCGGCCAAAGCCAACCTCACCCTGGTAATGACCCGTCGCTCGCAGGTGACGCGCTGGGCCAAACAGTTGATGGGGCAAAGCCCTTCGATCCAGGCCGCCTTGGCCGATGGCTTGTGCATCGCCAACTATGTCACCGACCAGGAAGGCGCCATCCGCCGGGCCAGCATCATCATCCCGGTCGATGCCAGTCGCGACCAGGGACGCTTTCTCGATTGTGTGGCGGAAGAGTTAACCCAGGTCATGGGGCTGCCCAATGACTCGGATGCCGTCTTCCCCTCCATTTTCAATGACCGCAGCACCGACAGCTTCCTGACCGGGCTCGATTATCTACTGCTCAAGATGGCTTACCACCCGGCCTTGACTCCCGGCATGACCCAAGCAGAGGTAGATGCCGCCCTGCCAGCCGTACTCAGGAGCCTCAAGGCTCAGGGTGACATACTGCAGGCAAACCGCCGGGTGCAGGAGCATAGCCTCAAGCGGTGGGCCGGCCTCTAGGTCTCCCTACCCGCAACGCACGAATAACGAGGCACCGGGAACATCAGCGCCCAAGCAGCGCCATGCTTCATCCGAGACGGCGAGGCCTATCAGGCCGCGCTTGTTTCCGGCAGCCAGCTCTCGGCGTTTTCCCACACTTCCTGTACCAGCTCTTCCACCAGCACTTTATCTTCCTTGCTGGCCCGAGTGATGTTGAGCGCCATGTTGCTGCCCCCTGCCACCCGCACCTGGATATCGGGGAAGCGACGGCCCAACTGTTTGAGCAACTCTTGCTCCAGGGCGGCCATGGTATCGGGGGAGACCTGTTTTTTCCTGTCGATGATGATTTCCAGACGCATAAGCACCTCTCATGTTGATACTGTGATTTTATACAGTATTTTTGGCGTCTGTAAAGCGCGCTCGACGAAAAATGTCAGGGGTGAGGAGGCCCCCCCTGTAGCCACTGATAGACCTGACGCACACCGGGCTGCTGGCTGTCGGGGCGAGCCAGCAGGGCATATTCATGATCCGTGCTGAGGATGGGGGCAAAGGGGGCTACCAGCGCACCTGTCTCCAACTCCTCTGCCACTATGGTGGGATCCCCAAGGGAGAGACCAAAACCCTGAAGCGCTGCGTTCATCGCCAAATCCAGGGTATCAAATAGCTGCC
>NZ_AQGQ01000132.1 GCF_000388115.1 Aeromonas molluscorum 848
ATAGGTCTCCTCATCGAGCCCCAGGGTACGCCTGCCTACCTGGACCAGCCGGATCCGGCGGGTGCGGTCACTGCTTGGCTTATTGCTCTTGATTGCGCTCACCTTTCCCTCCTGCCTTTGCCGTCCAGATTTGTCCTGCCGCCATCACGTCCGGCCCGCTGCGCCACTGAGGGCAACGGCTATCGAGCCACTGCTCTGCCTGCTGTTGACTCAGGGGGCCGAACTTCATCACATAGGCCAGCAGTTGCGGCCAGTTAGACATGGCCATGACTGACCTCCCCCGCGACAGCCCTATCCCGCTGCAGCTCTGCCACCAGTTGCCAGCGCATCTGGCAGGCTTCTCCGGCCAGCGCATGAAAGCCACGAGCCCGCGCCTCTTTATCAAACTGCTTGAGCTGTTTGCACACAGCTCGTTTATCAGGGGCCGCCTGTGCAATGGCTGCCGCGCTGAAAATCTTGGTAAGCCGAATATCCATCTCTGTTTTGGTCATCGCCGTGCTCCTTTATCGAGGCGGTGAAGACCTGGGCCCAGATCGTTCGGTTGCTCATCAGTAACCAGCCACCACGCTGGATAGACGGGGGCAAGCCCCCGTTTCGCTTAGTGGGATAGTTCTTTTCTCGCCTTGTTGACAATAGTGAGCAACATGGCTCGGCGGGACTTGTGCGCCGCTCCGGTGGCATCTTGCGAATCCATGAAGTCCAAAGCGAGCTGCGCATCGCTCAGGGCAAGATGCGGATTGCTGCGTAGCTGACATTCCAGAGAGCTCTTGGCATCGGCCACACTGGTGTTCAACAGAGCTTTTACGTTTTCCATCGCATTCCCTCCCTACAACTTGGCCAGATCCAGGCTCATCTGGATGTAACGGCCCTGGCCGTCCCGCTCGTAGAGCCGCAGATATTGACTGGTGCCGGTCACCTGAATGGCGTCGGCGATCGCTTGCATGGCCTGCTCCCAGTCGGCGTCTTCGATGTTGAGCTGACGCAAGGAGAGCACCTGATTGACGTCAATATGGCCCGCCTTGGAGACCCGAAACGCATGGTCAACCAGCGCCCGCAGCTTGGCGTCGGCACCATCGCTCCAGCGCGCGATGCACTGGTCGATCAGCGTCTTGGCCGCCTGGATCCGTTCATCAAATTTGCGGTGCTCACCCACAGCCCGGATCAGCTTGTAACGGCCATCAAAACTGAGCAGGGTGACGTTGCCCTTGGTGCCGCCCCAGGCCACGCCGTACTGCTCGGCGGAGAGGTCTACAAAGTCGGCGATCTGCTGCATGGCGTTTATTTTGAACGCAGCCAAGCGGGAGCGTTCTTCACGGGCGGCCGCTATGATGGCCATCACCACCTCGTCGCGCAGCTTGTCCGCCGGGGCAATCAGGTTTTCCGGTACCCAGTGCCCCTGGGCGTTCTGACGCATCGGGGTTGTGCTGGCGGTCTGTGCTTCTTGCATGGGCTTCTCCTTAGTGGATCTTGTTACTGCCAGGCATCTGATGGCCCACATAGGCCGCCTGATCCGGGGCTGATGCGCTCGCCTGTTCTTCCTGGTGAGTCGCGCCGCAAAAGTCGAGGAACTTGGGTAACTGGCGCAGCACCACCTTGGCCAGGTCTTCGTCCTCTATGTCGATCTGGATCTTGACCATTTCCGTCTCCTTACTGGCGCCAATGCAGCACGCAGCCACCAAAGCGCACCAAGGCAACCTCCCGCACCACGCCCGCCAGACACTCGCGGCTCAACACGGCACGCGCTTTCATCTCGCTGGGCAGTGGCCCCGTCACCGCCAGCAGCGGGGTATGGCAGATCTGGCTGGTGCGTACTTCATAGCCTTTCGCCGTCAGCCACTGCTGCAGCTGGTCTGCCGTTTTTTGCAGATTCTTGTTCATCCCGTTCTCCTTGTGATCTCAATCACTGGGCCCACCACCTACATCAAGCCCAACTTGGCCTAAAACCGTTACTTCCCCTCTTCTTTGCCGAGCAGCCGATGAATCCTGCTCACTTACCCTCGCCCTGTTTCTTCAGCAGTTGGTTCAGGCGCATGGCCAGATGCTCCAGCTCATTGCTGAGCAGCTTTACCAACACTTGCTCGTCACCGGCAGCCTGGAAGGTCAGTCGGCT
Source organism: Aeromonas molluscorum 848 (assembly GCF_000388115.1). Lineage (GTDB taxonomy): Bacteria > Pseudomonadota > Gammaproteobacteria > Enterobacterales > Aeromonadaceae > Aeromonas > Aeromonas molluscorum. The sequence goes on from NZ_AQGQ01000132.1 coordinate 2,111, forward strand.
GATCACTCTGCCTGCGTGGTACAGCTCAACTGTTTCACCCTCAGTTCTTAACCGGATAGGGCGCTTGAGCTGCTTCTCTTCCGGTATACGGCTATGGGGACACCCACTGCGACACGCCTTGTAAACCTGGATATAGAGCGGGTTGCTGCTGACATTGCTGCGACCCTGATGTGCCAGGCACTGGTCTTGACGTATCTCGCCCAAGATCGGACAGATCAGAGTGGAAGCGAGATAGGCCCCCTCCACCAGCCGCTTCACTCGCACCAGATCCCCTGGGTATTTTTGGTTACACACTTGGCTCACCATGGTTCGGGAAACCCCGAGGCGCTGCGCGACGACAGCCAATGAGCTGCTTTTCACTGCCTGCTGCAAGGCTACTAACCACTCTGGCAGCGCATTGGGGTTACTCATGACTCAACTCCTCCTGTTGGCTCAAACGGGTAGAACCTCTGTTCGTTCTGATCCCATACCCCCGTCTTGCGTATCAAAGGGGCCCATTGACCGGTATTCCGTAGCAGGCTGTAGCGACTCAGCCGCCCCTTACTCTTTTGCCCAGCATTCACCTTGACCAGAAAGCGCACATAACCGGTCTTGTGGAGCGCGCTAAGGTAAGACTTGGCATGACTATCAGTCACCTCGGCGGTCATCTGCAGATCGAGGCGAGTGAAGTGTTTGTGCATCTTCATCGCGTTCCACATCTTCTGCTGTTTGGTTTTCCGGCTCTGACGCCGTACCACTCGCCCTTCTCCACAATGGCCACGTCCCAGTACCGGCTCTTGCCCTTCAATGCGGGCATACACCTTGGGACGACCAGCCACACCGATTCCGGCGACCTGCTCGATCACGCCCCGTTTTTCGAACTCCTTAACAATCTCTCGTCCCTTTTCAGTTGGCTCTGCGATGGCCGTGGCAATATCGCTGACCGTAAAACGGTCATTGATCGCGATATGACCCCAGGCTGCGGCTCTTTTATTGGTTGTGCTCTGAGACATTCAACAATCCCCTCAAATATCCATTTCGAGACAACGACTGGATCCCGTACCCTGCCATCTCACATCATCCAAGGCGTCCCTTGCCGTTGAAATCCAGGAACAGGTCGGCTTCACGACCTTTTAGGTCGGCCAGGCTGACCACGGCCATTTCATTGGCTAAAGCAAGTGATTCCACCTTTTCCAGCGCAGTCAGGATCCGCCGCACTTCACCGTGGGCACGTTTGCAAATAGCGTTGAGCAAGTCTTCCTCCAGCAAGATGTCTGCCTCAAGCAAGTGGTCGGCAAACATCCCCACGTCAGCCAGATCGGCGGGCTGGAACTCGATCCAATCGGAGATACGGTTAAATAGCTGTTTGCGGTGACTGATGCGTTTGGCGATCTGATCCATACCAATGAGGATCACCGGCTGATCGGTGCCGTCATAGATGTCGCGAAAGCTATCCATGATGCGGTTGGAGCCGACTACGTAGTCGCACTCATCCACAAACAGAGTCAGTTCTTCGGCCCGCATCCGTTCGATGACATCATCCACCATGCGCTGCATGGGATAGCGGGGCACCATCCCCAGCTCACGGACGATGCGCTCCAGCACACTGCCGGGGGTGTCAGTGGCATAACAGCGTATGTAAATGGCATTGACCCCATCCTGGTTAAACAACCAGGTCATGGTGGTGGTCTTGCCAAACCCGCTCTGGCCATGCACCAGACCGATACCAGGCACCACCTGAGAGCGGCTGTTGAGGTTGTGGAACAGCGTCTCGGTACGGGTCACGTTTTTGACGGGAACTACACGTTTTTTCATGGTTTGAACTCCTGTTAAATGAATGGCGACGTTCATTACATTGCTGATCAGCCGGTTGCTCTGGGGCGTATGTCACTGACCTTGAGCCTTGGCCTCTTGCTCTTTGCGTAAGGTGAAATCGATCCTTCTTGCGACCAGGTAGTAGTCTTTCCGGTACTGCTCCAGCCAGGTTGATTCCTTGTTCGTCAGCGCCTCGGTCAACGCCTTGCGGGACAGGTGCCATGCCTGCTCTTCTTCGCTGCGCAACAGCTTGGCCTTGCGTTCTTCCTGTTGACGCATCAACTGACGATCCTGTTCACGACGGCGAGCCAACCCCTCTCGCTCAGAATCGGTAAAACGCTGTTCTGTTGCCTGACCGACGACACCGCTGAGGGCCGCTAGGGCTGCGTTATCAAGGGGCTGATCAGGATGGCGGAACTGCAAGGTATCGCGCGCTTGCTCGACGAAGTGGCGCACCACGTCCTGGTGCAGGTCATCGATGCCAAAGGTCTTGGCAAGACTGCGCATCTCGCGGCGAAAACTGGCCAACACCTTGGCGTCCGCTTTTTTGGCGGCGCGAAAGGCATCCGGGCTGACGCCGTTGCCGAGCAGTTCGATGTTCACGGCCTCGATCCGCTCATTCCAGTCGCCGGTGCGGTACAAGATGGCGCGGCCCACGTCGCACGGGTCGAGGAACACGCTGACCCGCTGGCTCTTCCAGGTGTTTTCAAGCAACTCTGGCGCGCTGTATTTAAGGCCGCCTGCCTTAATAAAGCCTTTGGAGACGGTGGCCTCGCCGATATGGTTGAGCAGCAGATCCAGCGCAGACTCGTCACCGATGGCACGGCGCTGATAGCGGGCGTGGCCATATTTTTCATTGGGGCTCATACCCAGAGAGCTGTGCTTGCGGTTGTGGTAGCAGGCCTCCAGCCAGTCATCGAGCAGGGTTTGCAACTCGGCAGCAGTCATGGCCAGCTCGAACAGTTCTTTCTCCGCATCTGGCTTGCGCTTTTCCTCCAGCCGTTGGGCAAAGCTCTTGCGAGCCTCAATAACGGATCTGTCTGCCACGCAGTGCCCAATATAGGAGGGGAGCAGTTCGATGAGGCCGTGGCTCATGGTGCGGAAGAAGCGCTCTATGTGCGGTTTCTCCCACCCGGAATAGGCGTTGGAGCGGCTGACGTTCATGCCAAGCAGGGTGCAGATGGACATGACTCGCTGACTCACGTAATCAGAGCCGTTATCGGTGCGCATCACGCCGTGGTCGTTGAGGGTGCCCCAGGCCAGCAGGGTCTTGCGCAGTAACAGGCAAATCCCTTCACTCGATGAGGTCTTGGCTACCAGCAGCCGCACCCGGCGGCTGAATACGTCGATCACCGCGATGATGCTGTAACGGCCATCCACCAACATGGCATCGACGGGGGTGCTGTCGAACTCCCACACGTCGTTGGGCTGGCTCATCCAGGGGTACATCTCCTCGATGGCGGTGCGGTACTTGTTGTTGTAGGCGTCGGGGTTGGTGGCATAGGTAAAGGCCACCTTGTTGTCGCTCAGCCACTTGACCAACCAGCGGCGCAAGGAGGATTGGCTGGGAATGTGCCACCCGAGCCGGTTCATCTCGCTGTATTGGGTCGCCAGCTCATGCAGTGCTCCCCATTTATTGGCAAGATGAGGTTTGGCGGTGACCAGCGCGATGAGAAACTGGGCCAGATCCGGGCTTTGCGCCACGGTCGATGGTCGCTCCCTCTGGTAGTTGCCAGCCAAGGCTGCGGGGCCTTCATCAGCCAGCGCACTCTGCCAACGGCGCAAGGTAATGAGGCTGAACGGTTTTTGCCGGTCATAGACGCTGGCAGGAAGTAACAGGCTGCGGGTGTGGTACGCCTCGATAAAGGCGCGGCGACCCACCTCCCCTTGCTGGCAGGCCTGATAGGGCGCTAGGAAGATATCGGCAGCCTGCAGGATCAGCAGCCTGGCATCCACCTTCTTGCGAGCTGTCTCCCCCAGACTCAGCAGCTTGCGGCCCGCATTCGGTTTGACTGGCACGTCACGCGCCAGCAACTTGGCCATGGCCTTGCCACCGGCTGCGTGGTCGGACACGGCTTGACCCTGCTGGGCCACGGCTTGCTCTGCCAGATGGCGACGGGTTTCTGCGGGCAGTGAACTGATGTGGTACTCGGCGCCTTTGCCTTTCTCACGTTTACGACTTTGCCAATCTTCTCGCTCTGCCTTTTTACGCACCCCATCGGGATAAGTGGGCATCCCTACCAATCCGGCTAATGCCTGTGCTGTATGCCAGGTGCTCATTGGTCACCCCACAACAGGTCGATACCTAGTGACTTTGAGAGCAGAGCCATGATGGCGCGACTTTCCCGACGTTTTGGGCTAATCCCTTTGGCCGGCGCATAGTGTTTGATACAGCGCTGTACTGCCCTGGGGTGTAGCCCGTTAGCGCGAGCCCAAGCTGCTTGGGAATATCCGCACTTTATGAGCTCAGCCCTGATCCACTCTGGTGTTTTCCCTGACATACTCACCCCGTTTCGGTATCATCAAGTGTCGCAGTGCGTATCTTTATCATTCATAAAAGAATGATTTTATGTCGCAATGCGTCACATATGAATGATTGATCACCCCAAAAAGATTGACAAGTCTTTTTGTGTGGAATTTTTTGTATGTTGAGTAACTAGGACCAGCCACTAGCCGAGAATCCCTTGCATGTCAGAGCGTTATGACGAAAAACCACAATCAGTACAAAAAGACGCTGAGGTATCTTTTCTGACGACGGGAATGGATACATTGAGCGATCGTCTGGATGAGCTGAGGGGAAACCTGAGTTACAAGGCATTAGCCGAACTGGCGGGGATGAGTGAGTCGGGGATGCGTAAGTACTTTCCTCCGTTCAATTCATTACCCACCATCGACAAGGCGCTGCGTATCGCACGAGTGTTCAATGTCAATCTGGAGTGGCTGGCAACCGGCCAAGGCCCCAAGCATCCTGAGATAGATGCTGAGCTGATGGCGCGACGTGATGAGTTTGATGAGGAGTACGCGCTGATTGATGGTTACCACATCACCGTCAGTGCCGGGCATGGTGCGTTTAATGATGATCATGAGGTGAAACGCAAGCTGGCCTTTCGCCGCAAGTGGCTCACGTTTCGCAAGTTGACCCCAGATAACCTGGTGGTCGTGTTTGCCAAGGGCGACAGCATGGAACCCACCATTCACTCCGGCGACTCCATCTTGGTCGATATCAGCAAGAACCAGATCGAAGATGGATCCATCTTCGTGCTGCGCCTTGGAGAGGAGCTCTACGCCAAACGGCTGCAGAAAAACTTCGATGGCGGTATCACCATCATCAGTGATAACCGCGATGATTACCCGCTGCAGGTCGTCCCTGCCAGCCAATTGGATAGCTTGGCCGTGATCGGCAAGGTGGTCTGGGCCGGCCACGATTTTTTTTAACTGGTCGTGCTACAGACAGTCGCTTAAACCAGGATTTAAACCACTAGCTGTAACACAAATGAAAAACAGGCGGCCAGCCTGTTTTCATTTTCAGCGCACGGCCTCCGATAATCGTCCGTGATCTTTCATTTTGGCGCCGCCCGCACCTTGCACCTCTCGTTCCCCCTCTAACCCTTGCCAGCCTTGAGTTTATCCCACGAGATCCCACATGTTTTCGGCTTCTCCCGGTTTTTTCATTCTCTGTGGTCGGTTACACCAGGATCCGGGTGAACAGGCCCCTTGCCTGCTTTTCGTCAGCATGAGCAAGAGGTAGACTGCCCCCTTTCGCTCACCTGCATGAACAGCCTTCAATCGACCATGTCAGCACTCACTCTCCCCCAGATGCAGCAGATCCTGACCGAACGGGTCCAGCTCTGTTTCAGTCAGGCCGAACAGACACTCGCTCGCCAATTCCCGCGCCCGCAGATCCATTGCAATATGCGTGGCCGGGCGGCGGGAGCCGCGCGCCTGCAGACCTGGGAGCTGCGCTTCAACCCGGCGTTGTTTGCCGCCAATCAGCAGGCTTTCCTCGATGAGGTGGTGCCCCACGAGGTGGCGCACTTGCTGGTGCATGCCCTGTGGGGCGCTGGCCGAGGCAAGGCGCGAGTGCTGCCCCACGGCCGCCAGTGGCAATCAGTGATGCGAGAAGTGTTCAATCTGGAACCCAGAACCACCCACAGCTTCGATCTCGCCGTGCTCGCCCAGCCGAGCGTGACCTACGCCTGTGCCTGTCAGCAACATCAGCTCTCCATCCGCCGCCATAACAAGGTGACCCGTGGGGAGGCCAATTATCATTGCCGACGCTGTAAGCAGGTGCTCACTCGCCCCTGAATCAAATACTGCCCCCCATGCCTGGGTGCGCCGCCAACCTCAGTCTCCGTATCCCTTAAGGAACCTCATGTCTCGTTTCGCCTCGTTCATCCTGCTTGCCCTTTTCATGGCCCTGCCGCTGCAAGCCCAGACATTTCGCGCCGCCAAGCAGGATCTCAATCGCCTCTATCAATCCCATCCCACCAGCTTCTACTGCGGCTGCGACATCGACTATCAGGGCAAGCAGATGAGCCCGGATCTGGCCAGCTGTGGCTATGAGCCACGCAAACAGGCCAAGCGCGCCGCCCGCATCGAGTGGGAGCATGTGGTGCCCGCCTGGGAGTTCGGCCATCAGCTGCAGTGCTGGCAGGAGGGAGGCCGCAAAAACTGCGGCAAGAGCGACGAGTTCAACCAGATGGAGGGGGATATGCACAACCTCTTCCCCGCCATCGGCGAGGTGAATGGCGATCGCGCCAACTATCGCTTCTCCGACTGGAATGGCAAGCCGAGCCAGTATGGCCAATGCCAGATGCTGGTGGATTTCAAGGCGCGCCGGGTGCAGCCGCCCAAGGGGCCGGTACGGGGTCAGATAGCCCGCGCCTACCTCTATATGAGCAAACAACACGGGCTGCGTCTGGCCGCGCAACAGCGTAAACTGTTCGAAGCGTGGGACAGGCAGTATCCGGCAGATAGCTGGGAGTGCGAGCGAAATCGCCGCATCGGCAAGCTGCAGGGCAACACCAATCCCTTCATTGAAAAGCAGTGCCAATGACACCATGTAAGGCAGCAGGCGCCGCCTTGCCCCCTGACAGGAGCGGGATGAGAGCCATCCCGCTCCTTGAGCCAGCCAAGAGACAGACACTTAGCCATGCGCATTCCACGTATCTATGAACCCATGCCTTTGGGCGTCGGCCAGACCCTCGCCCTGTCGGAAGACGGTGCCAATCACATCGGCCGGGTACTGCGTATGCAAGCCGGTCAGGCCCTGGAGCTGTTCAACGGCGATGGCCAGCAGTATCAAGCCCTCATCACCCACGTCGGCAAAAAGTCGGTCGAGGTGAATATTGAGAGTGCCCAGACCCTCTCGGTCGAGTCGCCCCTGGCCATTCACCTGGGTCAGGTGATCAGCCGTGGCGACAAGATGGACTTCACCATCCAGAAATCGGTGGAGCTTGGCGTCACCTGCATCACCCCGCTCTTCTCCGAGCGCTGCGGCGTCAAACTGCCCGCCGATCGCCTCGAGAAGAAACGAGAGCAGTGGCAGAAGGTGGTGATCAGTGCCTGCGAGCAGTGCGGCCGCAACACCGTGCCTATGGTTCGCATGCCCATGGAGCTGGACGACTGGCTGGCGGAGCAGACCCTTGAGCTCAAGCTCAACCTGCACCCGCGCGCCGAGTACAGCATCAGCACACTGCCGGTGCCTGAGCATGGGGTACGGCTGTTGATAGGTCCCGAGGGGGGCTTGTCCAGTGATGAGATAGCGCGCACAGTGACCCATGATTTCAAGGAGATGCTGTTAGGCCCTCGGGTGCTGCGCACCGAGACTGCGGCCCTGACCGTCATCACGGCACTGCAGTGCCGATTCGGCGACTTAGCTTGAGATAACAGAACCCCTGCCAGTCCATGGGGCGGCAGTGGCTGTTTCAGCAATCTCGCCTGACATACCGAGGGTCGATCAGGCTTTGCTCATCGACCCTAACAACCAATCGAGCCACAGAAGGAATTCCGGATGACCATCAAACTTGGCATCGTGATGGACCCCATCTCGACCATCAACATCAAGAAAGACTCCAGTTTTGCCATGCTGCTGGAAGCCCAGCGTCGTGGCTATGAGCTTTTCTATCTGGAGATGGCCGATCTCTACATGGAAGCCGGCCGCGCCTTTGGTACCATGCGCCCGCTCACCGTGGAGCAGAACCCGGCCAAGTGGTATGAACTGGGTGAGGTGGTCGATCAGCCGCTCAGCGAGCTCGATGTGATACTGATGCGCAAGGATCCCCCGTTCGACACCGAATTCATCTACGCCACCTACATGCTGGAGCGGGCCGAAGATGAGGGCAGCCTCATCGTCAACAAGCCCCAGAGCCTGCGCGATGCCAACGAGAAGCTCTACACCGCCTGGTTTGCCGAGCATACCCCCACCACCCTCGTCACTCGTAGATCCGACAAGCTGCGCGCCTTCCACGCCGAGCACAAAGACGTGATCCTGAAGCCTCTGGACGGCATGGGTGGCGCCTCCATCTTCCGCATGAAGGAAGATGACGCCAACGTTGGGGTCATCATCGAGACTCTCACTGCTCACGGGGAGCAGTACTGCATGGCACAGACTTATCTGCCCGCCATCAAGCAGGGCGACAAGCGGGTGCTGGTGGTCGATGGGGAGCCCGTGCCTTACTGCCTGGCACGCATCCCGGCCCAAGGGGAGACCCGTGGCAACCTGGCGGCCGGCGGCCGCGGCGAGGCGCGCCCCTTGAGCGAGGCAGACTGGGCCATCGCTCGCGCGGTCGGCCCCACCCTGAAAGAGAAGGGTCTCATTTTTGTGGGCCTCGACATCATCGGCGATCGACTGACCGAGATTAACGTCACCAGCCCGACCTGCATCCGTGAGATAGAGGCCGCCTTTGACGTCTCCATCACCGGCATGCTGATGGATGCCATCGAGCGCCGTCTGACCCGCTGATAGCAGAGACTGAAAAGACAACGAGGGAGTGGGGCAACCCGCTCCCTCGTTTTTCATCCCCCTGTCAAAACCTGAGGTCGCAACGTGCGGCAACGCCAAGATAGTGGGCCATTTCGGGCTTTCAGCGACAATCCCTCAAACGCTGCCCCCTCGTGCACGACGCCCATCGGGCTTGTCAGATGGTCAGCTCCGAGCCCGCCCACTAAAAAAGCGGTTTTGCCCGCCCGCCCTAGCTGCCATAATTGGCCCAAATACCCCGGCCTTGCACTATTTGACCCATGCAAACACTGCAAAATCATTTTCTGCTCGCCATGCCGAGCCTCAAGGATCCCTATTTCGAGCGCGCCCTCGTCTACCTGTGCGAGCACAGTCCCGAGGGAGCCATGGGGCTGGTAGTCAATATCCCCGTCGACATGGCGCTCGATACCATGCTGG
>NZ_AQGQ01000133.1 GCF_000388115.1 Aeromonas molluscorum 848
CCCTAGCCCGGAGACCGTTGGTTTGAGTCATATATGCTCGCCTTGTCATCGTCTGTCCGCACCATCAATATCGGTGAAGAAGTGATGCGCCAATATCAAGCTAAAAAACAGTTCAAGCACTTAATACCCCCTAGTCAGAGCGACAACAAATAGAAATAACCAAACCATTATCTTTTGAATACATTTTCAATCACAGGAAATATAAAAAAACCAAGCCCCCTCCCCTGATAGGAAAAACACACAAACCGCCATAAACATATATCGTCAATCCAGTGGCTGCATGTAAATACATGGCTGCCTACCCATGATTCAATACTGATCACTGTGCACAGCGGGAAGAGATAGGCTTGATGGCACCTGACGCCGCCTTAACGTCGCCCAACCAGGGGACGCAGGTTAAGATTTACAAGGGGCATCAGGGTTGTCATCATGCAAAATCTTGGTTTTCCTGATAGCGACTCGGCGGTTTTCATCATGTTCAATCATGTCTCCCTCTCCACCTTCAACGAGCTGGAGCTGATGGTGTATCACTACGTCATCAAGCACAGGGAACAGGTCCCCTATATGCGGATCCGTGAGCTGGCAGAGGCTGCCGGGGTCTCGACCACCACAGTGCTGCGCTTTTGCAAGAAGCTAGGCTGCAGCGGTTTCTCCGAGTTCAGGATCCGCTTCAAGCTCTCTTTGGAGCAAGACACTGGCTCAGTTACCCGCTTCGGGGTCAATGAGTTGATGAGTTTCTTCAAGAGCATCAACAACCCCGAGTTCGAGATGCTGATCGACCAGGCCGCCGCCCTTATCTCAGATGCCGAGCGAGTGCTCTTTGTCGGGGTCGGCACCTCGGGCTCCCTCGGAAAATATGGCGCCAGATTCTTCTCCAACATCGGCAAGTTCAGCAACCATATCGATGACCCTTATTACCCTATTAGCACTGACACCTTCAACAAGGCGGTCGCCATTATTCTCTCTGTCTCGGGGGAAACACCGGACATGTTAAAGTTGGCGCAAAAATTCAATTTTCACAAATGCAAAATAATCAGCATCACTAATAGTGAAACCTGTTCTCTTGCCAAACTGGCAGACTTTAACCTCTCTTACCATATGCCACAACTCCTCATCGGCCAGAACCACAATATTACAACTCAAGTTCCCGTCGTTTATATCCTTGAGACCATAGGCCGCCGTTTGACGACCAATTCACCCGCCTAAAACAGCTTGTTTTTTCATTGTGACAAATCACTGATGACCTATTTCGTTATATCGTGACTTTGTTATTTGCTTTGCTACCATCAGCCATCGCACCTCGCCCAGAACCGCGCCCAATCATGGGGCTCTTACCGATAGTTCGGCGAGGAACAACCATGCCATGCCCTTATTCGGGCCTTGATGAGAGAGAAGCCAATGAAACAGCAAGGATTACCAAAAGACTTTCTGTGGGGCGGCGCAGTGGCGGCCCATCAGGTGGAAGGGGCCTGGGATCAGGGCGGCAAAGGACCCAGCATAGTCGACGTGCTATCGAGTGGTGCTCATGGGGTCGACAGGGTCATCACCGACGGCATACTGCCCGGCTATCACTATGGCAACCATGAGGCGGTGGATTTTTATCACCACTACAAGCAGGACATAGCCCTGCTGGCCGAGATGGGCTTCAAGTGCTTTCGCACCTCCATCGCTTGGTCGCGCATCTTCCCCAAGGGCGATGAGCTGGTTCCCAACGAGCAGGGCCTGCAATTTTATGACGACCTGTTCGATGAGCTGCTCAAGCATGGCATAGAGCCTGTCATTACCCTCTCCCACTTCGAGATGCCCTGGCACCTGGTCAAGGAGTACGGTGGTTGGAAGCATCGCAAGCTGGTCGAGTTCTTCGTGCGCTTTAGCGAGACGGTACTGCGCCGCTATCAGCACAAGGTCAAATACTGGATGACCTTCAACGAGATCAACAACCAGCGTAACTGGCGATCCCCTCTGTTTGGCTACTGCTGCTCTGGCGTTATCTACAACCAGGAACCCAATCCGGAAGAGTGCATGTATCAGGTACTGCACCACCAGTTTGTGGCCAGTGCCCAGGTGGTCAAGCTTGGCCATGAGATCAATCCCGCCTTCCAGATTGGCTGCATGATAGCCATGGTGCCCCTCTATCCCTACTCCTGCCATCCGGACGATGTGATGTATGCCCAGGAAGCGATGCGCGAGCGCTTTCTGTTCAGCGACGTCCATGTGCGTGGCGCCTATCCGAACTATATCCGCAAGGAGTGGCAGCGCAAGGGTTACCAGATAGCCATGGAGCCCGGTGACGAACAGATACTGCGAGAGGGCTGCGTCGATTACATCGGCCTGAGCTACTACATGAGCAATGCGGTACGCGCCCACCACCAGGGCAGTGGCACCGCGCTGTCAGGCTTCGAGGGCGGGGTGCCCAACCCGCACCTCAAGGCATCGGATTGGGGCTGGCAGATAGATCCGGTCGGTCTGCGTTACAGCCTCAATATTCTCTATGAGCGCTACAACAAGCCCCTGTTCATCGTCGAGAATGGCTTCGGCGCCCTGGATAAGCCGGGTGAAAGCGGTGAGGTACAAGATGACTACCGCATTGAATACCTCAGCGCCCACATCGCGCAGATGAAGAAAGCGGTGATTGAGGACGGGGTCGAACTGATGGGCTACACCCCCTGGGGCTGCATCGATTGCGTCTCCTTCACCACGGGGGAGTATCGCAAACGCTACGGCTTCATCTATGTGGACAAGCACGACGATGGCAGCGGCAGTCAGGCGCGCAGCAAGAAGCAGAGCTTCCACTGGTACCAAGGGGTGATAAAGAGCAACGGTGAAACGCTCTGAGCTCCCCCAGGGGCCAGCTCATTGGCTCCATCAAGATAAGAGAAGGGCTGCCTCAGGGCAGCCCTTCTTCATTGTTGAAACCATGGATGGCCGATGAGCTCACCGACCCGTATGGATCAATAGAGGCAGAGCCTGCGCCAGGGCCCGGTGACCTCGCACAATCCCGTCTCCTCGGTCGGCTCCCAGCCGAGACGCCGATAGAAGGCAATGGCGGCGGTATTATTGATGGCCACCTTGAGGGAAGCGGGTCTGGGCAACTCGGCCAGTGCCTTCTCCAGCAGGGCACGCCCCATCCCCTGACCATGCCAATCGGCGGAAACATAGAGATGATGAACGAAACTGTCTGGCGCCCAGATGGCGATGAAACCGCAGGGAGTGCCCCCCTGCTCTGCGACCCAGATCTGCTCGCCGCTGATCTGCTCGGTAAAATCTTCCAACGCAAATTGCGAAGGATCTACCCAATGAAACGTCTGGCGACGTCCTTTTTGAAACAGACGGGATAATGGTGCCACATCCGCTTCAGTCATGGCTCTGATCATCAACCTTTCTCCCTTGCATGGCCCGGCTCGAGCACGCTATTGGCTATCAGCTTACCCCAGATGGGTGACAGGAACCGGTTCACAAGCAGGCGAGCTGCTGTTAATTTGAACAGATGAGGGGCTATACTGCCCGGGTCCCGCCTACGGATGTGTGAGGTTTGCCGACCATGGATAACAAGCAACTTGAAGGTAACATCTTTATTCCCGCCCACCTAGATGATGTCTGGCATGCCTGGACTACGGAGAGCGGGCTGCGCAGCTTTCTCGCCCCTGAATGTCTGATGGTGGCCGAACCCAATGGCCCGTTCGAGATCTATTTTCGCCCCGACGCCCCCATGGTGAACGGGGCAGCGAGGGTTGCCGGGTCATGGCCGTCATGCCCCATGACCTGCTCAGTTTCAGCTGGAATTTCCCCCCCCATCTGCCCCATGTACGCCAGCAGAAGACCCAGGTCAGCCTGCGCTTCGTGCCTGAAGACCAGGGTACCCGCCTCCATCTGCTGCAGACCGGTTGGGCCAATGACCCAGACTGGGATGAGGGCTACGACTACTTTCGCCATGAATGGTTGGACGTCGTACTACCCCGCCTGCAATACCGTTTCACCCACGGTCCCATCGACTGGCACAACCCCCCCAGCGGCCAGCAGCTCAAATGCCTGGCGCAGTAACCGCCAGCTTTCTTGCGTCACAAGCAACGCCGCCCAGAGGCGGTGTTGTTCTTATGTGACAGCCAAGGCCCTTGATTGATGGGTCACGCAGCCCGCGAAAATAACCCTGAAACACCAAGGCCACCCTGAGGTGGCCTTGGTGTTGGCGCGCCGAGAGCCCCGTGATCACACCCCCAGCCGATCCCGCAGGCTGTACCAGGCGGCGCCGGCGGCGGTGAAGGGAATACGGAACAGACGCCCCCCCGGGAAGGGGTAGTGAGGGAGCTTTGCGAACGCATCAAAGCGTTCTGCCTGGCCGCTCAAGGCTTCGGCCAGCAGCTTGCCCGCCAGATGGGTACAAGTGACGCCGTGGCCGCTGTAGCCCTGCATGTAATAGATGTTGTGGCCGATGCGGCCAAACTGCGGCAGACGCAACATGGTCAGCAAGAAGTTGCCGGTCCAGGTGTATTCCACTTTGACGTCGGCCAGTTGCGGGAAGGTCTTGAGCATCTTGGGGATGATCAGCCGCTCGATGTCGGCGGGATCCCGGGCGCCATAGACGACACCGCCGCCGTAGAGCAGCCGGTGGTCGCCTGTGGTGCGGTAGTAATCGAGCAGGTAGTTGCAATCTTCCATGCAGTAATTCTGCGGCAGCAGTTGCCGGGCCCGCTCTTCCCCAAGCGGTTCGGTGGCGATCACCTGGGTACCGCAGGGCATGCTCTTGCCCGCTAGCTCAGGCACCAGATTCCCCAGATAGGCATTGCCCGCGACCACCACGAAGCGCGCCTTGACAGCCCCCTTGGCGGTACGCACCAGCGCCGGTTGCCCGGGCTCTATGCTGGTCACGGCGGATTGCTCGAAGATGCGCCCCCCCTGGCTGCGGATGGCCTCGGCCTCCCCCAGCGCCAGGTTGAGGGGATGGATATGGCCACCCCGCTTGTCGAGCAGGCCACCGACGTAGCGATCGCTACCCACCACCTGACGGATCCCCTCTTTATCCAGCAACTCAAGCTGATCGTTGCCCCACTTCTGCCAACGCCGCTGCTGGGCCTTGAGCTCGTGCAGCTGCCGCTCGGTATCGGCGGCAAAGACGCCTCCTTGCTGCAAGTCACATTGAATGTCGTAGCGCTTGATGCGCTCGCGAATGATGTCACCGCCCTCGAACAGCATGCTGCCCAGCAACTTGGCCTGATCCGGCGGACAACTCGCCTCTATGTTGTCGATATCGCGGCTGTAGGAGTTGACTATCTGGCCGCCGTTGCGACCGCTGGCGCCAAAACCGACTCTGGCCGCCTCCAGCACCACCACCGAATAACCCTTCTCAACCAGATGCAGGGCACTGGAGAGACCGGTATACCCGGCGCCTATGATGCAAACATCACACTCCAGTTGTTCATCGAGACTGGGGAAAGGCGCATGGGTATTGGCACTGGCGGCGTAGTAACTCTTCACATGTTCGGTCATGATCCCTCTATCCTCACACGATTGCGCTCAATAATGGCTGAAAATGAGGCCTTGCCTGGCCTCTTTTTGGGGACAAAAACGCAGTGGCTGCGAGTCGGGCGGACAGCGCCACCCGTTCATTATTTTGCACACCCATAACCAAAAACCTCTCTATAACACCACTTCTAGCACGCCAACATCGCTGTGGGCAACCGCATTTAACACTTGAAAAACAAAACCGCGACCATTATGGTCATCCAGTGCTTATTATTCTATACAGTTGCGTCCTGGGTTATTTCCTGTGATCTCATCCCGAACGCCCTGAATCTACCGCCGAGGCCCCCATGTCACAGACAGCGCAGCTCGAACCCCAGACTCACTCCCTTGCCTATATAGATGGTCGCTGGTGCCAGGCCCATAGCGGTCGCCAGTTTGAGGTGACCAACCCGGCCACCGGCGAACTCATCACCCTGGTGCCGGACATGGATGGCGCCGATACCCAGGCCGCCATAGAGGCAGCCCATGCCGCTCAGCCTGCCTGGGCGGCACTCACCGCCAAGGAGCGCAGCGCCAAACTGATGCGCTGGTATGAGCTCATCATGGCGGAGCAGGATGCCCTGGCGCGGCTGATGACCCGGGAGCAGGGCAAGCCCCTCGCCGAGGCCAAGGGGGAGGTCGCCTACGGCGCCAGCTTTATCCAGTGGTTCGCAGAAGAGGGCAAGCGCGCCTACGGCCGCACCATACCGGGCTTCAGTAGTGACAGGCGACTGGCCACCATCAAGCAGCCGGTCGGGGTTGTTGCCGCCATCACCCCCTGGAACTTCCCCATCGCCATGATCACCCGCAAGGCAGGCCCAGCCCTGGCCGCCGGTTGCACTATCGTCATCAAGCCCGCCGCCGAGACGCCCCTGTGCGCCCTGGCCCTGGCAGCACTGGCCGAGCAGGCCGGCATCCCGGCGGGGTGATCAACGTAGTCACCTCCCATCAGGCCGCCATCATAGGGGATGAGCTCTGTGCCAATCCTCTGGTGCGCAAACTCTCCTTCACAGGTTCAACCCGCATCGGCAAGCTCTTGATGCGCCAATGCGCCGACACCATGAAGCGCGTCTCCCTTGAGCTGGGCGGCAACGCCCCCTTTATCGTGTTCGACGATGCGGACTTGGACGCCGCCGTGACCGGGGCCCTGGCTTCCAAGTACCGCAATGCGGGCCAGACCTGCGTCTGCGCCAACCGCATTCTGGTGCAGGCCAGCGTCTATGACGCCTTCGCCGAGAAGCTGGCCGCCGCGGTGCGCGCCTTCAAGGTTGGCGATGGCCTTGGCGAAGGCAGCCAGATTGGCCCCCTCATCAACCAGGCCGCCGCCGACAAGGTCGCCACCCTGGTGGAACAGGCTCAGGCTGCCGGTGCCCGCGTGCTGGTCGGTGGCGAGGCCCACGTTGCCGGCCCCCTCTTCTACAGCCCGACCATATTGACCAACGTCCAGGCCGACAACCCCATACTGCAAGAGGAGATCTTCGGACCCGTCGCCCCGCTGGTGCGCTTTGAGACCGAAGCCGAGGCCATCGCCATCGCCAACGACACCCCTTATGGGCTGGCCGCCTACTTCTATGGTCGCGACATCGCCCGGGTATGGCGAGTCGCCGAGCGCCTCGAATACGGCATGGTGGGCATCAACGAAGGGATCATCTCTACCGAGTTGGCGCCCTTTGGCGGCATCAAGGAGTCAGGCCTGGGCCGGGAAGGCGCTGCCGAAGGACTCGATGAGTATCTGGAAACCAAATATCTCTGCTTCGGCTCCATTGCATAATAAAACAATATAATAGGTGATTTATTCACACAGATGGCACGCCGGACCAGCAGTGCCATGAGATGAGACAACCTAAGGATGGGGAGCGGCAGCCAGACTGCCGACTCATCAACATACAGTGAGGGGCTAGCCCCTGATGGGAGAATCAAGATGAGCAATCAATCCTGGCAGGCACGTCGCGAAGCCGCCGTGGTCAACGGCGTTGGTACCCTGATGCCAGTCTTTATCGACAAGGCACAGAATGCCGAACTGTGGGATGTGGAGGGCAACCGCTACATCGACTTTGCCTCGGGTATCGCCGTGCTCAACACCGGCCACAACCATCCCAAGGTGGTGGCCGCGGTACGCGAGCAACTGGAAAAATTCAGCCACACCTGCTTCCAGGTCACGCCCTACCCCGGCTACATCGAGCTTGCCGAGAAACTCAATGCCCTGGTACCGGGATCAACCCCCAAGCGTACCCTGTTTCTCTCCACCGGTGCCGAAGCGGTGGAAAATGCCATCAAGATAGCCCGCGCCCATACCGGTCGCAGCGGCACCATCGCCTTCAAGGGCGGCTTCCATGGCCGTACCATGATGGGCATGGCGCTCACCGGCAAAGTGGTGCCCTACAAGACAGGATTCGGCCCCCTGCCGGGGGAGGTCTATCACCTGCCCTTCCCGGCCGATTATCTGGGCGTGAGTGAGGCCGATGCCTTGGGGGCGCTCGACCTCTGCTTCAGCGCCGACATAGAGCCGGGCCGGGTCGCCGCCATCATCATAGAGCCGGTGCAGGGTGAGGGGGGCTTCTACCCAGCCTCCCCCAGCTTCATGCAAGCCTTGCGCCGGGTATGCGATCAACACGGCATCCTGCTCATCTGCGACGAGATCCAGAGCGGTTTCTGTCGTACCGGCAAGACCTTCGCCACCGAATACAGCGGCATCGAGCCCGACATCATGACGCTCGCCAAGAGCCTGGCGGGGGGTTTCCCGCTCTCCGCCGTGGTGGGCAAGGCAGAGGTGATGAACGCCGCCAAGCCGGGGGGCCTCGGCGGCACCTATGCGGGATCTCCCATCGCCTGCGCCGCCGCGCTGGCGGTACTGGAAGTCATCGAGCAAGAGCAGCTCAACCAACGGGCCCTGGCCCAGGGGGAGCAGCTCAAGACGCGGCTGCACCGACTGGCCGAGCGGTTCGACTGCATCGGCGATATCCGCGGCCCTGGGGCCATGGTGGCCATGGAGCTGGTCAAGGGGCGCGATGCCGGCCAGCCCGATCCCGAGCTCACCAAACGCCTGGTGACAGAGGCGGGCAAGCGGGGACTGGTGCTGCTCTCTTGCGGGGTGCGCGCCAACGTCATTCGCTTCCTGGCCCCCCTCACCGCCGCCCCGGCGCTGATCGACGAAGGACTGGACGCCCTGGAGCAGGCGCTGGCCGCAGCCCTCGCCTAGGCCGGGTGCCGCGACCGACCACCTCAGCCCGGGCCCAGTGCCCGGGCTGAGTGTTTACCCCGGAACAAGCCCCTGAACTTGCACCAAATATTTGCACCATACCGCACTGCCATGGGTTGTCATCCCCGTCCATCTGGGGCAAAATGCGCGCCGCTAAAATAACCGACTTGGTTGCCAAGTCGGTTATTTTCATTTTGTTGTTTACCACCAAACCGAGGCCGGGCCTTTTCCCGGAAATGATATCCGGGGTCGCACTCATAGATGGCGCGAACCCACCCATGATTTATGCCGCTATGAGGAACAAGATGGGGCTCTCTTATACTTCGTCTCCGCTCGCCGGAGTCAGCCTTGGCAACGCGATTGCCAACGACCTCTGCACCACTCCATCGAGTGTGCGTCTGTTCAGTCCCCTGGCGTCTCGCCATGACCATGCCCTGGCGGCAATGCAGGAGGTTCGCTGATGTCTGATGCACCGGTTCGCCTCAAAAAAACCCTCAAGCTGTGGCAAGTCGTGGTCATCGGCCTCGCCTACCTGACCCCCATGGCGGTGTTCGACACCTTCGCCATGGTCTCCGACATCACCAGCGGCCATGTTGCCACCTCCTACCTGCTGGCGCTGGCCGGGATCCTGTTCACCGCCATCAGCTACGGCCATCTGGTTCGCAAGTATCCCTCTGCCGGGTCGGCCTATACCTACACCCAGAAGACCTTCCATCCCTACGTGGGCTTCATGGTGGGCTGGTCGTCCCTGCTCGATTACATGTTCATGCCGATGATCAACATGCTGCTGGCCAAGATTTACCTGACCGCCATGTTCCCCGGGGTCGAACCCTGGATCTTTATCTTCGGACTGGTGAGCGTGATGACCATGCTCAACCTGCGCGGCATCAATCTGGTGGCCAACTTCAATGGCCTGATCGTGCTGGTGCAGGTTGCCATCATACTGGTGTTCCTCGCCCTGATGGCCCATGCCGTCTACTTCGGCGAGGGGGAAGGCACAGTGCTGAGCAGTCGTCCCTTCTACTCGGATCACACCGCCCTGCTGCCGCTCTTTACCGGCGCCACCATTCTCTGTTTCTCATTCCTGGGCTTCGATGGCCTGAGTTCGCTCAGTGAAGAGACCCCCAACGCCGGCAAGGTGATCCCTCGCGCCATCTTGCTGACCGCCCTCATTGGCGGCATCATCTTCGTGCTGGTCTCCTACTTCCTGCAGCTCTACTTCCCGGACATCAGCCGCTTCAAGGAGCCCGATGCCGTGCTGCCGGAGATCGCCCTCTACGTCGGTGGCAAACTGTTCCAGAGCATAGTGCTGGTCAGCACCACGGTCGCCGTACTGGCCTCCGGCATGGCGGCTCACGCTGGCGTGTCGCGGATCCTCTACGTGATGGGGCGCGATGGCGTCCTGCCCGAGAAGGTATTTAGCTACGTGCATCCCACCTGGCGTACCCCGGCCATCAACGTGCTGCTGGTCGGCGCCCTGGCGCTCTCCGCCGTCTCCTTCGATCTGGACATCGCCCTGGCGCTGGTCAACTTCGGCGCCCTGGTCGCCTTCACCTTCGTCAATCTGTCGGTGATCGCCCAGTTCTATGTGCGCGAACAGCGTAACAAGACCCTCAAGGACAACGTCTGCTTCCTGCTGCTGCCCCTGTGCGGCGCGGCCACCATAGGCTTGCTCTGGATCAACCTGGAGCTGAGCTCCCTCTACCTTGGCCTCATCTGGGCTGCCCTGGGCCTGGTCTACCTGGTGCTGCGCATCAAGCTCTCCCAGGCGCCGCTGCGAGAATACGAAGAGGCGGAGCTGCAATAAATCGCGCCCGTCACACCTTGCAAACAGAAAGGGGAGCCAACGGCTCCCCTTTTTATCATCCCCCAATGCGACGCAGAGGCGCTCTCCACCAGCGGTCTCCCTTTGCCAAGACCAGCAAAAGGGAGCCTTGGCTCCCTTTCATCGACATCTTGGCTCGCGCTAATGCTTATTTGATCACGGCCTTGCTCGCCGCCTTGGCGGGGTTGTCGACGACGTTGCCGACCTTGTTCCTGGAGTCAGAGACCGAGTCCTTGGCATCGGAGACCTTGCCTTTCTTGTCATCCAGACCGACAGAGTCCTTGGCCGTTTCAGCGACGGAGCAGCGCCCGCCAACCCCGACCGTGGCCTTCATGGCCGCACCCTTGACCGCCTTCTCAGGGGTACAATCCGGATTGATGACTCCCGCCTGGGCACCCAGGGTGATCAGACTGAGGGAGAGACAGAGCAGCAGTTTTTTCATGACAGACTCACTTTCGATGACGAATGAATATCTGCCAGTGTAGGGCGATGTGTGCCGGGAGCAAGGTGCATCCGCTCGCCCCCCTTACCTGGGTGGTTTGCGCCACGAGATGAGACAGCTCAGCTACAGGTCCAATCAGGCCCGGTTATCTGGCCAAGAGGCCCCGTAAAAAGGGGCCGGCCCGCCATGGCATCGAACACTCTCGAAGCGTCTTGAATTGTCGCAACCTGGCGAAGATCGCTTACCCGGCGATCCGCTGAATTTATCGCACCAGACGCCTGGCGGCCGCCCTGCCGGGATTGTCCACGGCA
>NZ_AQGQ01000134.1 GCF_000388115.1 Aeromonas molluscorum 848
TTTGATTCCAGATTGTCCGAGAAGAATTTGGTGGAGCTACGCGGGATCGAACCGCGGACCTCTTGCATGCCATGCAAGCGCTCTCCCAGCTGAGCTATAACCCCAACTCACCTCGGCGCTGACGAAGTTATCTCCGGCAACGGAGGCGCATGATAGGCATCGACCGCTTTGCTGTCAACCCAAAAATAACGCCGACTGGCGCGTTTAGTCAAAATTCGGACAGTTAGCTGTTTTTACCAGCAATCCTATCGCTATCTTGCTGTTTTTGGTCACAAATTCGTCTTGTATACACACAACAAGGGCCCCCTCGCGGGAGCCCTTTATTGTCAGTGGGAGGCGATGATGTCGGCCGCCACCTGTCACCTTATTCGGCGGCCATGCGTGCTGCGATGTACGCCAGGGCGCGGTCGATACGGGCAAGTACTCGCTCCTTGCCGACCAACGCCATCACGGCGTCGATACCCGGGGACTGACCCAGACCGGTCACCGCGACGCGCAGCGGCATGCCGACCTTGCCCATGCCCTGACCCAGCTCGGCGGCAGTCGCTTCAATCAGCTCGTGCAGCGCCTCGGTGGTCCAGCTATCCAGCGCAGCCAGCTTGGCCTTGGCCAGAGTGAGCGGCTCGGCAGCCACGCCGCGCAGGTGCTTCTTGGCAGCGGCTTCGTCGATGGCCTCAAAATCTTCGAACAGATAGCGGCTCTGGGCGGCCATCTCTACCAGGGTGTTGCAGCGCTCGGCCAGCAGCGTAACAACTTCTGGCAGTGATGGGCCCTTGCTGGTGTCAATCTTCTGGTTTTCCATGTGCCAGGCCAGATGCTTGGCCACATAGGCCGGATCCAGGCTGCGCATGTAGTGATTGTTCAGCCACAGCAGCTTGTCGGTGTTGAATGCGGAGGCGGACTTGGAGATGGCATCCAGGCTGAACAGCTTGATCATCTCGTCCAGGGTGAAGATCTCCTGATCGCCATGGGACCAGCCCAGACGCACCAGATAGTTCAGCAGCGCTTCCGGCAGGTAGCCGTCGTCGCGGTACTGCATGACGGAGACAGCGCCGTGGCGCTTGGAGAGCTTGGCACCGTCGTCACCCAGGATCATGGAGACGTGGGCAAACTCAGGTACCGGTGCGTTCAGTGCCTTGTAGATGTTGATCTGGCGCGGGGTGTTGTTGATGTGGTCTTCACCACGCACCACGTGGGTGATCTCCATGTCCCAGTCATCGACCACTACGCAGAAGTTGTAGGTCGGCGCGCCATCGGTACGGCGGATGATCAGATCGTCGAGCTCGGTGTTGGCGAACTCGATGCGGCCACGCACGTGGTCATCGAACACCACTGAGCCTTCGGTCGGGTTGCGGAAGCGGATGACGTGCGGCGCATCGGCCGGATGATCGTGGGCGGCATCCCGGCACTTGCCGTCATAGCGGGGCTTCTCGCCGCTGGCCATCTGGCCTTCGCGCAGCGCATCCAGCCGCTCACGGGAGCAGTAGCACTTGTAGGCGCGCCCATCGGCAAGCATTTCATCGATGATGCCGTTGTAGCGATCGAAACGCTTGGTCTGATAGTAGGGGCCCTCATCCCAGTTCAGCTCCAGCCACTCCATGCCCTCAATGATGGCGTCGATCGCCTCCTGAGTGGAACGTTCCAGATCGGTATCCTCGATACGCAACACGAACTCGCCACCCTGGCTCTTTGCAAACAACCAGGAATAGAGTGCGGTACGGGCACCGCCGACATGCAGGAAACCGGTCGGGCTGGGCGCAAAACGGGTTTTGACTTTCATCTTTAAGCCTTGTGTAGAGGGCCTTGGGCCAATTCGTTAAAAAAACCGTCGCATTTTAGCACTCCCACCCCCGGATGGGAAAACCGGACATTGATCGCCGCTCTCCAAGAGGGACAACCTGAACAGTTAGCCCCTGCAACCGGGTGGAAAAATCGGCCAGTGCACGTTCAAAGCCCTGAATGGGTAAATCTGGACCGGGATCTGGGCAAGAGTGAATCCCTTCCGCCACGGATATGAGGGGGATCGCAAAATTTTTCGCTACTTTCGGCTCTACTGTTAACCACAGCTGGAGATTTCACCTACCAAGCCGATATTTCAACCAACTTTACCCCACTACAAGGGAAGCGCTATGCAGTTTCGTTCTATTTCCCATCGCATCCTGGTGATGGCCGGGATAGCCATGACCCTGGCTCTGGTGATCCTCATCCTGCAGACCCAGTATTCGGGTCGCCAGACACAGCAACTGACCGTCAGCTCCAGTCGCGAGGCCCTGCAAGAAGAGGCTTGGCAAAAGGTGAGTGCCGAAGCCCGCGCCGAGGCGGCCGCCATCACCCAGCTACTGCAGAAGGGGCTCTCCTATACCCAACAGATGGCCAGCGTCCTGACGCTGCAACAGGAAGGAAAGCTCAGCCTCAACCGCCAGCAGGTCAATGATCTGCTAAAAGCCCAGCTGGCCCTTGAGCCGCAACTTTATGGCGCCTTCGCAGGCTTCGAACCCAATGGTTTTGAGGGAGAGGATGCCTCTTTCGCAGGCCAGGGCGAGATGGGCAGCGATGGTCAGGGCCGCTTCGTGCCCTACTTCTATCGCGATGGTTCAACCATAGGTTCAGACCTGCTGCTCTCCATCGAGAAAAGCGACACGGATGACTTTGGCAACCCGGCCAACGACTACTACGCCTGCCCAAAACAGCAGGGGCAATCCTGCCTCATCGATCCCTTCAAGGTCGACATCAACGGCCAGCAGGTACTGGTAAGCACTATTACCACGCCCATACTGGTGGATGGCAAGTTCAAGGGGATTGCGGCACTGGATCTGGCGGTCGATTCCATCAACCAGCAAGCCAGGCGCCTCAATGACAACATCTATGACGGCAAGGGTGAGACACTGATCGTCAGCGCCGCCGGCGTCATCACAGGTACCAGCGGCGATGCGGCCCTGCTCGGCGGCTCGGCCACACAACGGCTCGGTCAGGAGTGGCGCCAATACCTCAAACCAGAGGTGCAGCGCCAGGAACTCAACGATGCATTCAGAATCTCTGTCCCCATTCAGGTACCTGGCATGCACCGCAACTGGGCCATCATCGTCACCCTGCCCTATCAGGTGGTGCTGGCCCGCGCCGATCAACTCGAAGCTCAGCTCAACGACTTGAACCGTGCCGCCATGAGCCAGCAGCTGATAAGTGCCCTGCTGGTACTGGTCTTGGCCCTGGCCGCCATGCTGTTTATCGCTCGCAGCATCACGGGTCCAATTCGGCAGATGGTCAGCCTGGTGGATGACATTGCTGACGGAGAAGGGGATCTGACCAAGCGACTCCAGGCTCACTCAGTGGATGAATTGGGCGATCTGGCCAAGGGCATCAACCGCTTCATCGACAAGCTGCAAGGGTTGCTCGGCGATGTACTCGGTACCGCCAGCGAGGTGAACCGCCATGCTGGCGATACCGACCGCATCGCGGGCCAGACGGATCGCAACCTGCAATCTCACCAGGCGGAGATGGAGCAGATGCTGACCGCGGTCCAGGAGATGTCTTATGTCAGTCAGGAAGTGGCTACCCATGCCAACAACACTGCCGACTCCGCCAAGCAGGCCCAGAGCGCTGCCGATGAGGGCAAGGTGCGCTTCCAGCAAGTGATCCAGTCGATGCACAAGGTAGCGGCAGAGGCGGGCAAAGGGGCCGAGGTCGTCGAGGGGCTGGCCCGCGATAGCGAACAGATCACCAGCATTCTTACCGTCATTCAGAACATCGCCGATCAGACCAACCTGCTGGCGCTCAATGCGGCCATCGAAGCCGCCCGGGCCGGGGATCAGGGCCGTGGTTTCGCCGTGGTGGCCGATGAGGTGCGCCAACTGGCCCGCAACACTCAACAAGCCGTACAAAACACTCAGGAGCTGCTCGAGAAGATACGTCACAGCTCGACCAATGCCGTTTCTGCCATCAGCCTGAGCCAGCAATTGACGCAGCAGGCCGTGACCGAGGCCGACCTCGCAGAGGCCGCCCTTGGCAGCATCTATCAGGCCATCGCCACCATCAATGACATGACCTACCAGATAGCCTCCGCCGCCGAGGAGCAAAGCTCTGTCTCCGAGACGGTTTCTGGCAATCTGGCCCAGACCAACACCCTGGCAAACGAGATAGCCCAGGATGCAGCCGAGACCGCCAATGCCAGCCAGGCATTGCGTCAGGCAGCGGAACGATTACAGCAATTACTGGGGCAATTCAGACTGCGCTGATAATTTTCCTGTCACGGGCTCTCCCCCTCGGGGGCGAGTCCGTTTACCATAGGCGCCTGATTTGCCTGATGGCAGGCAATTGTAGTGAGAGGTAACTGCCGTGCCCACCCCGGATCGTCGCCCCCGTGGCCATAACAGACGGACACAGCGTCATAAAGACGAGTCTCAAGGATCCCTGCTTGAACGTATCAACGCCGCCAGCTTGCCCCTGCGCCAGCAACTTGGCCAGACCCTGGGGCAACTGAAAAACCGGGAGGCCATCCGGCTCAAAACGGGTGAGGGGCGCAAGTGGCAAACCCTTCTGCCCCGCAAGCACGGCATCGCATTGCTGATCCTGGTGCCCGTCTGGCTGATCCTGCTGGCCTGGGAGCCTGCGCCCAGCGCACCACAAGCCGCCCCTTCCGGGGTGCTGAGCGTGCCCGTCGCCATCCCCGTCCAAACCCAGAATGAACAGCGTCAACAGCACAATCAGGCAAAAGCGGCCGTCGAACCCGAGCCGGTCAGTGGCAAATGGCTGCAGCACAAGGTTGAAGCGGGCGAGACTCTGTTCTCTCTCTTCCGCCAGTTTCAGCTGCCTGGGGTCGAGTTGAGCCGCCTTATCGCCATTGAAGGACCTGACAGGCCACTGACCCGGATGCAAACCGGCAAGTCGCTCAATATCCTGGTCGGAGACGATCAACGGATCCAGCGTGTCGAGATCCGGGACGACTTCCAGGTACTCTACCGCTACGATCGCCAGGGGGAAGGTTTTGCTCTCAAGGAGTAAAGCATTCAACGATCTGCACAGAAAGGAGGCTTGATGCCTCCTTTTTCATGGCAAATCCCTGCCAAGAGCAACTTGATTGACCAATAGTTTTACCTTGCTCAAAAAATGAATCGTCGAAAATTGACAAGGATCCGCGCTCACGTACAATCATTTTTGCTTTAAACAGGGATTGTTGAGCACGACTGAGACAGTTAAACACGTCAGTCATGCCCTCCCCCTGTCTTCTAGGCAAACCCTGCCTGTACCAGGCGTTAGTTTCATTTTGTTATAGATAGGACTTACACATGTCTGACATTCGCACCGGCCAAGTCAAGTGGTTCAACGAGACCAAGGGTTTCGGCTTCATCGAGCAATCCCAGGGCCCGGACGTTTTCGTTCACTTCTCCTCCATCCAGAGCACTGGTTTCAAGACCCTGGCCGAAGGCCAGAAGGTTCAGTTCACCGTGACTCAGGGTCAGAAAGGTCCGCAGGCTGAGAACGTAACCCTTCTCTAAGCAGCCGCCTTGCTAGGAGGAGATCTCTCCTCCTATTTTTCTTCTATTGCCTTCCTATATTGCCTTCCGCCCCCTTCTACCTGATGCTGTTCCTTGCCATGCAAGGTACAAGTCACTGCTGCTCGCTCTATCTTCCTGCTTGGCACCATAAAAAACGGTGGCCTGAGCCACCGTCTTGATACTTGATGGTGCGTCATCACACCTTTATTTGTCGATCTCCAGCATATGGTTGTTCAGCATGAAGTCGATCACCTGGGCCCCGGTCGCAGCGGCACTGCCAGTCAGAGTGTCAAAGGTGTGATTCATCAGCACTATCTCCTGAGTCACCTGGCTATTGGCGGCCTCCTTGACCTGCAAGTGCACCCCTTCACTGTCCTGGAAAGCAGAGAGCAGACCCTTCAGATCATTCTGATTGTGAGAACCATCATGATCCAGCAGATCGCGCAGATCCAGCTTGTCCCCTTCCGCCTTGGAGAAGTCGACCACGTAATCCTTGGCGATGGAACCTGTCGTGGTATCCCCCTGCTGCCAGGTGAAGAGATCGACCCCCGCATCCCCTTTCAGGATGTCGTTGCCCAGCCCCCCCACCAGGATGTCATTGCCCAAACCGCCGCTCAGGATGTCGTTGCCGACGCCACCATACAGGGTATCGTTGCCGGTACCACCGTAAAGTAGGTCATCACCCAGTCCCCCCAGCAGGGTATCGTCACCGGTACCACCGAACAGGATGTCGTTCCCGGCACCGCCATCCAGAATATCGTTGCCACCCTGACCGAACAGGATATCGTTGCCCTCACCGCCAATCAGTACATCCGCCTTGTCATTGACAGAAGACTGATCAAAGTCGGCGGCATGGTCCGTGATGTAGTCATGAACCTGGGCATCGGTCACCGAACCTGCACTCAACTTACCGGCTACATACTGCTTGATGGCCGCGTAGCCTTCCCCGTTGATACCGGCGAAGTGAACCGCATCGCCGAACAGGATATCGTCACCGGCACCGCCATCGATCCGGTCACTGCCCGGCTGGTTGTTGATGGAGGTACCCAGAATGGCATTGGCCAGCTCGTTGGCCGACACGTTGGACTGCACTATCTGGTCGCTGTCAAACAGCTTCAGGGTATCGATGGAGACACTACTGCCGATCCCGATGGCCTGCATGGTGACATTATTTGCAAGCAGGAGTGGCAACACCGCCAGTGCATTTTGCAACGCCCAATAATTATTGTCATAGGAGGTGGAAATCTCGAAGGTACCATCCCCTTGCGCCTTCAAAGTGCCGATGGATGTCGGGCTCCACTTATTGTTATTGCTATTCTGCGACCACTTCTGAACATTGCCATAGGAATCTATCAGCACCCTATTGGTGCCACCTATATTGGCGTAGAAGACCTCTCCCTGAACATAATTGTTGACGTCAACAAACGAATCGAGGCGCTCATTTGTCTTCGAATTCACGACCGGATTGGTCTCTTCATAGCCGTAGTAGGTGTTTGGCGCGCCATCTGTGATGAAATAGGTCAGATTCTTCGCATTGGTATTGTTCTTGGCCGTGTCACTGTTAAACCAGTTAGAAGTGGTTTTGAGGGCATCCTCATAGTTGGTCGCACCACCATCCCAATAACTGCCATCCATGCTGTCAATAACCGCCTGCAACTTGGTCAAGGCTTTGGGATCCTTCAGGTCTACACTAATCGACTTGTTGGCTTGGGAGTCAAAGTCCACCAGGAAAAGATTGACCTTACCAGCCCCTTCTGTACCTGCACTGGCCTTGAGGGTCGCAAACACCTGAGCCAGCTGGATTTTCATGGTTGCCATGGCACTGGAGCCGATACTGCCCGAGCTGTCGACCATAAAGGCGATGTTGTAGTTCTGACCCGGCAACACCACGCTGCCATCCAGATCGGCGACCACGATATTGTGCTCGCCGCCGTAGTTACGGGTCTGATCGCCAGGCTCACCCTCACTGCCCTGGAAGTAACTCAGGCGCACACTGTCCTGATCCGTGGCGGTACTGACCTGATCGGTATGTACTTCCTTGGCCGTCGCCTCGACGCTGAGATCGATCAGACCGGCCTGGGTTCCAGGCACTCGCAGAGTCAAGCCAGTCAACTTCACGTCAAGAGTGCTTGTATTCCACAGGCCACTGCCCGCCAAGATAGTCAACTTGCCATCTGCATCGGCGGTGCCGAGCAACTGACTGCCGTTGTACAACTGGGAGCCTTGCGGCATACCGCTCAACATCAGGCTGTCAAAGACCTCACTACCATCACGATCGGTCAGAGAGGCGTTTATTTCGACCGGATAATCGATCACGGTTGGCTGCAACAAGGTCAGCTCACCCGTGTTCTGATTGATGGTATAGATACCATCGTCGAACTGTACATACTCGATGTCATGCAACGCCTTGGTGACCCCTGCCCCCTTTTCCGTAACGGCAAAGTCGAACCAGCGATCGTTGACCGAGTAACCGTGGCCCTTCTGGATCACATAGTCGGCGCGGTTGCCACGCAACACGGCGATATCATTGCCCACATCACCATAGAGGCCATCATTACCAAGGCCGGCCACCAGAATGTCATTACCTGTACCGCCATAGAGAGAATCTCCCTGTAGGGAATCACTGCCAACCAGCACATCATTCCCCCCCATGCCATACAGCAGGTCACCACCGCCTTTGCTACTCACCAGATAGTCATTCTTGCTATCGGAACCAAGTAACTGATCCTGGCCGCTGCTGGTGTCATAGCTGGGTACACCCACACCGAAAGCAGCTCCACTGATATTACCGGACTGGAACTTATCAGTGCTGACCCCAGAGCTTGGGAAACTCTGATAGAGCGGAATTCCATTACCGGTCAGGCTGATATCCACCACCGGCTTGTCGGCCACGGCCGTCACATCAAGCACCAGCTTGCCGCCATTGCTGAGGTTGGCACCGTCGCTGATCTGATAACCGAAGCTGGCGTAGTCCCCCTTCAAGTTGCCGGTCGTGGCACCATTGCCATTGGCGGCACTGGTGCTGGATTCATTGAGACCTGGCACGAAGCGCAGGTGGCCGGTGTCGATATCGGCGTAGGAGATAAGATCCCCCGCCTTCACGGCAATCCACTGACCCGCGGCATTGAGATACTCCAGCGTGCCATTTTGCGGCAAGGTATTGACCTGCACGCTCAGATCGGACGCGGCCTGATCATCGCTGGCACCAAACTGGGACCACGTCAGTACCTGGGGCTTGTCTTCCGTCCCGACACCGTGTCCACCTGTGGTCACAGGGGCTCGGTCGTTGTCGAAGATAGCGCCCGTGCCGTTCTGGCCACCCACGGTCACCGTCAGCGTCTCGGTCGTTTCAACCAGTCGATCGTTCACGGTCGGCAGCGTCACGGTAAAGCCGGACACCCCGGCCGGCACAGTGATCTTGCCTGTGGCGCTGTTGTAGGTCACCCCATTGCTGAATTGTGCAATTCCCCAATCAGAGCTGGATGCCGGATTGGCACCGCTGCCCTGAATGGCGAAGTCATACTGGGTCGCCTCATGGGTCTGGTCAGACAAGGTCACCGTATGGGAAAGATTGCCGCCTTCCTCCACGTTGCCGCTCGAGACAGATTGTACGACTGGCGTCACCAGTGGTTTGGTTGCAAAGGATCCCAGGCTGGAATCACCATCCGCATCCACTACCTTGATCTGGAAGTCGATATCACCATCCCCAAGCGGTCTGGACATGTTCTGGTACTGGAAGAACTCCCACTTGCCGGTGGCCGGGGTAAATTCCAGACGGAACACCAGGGAGCCATCGCTGGCTTTACCTATCAAGGTATTGGCCGATTCCATGGAGGTGGTGATCAGCTTGCCGGTTGCCGTGGTCAGCCCGGTCTCGTTGGAGCCGAGCAACTGCATATGGCCCTTGCCATCAGCCCCCCACTGCGGTGTCACCGTGCCTGAACCATAAGCAATAGCCTGGGCGGTAGAGGAGCCGATGAACTCTATGCTCTTCACCGTCAGGTCGCTGTTGTCCGAGGTATTGGTGTTGCCGTTATTGGTAGCCTTGATCACCATGGTGTCGAAGCCGCCTTGCTGTACCTGGAAGTTCTCGGCGTAATCGCCGCTGGTCGCATTGGAGCTGAAGGTCTGGGTACCGATCAGCACGCCAGCACGGTAGAACTCGACCACGCCACTTTCCAGCTCACCACCGAACATCTGGCTGAACTTGATGTTGGCGCCATAGGCAACCGTGCCCGGATCCAGCTTCACAATTAACTGCTCGGAGGTAGAGGTTCCGTTCGCGAAGTGACGGAAGTCTATCTCGTTGGCAATGTTGTGGTACGGCCCGGCCACGCTGGACACCCCCAGCCCGGCATTGGAACCATTGACACTGGCATCAATCAGAGTTGGGTTGGTTGCAGAGGTGAACCCCTTGGCTGTGATGGTAAAGCCAGCCAAATCTACCAGGGCCTTGTTGCCACTGACCTTGGTCAGATCAAATACCCCGGTCAACACATCTGGAATATTTGTCTTGGTAACGGAGACGGCAGCAGCATCACCCGCGACTGGCGCGTCATCCTCAACGGTGACATCCAGCTTGCCAGTGGTTGTGCCCTTGCCATCGGAGACCTTGACGTCCAACTGGAACGACAGGGAATCCTCCTGGCCCTTGACGGGATGGTCGAGCGGCGCCTTGAGGGTCAGATCATAGGCCCAATCACCCTTGCCGCTGGCATTCGGTGCAGTGAGCTTGACCTCGACCACCGCCTTGTAGCCGTCGCTTCCCAGAGTGCCGGTATAACCAACCAGCGTCTTGCTGCCCTCATTCCAGCTCCATTTGACTTCGGAGCCACCGGATGTGAGCCCTGCGGGTCCACCCAGTGACACAGTCAGCGTGCTGCTGTCCACATCACCCACTGAAATGGTACCGGACATGCTCTTGGCATCCGTGGTATCCGGGTTGCCGTTGGTGTCGATGATCCCGTTGGGCAAGCCCTCTTCGGACACAATCGCACCATTGGAAATCCCCAGTGTCGGCAGATCGTTGACCGCCTCTACCTTGATGGTCACGGTGGCAGGAGTTGCGTCGGCCAGCCCTTCATTGTCCACGGCCACATAACTGAAGCTTGTGTCACCATTCCAGTCGGCACTCGGTACAAAGGTCAGTTTGCCGGCATCCGCAATCAGAACACTCTGGTTTGCAGCGACAGGAGTACCGTCCAACAACAGGATGCCATTGGTCGGCAGGCTATTGATGGTGAAGCTCACCACGCTACCGTCAATGTCGCTGCCAGAGAGTGCGGGAATCGCAATGCTGGCAGCATCTTCCAAACCACTAGCCTGTTTGTCTGCAGTTTCAGGGGCTTCGTTCAGAATCATCGCAGTGTCACTGTCCGGCAGAGAGGTGTTACCCGCAGGGTCGGTCTGAATCGCCGTCACCGTCAATGACTTCCCGTTGGGTGGAGTGGTCTCCGTCCAACTGATGGTGCCGTTTTGATAGCTATACGCCTTGCCATTGCTCGATTGCAGTGTTCCATCAGCCTTCAATGCCAACTGGACCGTGCTGTTCACGGCACCATTATCGATGGTCAGCGTCACCTTGCCACCCGCAACTAGGTCAGCATGGTTAACCTCGGCCCGCACCTGGATCTGATCGTTGCCGATCTCGGTCTTGGTCAGCATCTGGTCATTGTTGGCATCATCCACAATGACCACGGTCGGCGCGCCACTGGCCGTGGTGTCGACT
>NZ_AQGQ01000135.1 GCF_000388115.1 Aeromonas molluscorum 848
CCCAGGCCATGTCGCAACTACCGCCAGAGGCAGCAGGTGCCTGCTTTGACCTGCTGGTTGAGCTGATGGATGTGCCACGCAAGGCTGAGTTCGTGGAGCGAGTGCGCAAAGCGCTGAACATCCAGAAGGACCCAGAGGAGATGACCGACGAGGAGCGTGCCGCCGCCGAGCAGCAGGCCCAGCAGCAACAGATGGAGCAGGAGATGGCCATGCGCGAGATGCAGGCCAAGTTGGCCGAGTTGGAGGCAAAGCCGCCAAGTGGCAAGTGGAGGCCCTGCGCATCGCCAAGCTGACTGACTCTATCCGGTTCGAGGATGCCCTCAAGCAGGCCCAGACCGGCAAGACGTTGCAGGAAATGGAACGGCTGGCGGCGGAGCAGCAGACCATCCAGGGCGAGCAGGCGGCCATACAGGCCCAGCTTCTGGACACTATTCAGCAGCAGATCGATACCATCAAACTTTGAGCGAGATCACTCCT
This sequence comes from Aeromonas molluscorum 848, assembly GCF_000388115.1. Taxonomy (GTDB): domain Bacteria; phylum Pseudomonadota; class Gammaproteobacteria; order Enterobacterales; family Aeromonadaceae; genus Aeromonas; species Aeromonas molluscorum. Next base: position 478 of record NZ_AQGQ01000135.1, read on the forward strand.
TTAAATAAAATTGAACCTATCATTTGTGTGGCATCTATAAACAAGGAGGTTATATGAGACTATTATTGTGTATGCTGCTTACATTATTTTCATTTGGTTGTAGCACATACTCTATACAAGAAAAAAATGGTTCATCACTCATTGTGTGGGATAGTGATCTTTCAGCTGGTGTGAGTCCTGCTGCAGGGCGGAAAATGTGCATGCAACTGGCAATAACATCAGAAAATAAACAAACAAAGAATGATGTTGTCATTAATGACTCTATCGCAAACTTGATTAGAGCCGGTCTGCCGAGGGAAAAAGCGGAGGAAATGGTTAAGATTCAAAATGAAACAATCAAACTGTCTCAGGCTCTTAATGTTTCAACAGAAAAAACATCCTTTTTAATCGCTGGAGGGTTCTATCTCTGTCAACTTCAAATGAATGGTATGGACGATCAGATCGTAGCTAACTTGGCAGAAAAATGGCTTTTATATGCCTCAAATCTTGAGGCTAAGACCACTGTGACGCAACGATCTGACGGTAATAACATGGGAGTGGGAGGCCCGGTAGTAACTACAAAAAGTGTAACAGAGCTCAAGGCGCCTCAAGTAATTCCTCTGACAATTCCTGAGGGCCGCGTGGAGGGTGAGCAACAAGCAGGTGGGAAATAGAAACTCTTGCATAATTAAATTCGTAGCGTTAGGATTTCCTCAACATGGCCCAGTCTCTCGAGATTGGGCCTTTTTGTTTGGGAAATATGACAGTAGAGCGGCACATCCTCCAGCCTGTACTATTCGATATGAGTCTACTGACTCCCGTGCTTATACCTTTTGCCCGCATCCCGCGGGCTTTTTTATAGACCAGCCTCGAGCTGGTTTTTTTGTGCCCAGCCCCAGCCGGGGAGAGCTCTCCCCGAGAACTATCCCCCGCTTGGGCAGCGATACCACCCACTGAAAACCCACGAGGACAACCATGGATACAAACATCGACAACCTGACCGGGACTGAAAGCCTGGAAGAACTGGAAGCCATGCTGGCGGAGATCGAGCAATCGCCCGATGTTGAGCTGGTTGATGGCACTGTTACTGAGAAAACGGACGTAGAAGCCGCGCCGTCGGCGGTTGAAGTAGCAGCCGGTACTGAAGAGGCCAACGCCGAGCAGGAAGGTGAAGCGGCCAAGGCGCCTGAAAAGGTGATCCTGGCCAAGAGCGGTCAACACACCATCCCGTATGACGTGCTGGAGCAGGCTCGCAATGAGAACAAGGCCCTGCGTGAGCAGCTTGGCCAGTCTCAGCAGGCTCAGGCCGAACGGGACAAGCTTCAAGCGCTGCTGGAGAAGCACGGGATTAACCCTGATGCCGACCCGGACCAGCTCGACCTGAAGGAAGTAGAGCAGCTGGCTCAGGACTATCCGGAGATCGGTAAGACCCTGACCGCGATGGCCAACAAGATCCATCGACTGGAACAGCCAGCAGCACAACCGGTTCAACCAGCCACCAATCCGGTGCAGGCCGCGCTGCAGGCGGTACCTGACCTGGTTGATTGGCGGGACAAGGACCAAGACCGCTTCGATTTCGCCATCATCGTCGATGAAAAGCTCCAGGTTGATCCTGTGTGGCAAGGCAAGTCGCTGGACGAGCGATTTGCAGAGGCCGCTCGTCGCACCAAGCTGGCCTTTGGTGATGCAGTGGAGACTGCTCCACCGCCAGCCAAGGCACCCAGCAAGGAAGCCAAGAAGCCTGCTGACTTTATCCCGTCCAGCCCTTCGGTGCTCGGCCAAACCCATCAAGCACCAGCAACAGGTGTTGCCCGCTATGGCTCCATGTCTCAGGCAGATTTGACGTCCGAGATGGGGGCAATGACGGATGCCCAGATTGAGGAGCTGCTGGAACAAGCCGGGCTCTAACCAACAACCCGTTTATACAAGCCAACCCCGACCACTGTGTCGGGGTTTTTGTTTTCATGTAGGAGAGGATCATGACCCAAGTCACCTCGGCGCAAGCCAACAAGATTATGCAGGCGGCGCTGTTCACTGCCGCCAACCGCTCGCACTCCCTGGTCAATATGCTGACCGAAGAGGCGCCTAAGGGTGCCAAGGTCAATGGCGGCAAGCAGACCAGTGCTGGTGCCCCCGTTGTGCGCATCACCGACCTGAGCAAGCAGGCCGGTACCGAAGTGGACATGCAGTTGTTCCATCAGCTCTCTGGCCGCCCGACCATGGGTGACAAGAAGCTAGCTGGCCGCCTGGAGAGCCTGTCCTTCGCTGACTTCTCGCTCAAGATCAATCAGACCCGGCACGGTGTGGATGCTGGCGGCAAGATGAGCCAGAAGCGCACCAAGCACGACCTGATCAAGACCGCTCGAGTACTGCTAGCGGATGGCTACTACGGCCGCTTGGTTGACCAGCGTGGCTTTGCTCAGTTGGCCGGCGCACGCGGCGACTATGCGGCCACCGATATCATTCTGCCGCTGGCGGACGATGCTGAGTTTGCCGACATTATGATCAACCCGCTGACCGCGCCGACCTACGAGCGCCACTTCTTCGGTGGTGACGCGACCACCTTCGAAGCCATCGACGCGGCAGATCGCTTCAACCTCGGCTGCGTGGACAACATGGCACTCTATCTGTCCGAGATGGCGAACCCTATTCAGCCGATCCGCATGGTGGCGGATCCGTCTGGTGGTGAGCCGCTCTTTGTGCTCTACGTCACCCCGCGCCAGTGGCATGACTTCTACACCTCCAGCTCCGGTAAAGACTGGAATGCCATGCTGGCCGCAGTGGCAGAACGAGCCAAAGGCTGGAACCACCCCATCTTCCGCGGGGAAGGGGCCATGTGGCGGGGAATTCTGGTCAAGCAGTACAAGGGCATGCCGATCCGCTTCAACCAGGGCAGCACCGTCCGGGTTTGCGCGACCAACTCCACTACCGGTGCCGAAGTGGACAAGGTTGCCAACACTCTGATCGACCGCGCCGTGCTGCTGGGCGGCCAGGCGCTGGCCAACGCCTTCGGCTCCGGCGAGCAAGGCGGCTCCTTTGGCATGCACGAAGAGAAAACCGACCACGGAAATGCGACTGAGATGTCCATCAACTGGGTGTCCGGTCTGCAGAAGATCCGCTTCAAGCAGCGCAACGGCAACATTCAGGACCACGGCTGCATGGTGCTGGATACCGCGGTGAGTGCCATCGGCCGCTAAGCCACCAACCCAGGGGGCTATCCGCCCCCTTCTCTTCACTATCTGATCTCACAAGGAGCCATATCATGGCCAAGACTACCCTGATCGCCAAAGCGTACCGCTGGTTTGTCGGCGCGTTCGGCAACCTCTCTATCTCCCCGACCCTGGTGGCCAAACTGGCTGCTGTGCCCGCCGGCGATGTCGTTGCGTTCGGTGACAAGGTGGAGCCCAACCTGAAAGTGGTGGGGGTGACCCTCTTCACTAGTGCGCTGGGAGCCAGCACCACCATCACCGCCAAGATCGGTACTACCACCATCATCAATGCCGAGAGCACGGCGACGGCGGTGGCCAAGTACATCCCGGTCGATGACCTGATGACTGAGGCGGATCAGGAGATCAGTCTCACCGTTGGCGGCGGCACGGCAACAGGCACCGCCAAGCTCAAACTGCATTACGAAGTGATCGGCAACCTCTAAGGCCGCCCATCACTATGCGCCCGGCCCCGTGCTGGGCGTTTCTATTTCTGGATTGGAGAGACAACCGTGAGCGACAAGATTGCTGTGGTTTACATCGGCGACAAGCCGAGCAAGAAAGACACCGTCACCGGCTCTCGCCTGGTGTTCCCTCGGCACAAGTCGGTGGATGTTGAGAGCCACATTGCTATGCAACTGTTGGAATTCCCCTCTGTGTGGCGCCGTTCCGAAGAGCTGGGGGAAGTAAAGGCCCAACAGGAAGCGCTGGAACAAGCTGCGATTGAAGAGGCTGAGCGCCTGGCTGCGGAAGAAGCACGCCTGGCCGAAGAGCAGAGCATGGTTGTCGGGGACCGCGACTTGGCCAAGCTGACCTCTGCGCAGCTGGCAACCCTGGTGGAAGGCGAGGATCTGCGCCTTGATCCGCAAGGCCCGCAAGAGAAGGTCGGCGATTTCCGTGTGCGCGTGCGTGATGCCATGAAGGCCAAGCTGGCAGAGCAGGAGGGCTGATATGCAGATGGTGCCGCGTGAGCAGTTCCTGCCAACTGTCAGGATGCACATCACTGGCCCGCTGGAGATCATGCTGGAGGAGGCCGTCACTGAGGCGGCCATTACCTTCTGCCGCGAGTCAGAGCTCATCACCCTGGACCGGTTTATTCGCTCGGCAGCAGCAGGGAGCTTGGAGACGGTATGCGATACCGATAGCCTGACCTCCTGCAATGTACTGCACCTGACCGGTGAGGGGGGCGCACCCTTTGTCAGCGGGCGTGACTACTTCGCAATCTCGACCAACGAGATCAGCGTGCTGACTGACCTGGACAACGTGCGAGTTTGGTTTGCTGCTGCCCCGCTCAAGGGTAGCAAGACGCTGCCGGCTCAGCTCTACACCGATCATGCCGAGGCCATTGCCCATGGCGTGGCCGCGCTGCTCTATGCCCAGCCAGATCGCCCTTGGTCTGACCCGAAGCGTGCGGGTTACCACCGCGCCGAGTTTGTTGAAGGGTGGCGCCGTGCTGGCCGCTTCCGCAAGCAGCACAGCGCCCCTACTCAGGTCGAGTTCCACAACCCTCCCCGTAAGCACTCATTTTTTTAAAGGACCCCAGACATGGCAACCGTTACCGTTGACTCGATACTCAAGCGGGTAAACACCCTGCTCAACGATCGCACTTGGGTTCGCTGGCCCAAGCAAGAGCTGCTGGACTATTACAACGACGCCGCCAAGGCGATCGTGTTGATGCGTCCGGATGCCCACACCAAGAACGTGCAATTTAGCTGTGCCGCAGGTACCAAGCAGAGCCTGCCGGCTGACGCACTCCGGTTGATCGAGGTACTTCGCAATGCTGATGGCAAGGTGATCCGCTTTGTACCGCGGCGAGCACTGGATGACAGTTATCCGGATTGGCACGCTGGTAAGGTCGGTACCAGTGTGGCGGCCTACACCTATGACGACCGTGACCCCAAGAACTTCTATCTCTATCCAGGCCCGGCTGCTGCAGTGAAGGTGGACGTGATCTACTCCGTTGCCCCGCAATCCAAGGTGCTGACGGATGTCGAGAGCGCAGGCACCCCGGCGCTGGCCGATCTGGATGACATCTACATCAACCCGCTGATCGACTTCATCATGTATCGGGCCTTCTCGAAGGATTCCGAATACAGCGCCAACTCCAACCGGGCGGTCGGTCATTACAACGCCTACCTGCAGCAACTCGGTGAGAAGACCCAGGTTGATGCCAACATGGAGCAGCGCAAGACCGAAGGCTTCTCCCGCGTGACCGGGCAGTAAGGGGGCAGCATGGCTGGAGTGTGGAAGCGTGATGGCACCATTGCTGTCACCAAAGGGAGCAAGAAGGTGGTAGGCACTGGGACCACCTTTGCCGATCCGAAGAATGCCGCCGCAAAAGGGCACCTCTTGGTGATGGTGACTGGCACTGCTGTAGACCTGTATGAGGTGGACTACTCAGAGTCGAATACTGTGTTTTATCTGGTAGAGGCTTACCGGGGAGCTACCGGCACCGGTAAGGCCTATGCCATCGACACATCTCGGACAGACTCCATCCCGGAGTTTGCCCGCCGTCTGAATGCCACCCTGGGGGCATATCAGCAGCAGAGTGATGCTTTCCAGGCTCTGCTGACCAGTGATGCGGCAACCATCGAGGTAACCGCGCCGGATGGCACAAAGCACACCATGATCCCGTGGAAGCGAGTTACCAGCGCGGGGGAGGGGCAAGCAACTCGCGCCAAGGTCGAGGCGGACAAGGCCGCGGCATCAGCCGATCTGGCTGTCAACGTGGTCAGGGATTCCGCCATGCCCTTGCCGGATGTGTGGCTGCCGCTGAATGATGACTTGCGCATGATCACCGGCTTTGGTGGTGATGTGAAAGTGGGGGAGCTGACGGTTGCAAAGCGGGCCAACTTCGAACGAATCACAGGGGCGACCTATGTAGACAAGTCAACGGGGCTGCGCCTGGACGCTGCGATTAATGCTCCTCGCTTTGAGGCTCAGGGCCTGTTGATTGAGAAGGCCAGTACCAACTTGTTCACGGCGTACAATTTTACCGGCTCGAACATGACGAGTAACAACGTTGAAAACTCGATCCTGGTAAAGCAGACAGACCCGGCAATGGGTGGTGATTATGCTCAGCTCCGTTCTGTAACAGCTGTGGCTGCCAGTCGTTATATCTGGTTGCCGTCAGCCCCTGCAACCGAAGGGCAACCCTATACCGTAACCGTTACCGTTCGCCGCCCTGCAGGTTCGCCGGCTAATCGAGTCAGGTTAGGTTGTAATGACCTGACTCCTGGCTCTTTTTATATTGATCTTGTTGAAGGTCAGGCGGTTGACCTGGTTATGAGTGGTGTTCTGGCCGCAGGTAAAAATACAATAAAAGCCTTTGTGTGGCCCCATATTGGCTCAGATTCTGGCGCAGCTGTTCCCGCTGGTGTTGCTCTGCTTGATGTCGGTGACATTCAGGTCGAGCTTGGTAATGTTTCCACCTCAAGGGTTCGGAGCAGTGGTGCGCAGACTAGACGAGAGCAAGATAAGGTTTGGCTGCAAGAGTTAGGGAATATGCTGCCGCTGAACCGCGACTTTACCTTGTCGTTTACTGCTGACATCCAATATGACCCCGCAGACTATGCCTGCTTCTATGCGTCTGGTTTACCCTCGGCTATGAGCCGATTCATCATTTGGGCCGCAGGGTCAACGCGCTTTTATGTTGGCTCAACAACATTTGCCTCTTTGTCCCCGACACAATTTCAGGCGCTTATGCCGATGGGGGTGCCCCGCCGAATAACGTTGATCCGGCGGGGTGATAAGTCAGAAATGTGGATTTCAGGCGTTAAGTCGGTAACGAGCTCCAGCTCCAACGAAAGCGGATATTCCAACGAGAAATTTTATATTGGAACTGATGCCTCATTTGTCCGGGCGATGCCACGGATGCACATCCGGGATTTGAAGGTCTGGCACTTCGCCGCATCAGAGGCGCAGGCCAAGGCCATGCGATGACCCGCCACTACTGCACGGGGCTTGGCCCCGTTCCCCCTGGTACTAACAGCTGCTGTAAGCAGCACGACAACGACTATGGCGCCAAAGGCAGGGTATCTCGTGCTGAGGCTGACCGGCGCTTGCGCCAGTGCATGATTGCCCAGGGCAAGCCGATGCTGGCCTGGCTGTTCTGGGCAGCTTGCCGCGCTGGCGGCTGGTATTTCTGGAAGGACAAGACACATGACAATGATCGATCTGTACCTCAAGGCTGGCAGCAAGTCGGCCATGACGCTGGCCCTCAAGACGGCGGGCTTTAGCCAAGACCCCGACAGCGGGGCGCTCTATCACCCTGACGCCGCACTCGATGTGATCGGCACCATCTACCAGCCAACCGGCGAAACCATGGTGATCGAGGGGGAGGTGGTGCCAGTGATGGCGCCCGCGCCTGGTTACCACGTCAACGTGCGTACCAGGTTGGCGGCGTTGGCCACTGCCTTAGATGCCGAGCGCACCTATCCAGAAACGCCCGTGAGAGTGTGGGCCTAAGTCCAGCGCTTGCCTCCTGACGCGCCCGGCGTTAGGATTTACCCATCATGGCCCTGCTCTCCCGAGTGGGGCTTTTTCGTTTCTGCTTCTCCGAGATCCCCATGCCCGTACTCGATATCGTCACCATGCGAGGGACTATGCCGCGCGTGGAGCCACACCTTTTGTCTGATGAAGTCGCGATGATTGCCAGTGACTGCCATTTTGACCATGGCGTTATCTCCCCGTTGGAGGATGACGCCAGCGCGGGCGTGGAGTTGCCTATCGTGCCCACTACGCTCTTTCACTATGGTCAGCACTGGTTCGCCTGGAACAAAGTGGTGGAGGCCATGCGCTCGCCAATTGCCCAGGATCCATACGGTCGGGTTTATTACACGGATGGTGAATACCCCAAGGTGACTCATGCCCAGATCGCCACTGGCGGAGCCAACAAGCCGACGGCGTGGTACCGGCTTGGTATTCCGGCCCCAGGCGTTCCTGTTGGAGTGGGCACAATCACGCCGCCATCCGGTGGTGTCGATGACGACCTCATTGATGACGAAACCCGCTTCTATGTGGACACCTTCGTGACTGCGATGGGAGAGGAGGGGCCGCCCGGCCCAGCCAGCGGAAAAGTCACCATCACGATCCCCGGGTCGTCTGTTGCCTTGCTGCTGACTCAGCCTACATCCCAGAGCAGCAACATCACCAAGCGCCGGATCTACCGGTCTGTGTCAGGAGGCGGCATTGCCGACTACCTGTTGGTGGCCGAGCTTCCAATAGCTCAAGCGTCGTTTGTCGATAACCGGGCGGATGGGGAGCTGGGTGCCGTGCTGGAGACTTACGGCTACACCATGCCACCCGAGGGCTTGCGTGGGCTTTGCCAAATGGCCAACGGCATGTGTGCTGGGTTTGCTGGCAACTCCCTTTACCTGTGCGAGCCGTATCTGCCCTATGCCTGGCCGGAGAAGTACCGGCTGACCACTGAGCACGACATCGTTGCGATCTCCGCCATCGATACCACTCTGGTGATTGGGACCAAGGGTTACCCCTATCTGGCGCAGGGTGTAAGCCCTGCCTCTGTAACCACTCAGAAGCTGAGTCAGCTGCCACAGGCCTGCATCAGCGGACGCTCTATGGTCGCTATGGATGGAGTGGTGCTCTATGCCTCTCCAGATGGGCTGGTAGGCGTTGGTGCCAACGGCGGGCAAGTGGTCACCGAGCAGGTCATCACCCGGAAGCAGTGGCGTGCCATGAAGCCAGAAACCATGCGGGCATGGCACCACGAAGGCAAGTATGTGGCCCTGACCGATACACACGCATTCATCTTTGACCCCAAGAGTGGCGACATCCGTGAGCTGACGAACCGGTGGGATGCAGCAGTATCCGATATGGAGAGCGATTCCCTCTTCGTGGCCAAGGGCCGCAGTTTGCAGATTTGGCGTGGCGGCAGTGCCAGTAATGGCCAGTTCGTGTGGCGATCCAAACTCTTCATGACGCCAGAGGGAACATCGTTCAGCTGTTGCCGGGTGTTGGCGGGGGATATTGCCAAGGTGGGGATCACGCTGCTTGTTGATGGTGAACCAGTGATGGAGCTGTCTCCTGGCAACCTTGTGGATGGCGCGTTCAGGCTACCGCCAGTGCGCGGCCGCTTCTGGCAGGTTGAGGTCTTCGGTACCTCAGTGGTACGCCGTATCACGCTGGCGAGCAGCATGGCGGAGATGGTGAACTGATGGCCAAGAAACCCGCATACCGCGCTGGCCGGGACCAAGCCGCAACCTCTGAAAACGTAGAGCTGCTGACAGGGCAGCGTGGTGACCGGCTCGACAAGGCTGTTACCTTCCGGGAGTTGACCGCCTTGGGGTTGTCCACTCTTCGTCCAGGGCCAGGCGGCATTTACGTCCCCGGTAAGAACCCTGACCTTTTCCCTCCTGGCCAGATGGAGTTTCCTCATGCCCCGGTCAATGTGATCGCCAATGGCGCTTTTCACACCGTCCTGGTGGAGTGGGATTCGCCACGGTACCGGGGGCATGCCCATGCCGAGATTTGGCGGGCGGAGAAAGACAACCAGCCCGATGCCGTGCTGGTAGGCACCACATCAGCAAACCTGTTCTCTGATGCGATTGGGAAGGGGGCGAAGTTCTACTACTGGGTGCGTTTCGTCAACGGCAAAGATGACCATGGCCCGTTTCAGGGCGTGAAGGGTGTTGTGGCTGAAACCAGCCGGGATGTGCAGGACATTCTGGATGAGCTTCAGGGCAAGATAGAAAAGAGTCATCTCGTGCAAGAGCTGCTCAAGCCCATTGAGGCTGTCCCACAGCTACAGCTTGATGTCACTATCCTGAAACCCAAGGTCGATGAAATTGAGGTGATCCGCCCTAAAGTTGACGCCATCGAGAACAAGATCCCCAGTATCGAGCAGGAGTTGGCTGGACTGGATGAGCGGCAGAAGGTTGCTCAGGACCTGCTGGATGATGCCCAGCAGCAGCTGGGAAACTCGAGCATCGAAATTGGTCTGGTGCAGGATCGTCTCAATGCCAAGTTCGACAAGTACAAAGGTGATTTTGACTCGTTCCGTGACGCGGTGTTTGTTGTCGATCCCGAAAATGGCAGCATCACGATGGATGCAGTCAATGCAGTGCGAGATGAGCTGCACACCTCCATCACCGAAGTTCATCAAGGACTGGATGCCGTAGCCGGCCAGATCACCAGCAAGGCTGACAATGTCACTGTTGATGGCCAGGGCAAGCGCATCACTGAGGCAGAGCAGCGCATCAATGGCCTTGATGCCAGCCTTAGCCAGACCGTTACCAAGGGCGAGTTCACCGAAGAGCAGAAGAAGGTCACCGAGATCGGACAAGAACTCAAC
>NZ_AQGQ01000136.1 GCF_000388115.1 Aeromonas molluscorum 848
ATCTATGCTGACCACACCGAGCTGTTTGGGGGTGAGATCTGACGTCCAGGTCATCTGGGGGAGATCCTCGCTGAGGATACGGGTCGGATCGTCAAAGCGGGTTGCATGGACAGATTTAAGCAACCAGTGGTGCTGCTCGAACATCCCCTCCTTCGCCTGTACCACATCGATCAACTTGCGCTCCGGCGTGAAGCGATAGAGGGTAATGCCCATCAGGGCGCCATCATTGCGCACCCCGTTGATGTTGACGAAATTGTGGCCATCCCGGGCCCAGACCCCGGAAGCCGATACGGTCAGTCGCCCTTCGGACATGGCACCGGCCTTGATATCGTCTGCGGTACGCTTGGCGATGGGCGCCACATACTCACCCACCAGACTGAACACCAGCATCAGCGGGATGGCCGTCTTGAGCGCCGCCACCACTATGCTGAGCTTTGAGCGACCGGCGGCCTGCATCACCACAAGCTCGGAACTGCTTGCCAGCTGGCCCAGACCGATCAGCCCCCCCAACAGTGCCGCAAGGGGGAAGAAGAGTACCGCCTCCTTGGGCATGGAGAGCATGACGAAATAGAAGGCGTTGACCATGTCATAGTTGCCATCGCCGACCGACTTGAGCTGCTCCACATACTTGATGAGCGCAGAGAGGCCGACCAGGGTCACCTCACACAGCAGGATCGACATGAAAATGACCCGGCCGATATATCTATCGAGAATGCCAAACATCAGCAGAGGTTCCTATATTGCAGCATCATGCGTTTTCTCTTGGAATACCGAGCGCAGAACGGGTTTGCCCTAAAGACGACCCGATTGATATGCCTATCGAGCATGCCAGACATCAGTAGAAATCCCTATGTGGCAGCATCAATGTGACCCCGAATTGAAGAGTCGCCCTTTGACCCCATTCCACCAGGCGGTGCCCTGCAGGTTGAGTGGCACCCCGATCAACAGCAAATAAGCTATCGGTACCCAGAACATGCCTGGCCAGTGCGGGAGACGACCACTGTCGATGGCCGAACGTGCCGCCGACAGCAACAGGAAGTAGGAAAGATAGAGCAAGATAGCCGGCAGCAGCTTGGCGTAGCGTCCCTGACGGGGATTGACCCGGGCCAGGGGAACCACCAGGAAGGTGAGCACAGGGATGGAGAGCGGCAGTGAGATACGCCACTGCAACTCGGCCATAAGCTGGTTATCCTGGGTACCGAACAATTCCATGGTTGGCTTGGCTGCCGATTTGCGATTGGAGTGCTCGGCCTCTTGCTGACGGATGACCAAGCTGTACTCGCGAAAATCTGAGTTCTGAAACTGCTTGCCATTGAAGTGTCCCTCATAGCGGGAACCATCCTTCAGAGTCAGCCACTGCAGACCATTCTCATCCACGGTCACCTGGCCTTCGGTCGCAATCACCACGGACGGCGGCGTCGTGCCCTGAGCGCGCTGCAACACGAAGATATTATGCAACACTGAGCCCTTGTCATTGAGATCCTGGATATAGGCCACCAACTTGCCGCCATCGAGCTCCATAAAGCGGCCCGCCTGCAGGAAGGAGATGCCCGGATCGGCCTTGAACTCGTCGATCACCTGATACTCGCGCTCCTTGGCAAGAGGCGCGACCCAACCGGTGTTGAAGGCTGCCACCATGGCGGTCAAGAGCGCCAATATCATGGTGGTCACCATGACCCGACGCGGACTCACCCCCACCGCATGCATCACTGTCATCTCACTTTCGGCATAGAGACGGCCGTGAGCAAACAAGATGGCCAAAAACAGACTGATAGGCAGCATCAACAGCGCCATATTGGGCAAGTTGAGCAGCATCAAAGTCGATATGAGGCGCGTGGGCACCTCACCATCGGCGGCATCGCCAATGATCTTGATGAACTGTTGGCTGACGAAGATAAGCAGCAGCACGAACAACACTGCCAGCTGGGTTTTCAGGGTTTCCCTGAACAAATATCGGAAAACGATCACAGTCATTCCCAAGTAAACTTGTGTTTTTAGTCGAATGCCTGAAAAATAGGGCCCTATATTGGATTTTTACCAGTTTGAACTGCGGAGCCTGTGGCTGTTCGCTCCGCCTCTGATACCCAACAAGCACTGCATTATTCAATAAAAGGTGCCTTTTGTCTTTAGGATGTAGGAGATTCCATGGAGTTCAGTGTAAAGAGTGGCAGTCCTGAGAAGCAACGCAGCGCCTGCGTCGTGGTGGGTGTATTTGAACCCCGCCGCCTCTCTCCGGTGGCCGAACAACTGGACAAGATCAGCGATGGCTACCTGAGCTCGCTGCTGCGCCGTGGTGACCTGGAAGGGAAACCAGGCCAGATGCTGCTGCTTCATCAAGTACCGGGTGTGCTGAGCGAGCGTGTCCTGCTGGTGGGCTGCGGCAAGGAGCGGGAGCTCGATGAACGCCAGTACAAACAGATCATCAACAAGACCATCACCACCCTCAACGAAACCGGATCCATGGAAGCCGTCTGCTTCCTGACCGAGTTGCACGTCAAGGGTCGTGACACCTACTGGAAGGTCCGCCAGGCGGTAGAAAGTACCAAGGCTGGCCTCTACAGCTTCGATCAGTTCAAGACCAATAAAGCCGAACCACGTCGCCCGCTGCGCAAGCTGGTATTCAACGTGCCGACACGTCGGGAACTGACCATAGGCGAGAAAGCCATCTCCCACGGCCTGGCCGTGGCGAAAGGGGTTCGGGTCTGCCGCGACGTGGCGAACATGCCGCCCAACGTCTGCAATCCGGCTTACCTCGCCTCCCAGGCCCGTCGCCTGGCCGATTCGTATGACAATATCACCACCAAGGTGGTGGGCGAGCAGGAGATGGCCGAACTCGGCATGAACTCCTACCTGGCAGTGGCCCGCGGCTCCGAAAACGAAGCCATGATGGCCATCATCGAGTACAAGGGTCACCCTGAAGCCAAGCCCATCGTGCTGGTCGGCAAGGGCCTCACCTTCGATTCGGGTGGCATCTCCATCAAGCCGGCCGACGGCATGGACGAGATGAAGTACGACATGGGTGGCGCAGCCTCCGTGCTCGGTACCATGCACGCCCTGGCCGAGCTGCAGCTGCCCATCAACGTCATCGGCGTGCTGGCGGGCTGCGAGAACATGCCAGGTGGCAATGCCTATCGCCCGGGGGACATCCTCACCTCCATGTCCGGTCAAACCATCGAAGTGCTGAACACCGATGCCGAGGGTCGCCTGGTATTGTGTGATGCGCTTACCTATGTGGACAGATTCGATCCGGACACAGTGATTGACGTCGCCACCCTGACCGGTGCCTGCATCATCGCCCTGGGCCATCACACCTCGGGTCTGCTGGCCAATCACAATCCGCTGGCCCATGAACTGCTCGGCGCTTCGGAGCAGGCTGGCGATCGCGCCTGGCGCCTGCCGATGTTCGACGAGTACCAGGAACAGCTGGAGAGCCCCTTTGCCGACATGGCCAACATTGGCGGCCGTCCGGCCGGAACCATCACGGCTGCCGCCTTCCTGTCGCGCTTCACCAAAAAGTACAACTGGGCTCACCTGGACATAGCGGGTACCGCCTGGAAGAGCGGCAAGGACAAGGGCGCCACTGGTCGTCCGGTGCCTCTGCTGACCCAGTTCCTGCTCAACCGGGCCGGTGTGGACATTGAAGAAAAAGAGTGACCATCCGCCAGCCTGCTGATCTCGATCTTGCTCAACAGGACTAGCATGGACATCAAAGAGAAGGAGTGACACCCGGTGGGCCTGTGCTACCCATGCCCTGGCCCTCCTGTTACCCTTAACGCACAAGGAAGAGGCTCGCCTCTTCCTTGTTTCATTACAGAACTGACGGGCAGGGCAACCGCTGCGCTCCCGCCGACAAATCTGCGGCGCGCAGCCCAGCTTGCGCCAAGCGCCGTCACCGCCACACGGGATCGAACCTGATGAGCCAAGTGACCTTCTACCTGATGAGCGAACTGGATGAGACCGGAGCCAGCGCCTGCGAGCGGCTCGCCTGCCAGTTGGCGGCCGAGAGCTGGAGCAGCGGTCACCTCTATGTGCATTGTGCAGACCAGGCTCAGGCCGAGCGACTCGACGAGCTGCTCTGGCAGCTGCCGCCGGATCGCTTCGTGCCCCATCAGCTACAGGGCGAAGCGGGCCAGGCCCCGGTAGAAATTGGCCATCAGCCCCCCAAACGGCGCTACGCCCGGCTCATCAATCTGGCCTGGGAGGCACCTTTGTTTGCAGGGAACTTCCCTCAAGTGGTAGATTTTGTCCCCACTGACGACACGCAGAAGCAGCAAGCCCGCGAGCGCTACAAGCACTATCGCCAGGCAGGCCATGCTCTCGAGATGAGAGACCAGCCCGCACTTGCAGCACACAATCCGGCGCAGCCCTGACTGCCCCCATTTTTATCCATCAGAACCTATCAGCATACGGCGAGACCATGGAAAAAGACTTTTAATCACAATGCCATCGAACAGGCGCTCTATCAGCACTGGGAATCCCAGGGTTACTTCAAGCCCCACGGTGACACCAGCAAAGACTCCTTCTGCATCATGATCCCGCCGCCGAACGTCACCGGCAGCCTGCACATGGGTCACGCCTTCCAACAGACTCTGATGGACACCCTGATCCGCTACAACCGCATGCAGGGCAAGAACACCCTGTGGCAGGCAGGTTGTGACCACGCCGGTATCGCCACCCAGATGGTGGTTGAACGCAAGATAGCCGCCGAAGAGGGTAAGACCCGCCACGACTACGGCCGCGATGCCTTCATCGACAAGATCTGGCAGTGGAAAGAAGAGTCCGGCGGCACCATCTCTCGCCAGATGCGTCGTCTGGGCGACTCCGTGGATTGGGAGCGCGAGCGCTTCACCATGGATGAGGGTCTCTCCGAAGCCGTACAGGAAGTGTTCGTGCGCCTCTACGAAGATGGCCTGATGTACCGTGGCAAACGCCTGGTCAACTGGGATCCCAAGCTCAACACCGCCATCTCCGATCTGGAAGTGGAAAACCGCGAGATCAAGGGCCACATGTGGCACCTGCGCTACCCGCTGGCGAACGGCGCAAAAACCAGCGATGGCCAGGATCACCTGATCGTCGCCACCACTCGCCCGGAAACCATGCTGGGTGATAGCGCCGTTGCCGTGAACCCGGAAGACCCCCGTTACAAAGCGTTGATCGGACAGCACATTCTGCTGCCGCTGGTGAATCGTCTGATCCCCATCGTCGCCGACGAACACGCCGACATGGAGAAGGGCACCGGTTGCGTGAAGATCACCCCGGCCCACGACTTCAACGATAACGAAGTGGGCAAGCGCCACAACCTGCCGATGATCAACATCTTCACCCTGGATGCCCATGTGCGTGCCGAGGCGGAAGTCGTTGATGGCAACGGCAACCCCAGCACCGCCTATGATGCCGCCCTGCCGAGCGAATTCGCTGGCCTGGAGCGCTTCGCTGCCCGCAAGGCGATTGTGGCCAAGCTGGATGAACTGGGTCTGCTGGGCGAGATCAAGGATCACGTGCTGCAACAGCCCTACGGCGATCGTGGCGGCGTGCCCATCGAGCCGATGCTGACCGACCAGTGGTATGTGCGGGTGGCCCCCATGGCCAAGGACGCCATCGCCGCGGTAGAAGATGGCCGCATCCAGTTCGTTCCCAAGCAGTACGAGAACATGTACTTCTCCTGGATGCGCGACATTCAGGACTGGTGCGTCTCCCGCCAGCTGTGGTGGGGTCACCGCATCCCGGCCTGGTATGACGAGGCCGGCAAGGTCTATGTCGGCCGTGACGAGGCCGAAGTGCGCGCCAAACACAATATTCCGTCCGTGACCGTGCTGCGTCAGGATGAAGACGTGCTCGACACCTGGTTCAGTTCCGCCCTGTGGACCTTCTCCACCCTGGGCTGGCCGAACAACACCGAGGCGCTCAAGACCTTCCACCCGACCGACGTGCTGATGAGCGGCTTCGACATCATCTTCTTCTGGATAGCCCGGATGATCATGATGACCATGCATTTCATCAAGAACGAGGATGGCACCCCGCAGGTTCCCTTCAAAACCGTCTACATCACCGGCCTCATCCGGGATGAAGAGGGCCAGAAGATGTCCAAGTCCAAGGGCAACGTGCTGGATCCCCTCGACATGATTGACGGCATCAGCCTGGAAGATCTGCTGGAAAAGCGCACCGGCAACATGATGCAGCCGCAGATGGCCGAAAAGATCGGCAAGCGTACCGCCAAGCAGTTCCCGGAAGGGATTGATGCGCACGGCACCGACGCCCTGCGCTTCACCCTGGCGGCGCTGGCTTCCACCGGCCGCGACATCAACTGGGACATGAAGCGCCTGGATGGTTACAACAACTTCTGCAACAAGCTGTGGAACGCATCGCGCTACGTGCTGATGAACACCGAAGAGCAGGATTGCGGCTTCTCTTCGCAAGGTAATGGCGGCGAGATGCAGTTCAGCCTGGCGGATCGCTGGATCCAGTCCCAGCTGCAAGTCGCCATCCGTGATTTTCGCACCGCGCTGGATACCTATCGCTTCGACATGGCGGCCGGCATCTTGTACGAGTTTATCTGGAACCAGTTCTGCGACTGGTATCTGGAGCTGACCAAGCCGATACTGGGCAAGGGTTCCGAGGCCGAACAGCGTGCCACCCGTCACACCCTCGTCACTGTACTGGAGAGCCTGCTGCGTCTGGCTCACCCCATCATCCCGTTCATCACCGAGACCATCTGGAAGTCGGTGGCGCCGCTGACCGGTGTTCACGCCGATACCATCATGCTGCAAGCCTTCCCACAGTTCGACGCGACCAAGGTGGACGAAGCCGCCATGGCAGATCAGGAGTGGGTGAAGGAGTTTATCGTCAGCATCCGCAACATCCGCGCCGAGATGAACGTGGCACCAAGCGTGCCGCTCAATGTGCTGCTCAAGTGCGATGCCAAAGATGGTCAGCGCGCCCGGGGCAACGAGGCCTCCCTTAAGTCCCTGGCCCGTCTGGAGTCCATCCGCGTATTGACAGAAGGCGATGTCGCCCCGCTGTCGGTGAAGAAGCTGATCGGTAACACAGAGCTGATGATCCCCATGGCGGGCCTCATCGACAAGGAAGCCGAACTGGCCCGTCTGGCCAAAGAGGTGGCCAAGCTGGTTGGCGAGTGTGGTCGCATCGAAGGCAAACTCGGCAATGAGGCCTTCGTGGCCAAGGCGCCGGACGCCGTCATCGCCAAGGAGCGTGAGAAGCTGGAAGATTACCGTCTCCAGCTCACCAAGCTGGAAGCCCAGCAGGTGGAAATCGCCGCCCTGTAAGCAGCAACCCTCGCCACAAGCGTCACCATATCGAGCCCCCTGCCAGCAGGGGGCTTTTTTGTGGCCGCCTCACAGAGCGCGTCGTGATGCGTTTTTACAAGCGGATCCCCGCCAAATTTATTACACTGCCGCAGTGTTCACTATGTGGAGTTAGCTTACTGTATGGAAATGTTGATCCTGATTGGATTGATTGTGCTCAATGGCCTCTTCGCCATGTCTGAAATCGCCATCGTCACGGCCCGCAAGGCGCGGCTCAGCAAGCTTGCCGCCGAGGGGCGCCACTCTGCGGCCATTGCATTGCGCCTGGCCGAGGATCCCACCCAGTTTCTCTCTGCTGTGCAAATTGGCATCACCAGCATAGGCCTGCTAAACGGCATCTATGGTGAGTCAGTGTTGGCCAAACCATTCGCCCTCTGGTTGCAAGAGTGGGGGTTGACCCCAAGCACCAGCAGCCTGCTTGCCACCGTGCTGGTGGTCGTCAGCGTTACCTATCTCTCCATTGTCATCGGTGAGCTGGTGCCCAAGCGACTCGGCCAGATAAGTCCGGAGCGCATCGCCTGCCTGATGGCACGCCCTATGCTCTGGCTGGCAACCCTGACCCGTCCCTTCGTCTGGCTGCTCTCCGCCTCGACCCATGCCAGTTTGCGGCTATTGCGGGTCAGCCAGGAGAACAACAGCCAACTCACCCAGGAAGAGATCCACGCCATGCTGGAGGAGGGCTCCGAAACCGGGGTCATAGAGGCTCATGAGCGCACTATGCTGCGCAATGTGTTTCGCCTAGATGAGCGCCGGCTCGAGTCCATCATGGTACCCCGCAGCGACATCTGCTATCTGGATCTTGCACTTCCCTCCGAGGTCAACCTGATGCGGATGGTGGAGTATGGCCACAGCTTCTTCCCGGTGTGTGACGGCAGTCTCTCCAATCTGGTCGGCATCCTCAACGTCAACAAGGTGCTCCACGCCTATGTGCGTGGTGAAGCCATCGATCTGGCGGCCCTCACCCAGGATGGCAGCCTGCTGCCGGAGACCCTCAACGGCCTGGAGCTGCTCAACCATTTCCGCAGCCATGCCGAACACATGGTGCTGGTAGTTGACGAGTATGGTGAGTTGCAGGGTCTGGTGACCCAGCAGGATCTGCTCGAAGCGCTGGCGGGTGATTTCCAGCAGGGTGAAGATCAGGACAACTGGATTTTTCAGCGTGCCGACGGCAGCCTGCTGCTCGATGGACTCATCCCCCTGCCAGAACTCAAAGATTGCCTGGGGATAAGCCGCCTGCCAGAAGAAGAGGATCATCACTATCACACCCTGGGCGGTCTCATCATGCTGCTGCTGGGACGAGTGCCTCAGACCGGGGATCTGGTCTCCCTGGATCAGTGGCATCTGGAGATCGTTGACATGGATGGTCTGCGTATCGATAAAGTGTTGGCGACCTCAACCAAGCAGTCGGCCGAGGCCGTGGAGTAGGCGTTATGATGGAGCAGTTTTCCCAGTTGGCGCACGCCTTCATGACCCAGGATCTCGCCACCCTGTCAGATCCCAGGATGGCCTTTATGGTCTGCTGCGTGCTGCTGACCTTTCTGGTGCTGGAGAATGGCTTCATTCCTACCGCTTTCCTGCCCGGGGACAGCTTGCTTATCCTGACCGGGGTACTCATCTATCAGGAGGTGATCTCCCCCTGGGTGGTGCCCCTGTTGGTAGTCGCGACCTTCGTCGGAACCTGGCTCGGTTACATGCAGGGCCGCTTCCTCGGCCACACCCAGACCTACCATCGCCTGATGTCCCACATGGAGGAGAAGCACAAGCAGAAGGTGTTCTACCTGCTCAACAAATACGGCATCCTGACCCTGATCACCGCGCGCTATATCGCTTTCGTGCGAACCGTCTATCCCTACATAGTCGGTGCTACCGAGATCCCGCAGGGGCGTTTCCTGATCGTCAATCTGATCAGTTCCATCCTCTGGGTCAGCCCGTTGGTGAGTCTGGGTTATTACCTGAGTCACACCAAGCTGGCTGCCCAATATGAGACCCAATTCCTCAGCATCATCCTCTACCTGCCGCTGGTGCTGCTCGCGGCCGGTCTGGTAGCGCTGATCTGGCGTTGGCTGGTGAGGCGCAAGCCCACGCCGGAGCAAAATAAACCCTGAATGAAAAGGCCATGGCAACATGGCCTTTTTTAATCACGATTATTAATAAAATAGCCGCCGCCGACCTTGTAAAGCCACGACAAAAATGCGTGAATCTACCGCCTTTTTCTGGAGTTGGATGGAGTTGTCGTATGAGGGGTCAGATGCGCACCTTGACGTTGTTGAGTACATTGGCTGGCCTCATGCTGCCCGCCCTGGTCATGGCCGCACCCAATCCTGCGAAACTGCAATTGCAGTCGAGCAGCGCCCTGGTGATGGAGGTCGGCACCGGCAAGACGCTCTATCAGAAGAATGCGACCAGTCGCCGCCCCATCGCCTCTCTCACCAAGCTGATGACGGCTCTGGTGGTGCTCGATGCCAGGCAAGATCTCAACCAGACCCTCACAGTGGACAGCAACGATCGCGACGCCATCAAGCACACCTATTCTCGCGTGCGCATGGGGACCAAGATCAGTCGCCGTGATGCCCTGCACCTGGCGTTGATGTCTTCGGAAAACCGCATGGCCTCGGCGCTGTCTCGTCATTACCCCGGGGGACGTGCCGCCTTCGTGCGTGCCATGAACGCCAAGGCCAAACAGCTGGGAATGCGCAACAGCCGCTTCCATGATGCCACCGGCCTCTCCAGCAGCAATGTCTCCACCGCCCAGGACCTCGCCAAGCTGATCGCAGCCGCCTATCGCCAACCGCTGATCCGCCAGTTTACTCAGGACAGCGATGAAGAGATGCGCTTCGCGGTACCGGGTTACAGCCTGCACTTCAATAACACCAACCCCCTGGTCAAGAACCCTGACTGGGATGTGCGCCTCTCCAAGACCGGCTTTACCAATGAAGCGGGGCGCTGCCTGCTGATGCGTGCCAAACCGGATAACAAGGAGTTGGCGATTGTCCTGCTCAACTCCTTTGGCAAACGCACTCCCATTGGCGATGCCAACCGTATCCGCAAGTGGCTCAAAACCTGAGTAGAAGCTCGTTTGGCTCGATCTGGCCCAAAGAGGGATGCCATGGCATCCCTCTTTGCTTTTCTGCCTCAGCCAGGGCCTTGAGAGCTTTGCAGGCCGCTTGCCTGCCCCCTTGTCCCTCTATCTCGCGCCCCTAACATCCTCAGAGCACATTCTTGCACTAGGTGATCAGCATTGGTGCCAGCACAGATACAGCGTGTCTCTGCACTCTCTCAGCCCCGGCTCAAAAGAGCGACGCGGTCGCGTCGTGGATAAGATGGCGAGTGAGCCTGGAGCCGACCAGGAAGCGCCGACATGAGGCTACCGGTGGCTTGGTGTGGTTCATCTGCAAGGTGGGCGGCAAGGCGCGATGAGGAGGCTGGGTATCAAGATAGGCTGGCGGGAGGCCGGGCTGTCACACCTCCTGCCTCGCGCTTCGATAGGCGCGGGGGAAATCAACAACCTCAGTTTGGCCCATAAAAAACAGCCTCGACCTGAGTCGAGGCTGTCT
>NZ_AQGQ01000137.1 GCF_000388115.1 Aeromonas molluscorum 848
GGTTTCGCGGCCTCGTCATCGTAATAGGCCCCCTTCATGGTCTTGCGGATCTCGCTGCCCTGTTTGGTGATGGCAAAGTCGCTCAAGGCGAAGGAGCCAATCACCTGCTCAGGTGCGATGCCATACATCTGCTCGGCGAATACCCGCATGAAATCAATGCCGCCGCCGGAGACAATCCAGGTCTTGAAACCGTTATCCCGCAAGTAATCAAGCAGTTGCTTCATGGGCAGATAGGCCAGCTGGTCATAATGGCAGCCAAAGCGGGGGTGCTGGCTGGTATCCAGCCAATGGCGAACCCGCTTGGCATATTCCTCTGTGGTCATGCCGCTGTGGGTCAGGATCATCAGCTGCATCAGCCCTTTCTTGCCCGACTTGACCAGCGCCTTCATGTCATTGTCCAGCACCGCCTTGACGACGGGGTCTTTCTGCCATTCTGGGTGATCGGGAGCAAGGCGCTTTATCTCGTCGATGGCAAACTGCACCTGGAATGTCAGTGGCGCCTCCGGCCAGAGGGTACCGTCGTTGTCAAAAACCACGTAACGCTTGTTGGCCGGAATGAAGGAGCTGCCACCCGCTTGGGTCGCGCCAGCCACCCAGCTTTGGATGGACTCCTTGGCCGCCGTATCTTGCCAGGCCGAGAGAGGATCAGGGCCACTTTCGGCACTCGCGCAAAACGCCGTGCCCAGGATCAGGGTGCCGAGTATGCGGTTGAAGTTCATTGTCATTTCTCCTTCGTCGTCGGGATGAGTTCGGGTAAGGGAACAGGATCCCAGAAACATTTGATGGCGGCCTGGGCAAAGCGCCAAGAGCGCCAGATCGAATGGCGCGCCAGGTATCCGGCGCAGGCCAGGATAATAAGCACTGAGGCTAGCAGCAGGTACCGCCAGGGATGGGAAAGAGCCGAGGCACGCAGCGCGGCTTCCCGGCCGGCGGCCCGTGGCGCCCCGACCTGATATTCGGTGCCGGGCAGCTCAGCCAATTGCCAGGCTTGCCGCTCGGTATCCCACCATCTCAAGGTGAGCGCAGGCAGAGTGACTGTACCTGGCTCCATGGGTAAATAGCGCAGGCGCTCTTCACGCTGCCCGCCAAGAAAGTCACCCCGCCCGGCCTCCAGCAGCCCACTCACCGGGGAGAGTCGCTGGGTGGGCGTGCCCTGGATGGCATAGAGCAGCTGGGGGATCTGGGCAGGCACGGCCCCTTCGGCTTTCACCATCACCCGGCGCTCTATCGCGTCACCGGCATGCAGGCTGTCGCCCTCTCCCGCACGATAAAGGGCTATCTGCTGCGTCAGCGTCACCTTGCTGGCGGGCAGAAAACGATCCGGCTGCCGGACGTCCGAAGGCCAGACGACCGGGTGTGCGATGGCTGGCAACTGCATCGTGCGGGGGGGCTGTCCCGCCGAGGAGAGGGTCACCTCCAGCGGCGGGAACCTGAGCGTGCCCTGATCCCAGGCGGCCACCAGTTTCTCCAGCCGAATGCCACTCCAGCTTTTTCCTCCCTCCTGGCGCGTCAGTAACTGGTTGGGCAGCGGCGTGGTCAGCAAGGTGCCATTCTCGACGACAATCTCCGGCCAGCTCGGTGGCGGATTGAACCAGGAGTCGGTCCAGTACGTGATGGCAATGCGCAGCGGTTGGCCCGGCACCACCTGGGCAGGCGCCACCAGCTCACGGCTGATGCTCATCTCGCCAAATCCAGGAAAGCTGATGACCAGCAGTAGCAATAACCAGCGTCTCATTGACCCTCCTGCGCATCGGCCTGATAGAGATTACGCAGCAAACCGGCGGGAGAGAGCTGCACATTGTCATACCACTGCTCCAGCTGAGGATTGGCGCTGCCACCAGGCTGAATGTCCTGCTGATTGACCCCCTCTCCCTTTTTCAAGTCATGCTTGATCTCATCGGGATCTATCCCCTCTTGCTCCTCTTGGGACGCCTCTCTGTCCCGCTCTTTCTTGCGCAGCTGCATGATGATGTTGGCTATCTTGGCGCGATTGTCTTGCGCCATCTCCCACTCGGGGCGCAGGCTGAGCGCCTGATCATAACTGTCGAGCGCCGCTTGCCAGGATTTCTGCTGGGCATAGCTGTTGCCAAGCCAGAGCAGGGACTCCGGTGTCGCTGGCGCCTGACGAAAGGCGGTCAATGCCGCCGCATAATCCTCGGCAAAATAGTTGGCGATCCCCCGGCGCAAGGGGTCCTCAAACTGCTGCGCCGCCTCGGCATAATCATGACGGTCGAAGGCAAGCTGACCTTGTTGATCCCCCGTCAGCCACCAGTTGAGCCAGGCCGCTTCGCTGTGGCCGGAGTAGAGGCCGAGCGGCAGGGCCACCAGCACCGCCAAAAACAGCTGTCGTCGCCCAAAGAGCAGCAATCCCAAGATGGGGATCACCAGCCAGTAGCCGCCGTCTGCCCATTTCAGATCCTGACGCGCATTGCTCTGTGCCTGTACCGCATGGGCTATGTTGCCC
The DNA here is from genome assembly GCF_000388115.1 of Aeromonas molluscorum 848. Classification (GTDB taxonomy): domain Bacteria; phylum Pseudomonadota; class Gammaproteobacteria; order Enterobacterales; family Aeromonadaceae; genus Aeromonas; species Aeromonas molluscorum. The sequence goes on from NZ_AQGQ01000137.1 coordinate 2,465, forward strand.
GAGATGGCAGCAAGATCCCCATCATCCGCGCTGGCCAGGGTGACGGGAATGCCGGCATCTCGCAGGGCCATGAAACGCTCGACATCGAGCCGGGTATCTATTCCTCGCTCGGCATATGCAGCAGGCATGGTGCCCCCCCGCTCGGTGCCCACGGCCCAGATCTGCACGGGGATCTTGAGCTGGCTCAAGAGGTCTGCGTCTTCGGCGCTCATGGTATCCGCGACCAGAAGCAGACTGTTGACCCCCTGTTGCGTGTCAGGCAAGTTCTTCTGCGCCAATGCAATGGCTTGGCGCAGTGCAGACCCCTCTCCCTGTGGCATCAGCGTCGGGCTCTGTGCCTCGAGGAAGAGGGAGAAAAAGTCCGGATCCTGGGTCAGGGGCGTGGTCAGGTACGCCGAGCTGTCATAGACGATGAGTCCAAAACCGGTGCCGGGGGAGCGCGACACCAGCGACATTATCTTGTGCTGCATCCGCTGATGGCGACTGGGGGTCAGATCTTGTGCATACATGGCCAAGTCCTGCTGAAAGATCACCATGACGCTGCTCTGCGGCGACAGGGCGGCAGGCAACTGCTTTTGCCAACTCGGTCCCGCCAGCCCGAGCACGCCCAGCGCGCAGAGCAGCGGCAACAGTTGCAACAGGGGCTTTGCACGCCCGACGATCAGCGCCTCGGCCACCGGCTTGTCCATGATCTGATACCAGGTGCTGCGTGCGTGGCGGACCACAAACCAGAGAGCCACACAGAGCAGCAAGCCGAGCAGGTGCCAGGGGTACAGGAAGTGAAAGTCGCTCATGCCTGCCTCTTCTGGTAATAGGTCATCAGGGGCGAGATCAGCAGGAGCAACAGGGCCAATAGCAGCGGCCACTGATACAGGGGGATCTGCCAGGACCAGCCCAGGGTTTTCACCTGTACCGGCGTCAGTTCATCAATGGCTTGCCATACCCTATCGAGGGCGGCTCCCGTGCGCGCCGCTTGCCAGCTGCGTCCACCCGTGATGTCGGCGACTTGCTGCAGCAGCGCCAGATCGACCTTGTCATCCTCGCCGCTGTGTTCGTCACCAAAGGCGATGGTGTGGATCCTTACCTGATGACTGGCGGCCAATTTGGCCGCCAGGGTCGGCGCCAGTTGCGAGGCGGTGTCATTGCCATCCGTCAGCAAGATGGCCAGCTTGCTGGTGTCGCCATCTGGCGCCTTGTCGAGCATCTTGACCGCAACCCCGATGGCGTCACCAATGGCGGTCTGCTCCCCTATCATGGCTGGCGAGAGCTGGGTGATACGCGCCTGCAGCGCCTGCTTGTCCGCACTGATCGGCGCAAACGGGTAAGCGCTGCTGGAAAAAATAACCAGCCCTATCCTGTCTTGCTTGCGCACCGCGACAAACTTGGCGACAGAATCCTGCATGGCTTTGAGGCGAGTATCCCCCCCTGGCAGGTCGTTCTTTGCCATGGAACCCGAGACGTCGAGGATCAGCACCATGTCTCGCATCGGCTTGGTGATGTGTTGGGGCGGGGTCAACAACTCAGGTCGCGCCAGCGCACAGACCAGCAAACCCCAGATGAACCAGAACAGGAGACGCTGCCACCAACCGGACTGCGGGGGCGCCGCCTTGAGGTTCAGTTCCGCAATCAGATGAGGGAGAAAGGGCACCCGCACATAGTCGGTCAGCGGCCGCTCTTGCGGCAGCAAGAAGCGGCCGATGAGCGGCAGCAATATCAGCAACCATGCCCAGGGCCAGGCAAAATCGAAGCGCGACAGCCAGTCAGACATGGGGCAGACTCCTTAACCAGGCCGCAATCTGCTGGGCCAGCCGGGCGTTTTGCTCGGCGGAGAGCTGATTGCCCGGTTGGCAGTATCTTTCGCACAACAGGGCGCGCAACGCCTCGTCGAGGGGCACATCGGCCAGCAGCTGCATCGGCGAGAGGGTGTGGGCGATGTCGGCGCGCGGCCTGTGCATGAGCAAGATGCGCTTGATGAGGATTATCCAGCCATCGGCATCTTTCAGGGTGGGGAGCAACAGGTTTGCCTCACGTCGCCACAGATTGCGCCGCCAGCGGGCAGTACGCGTGATCAAGAGCACGAACAAGGCGAGCAGCAGCAAGGTCGCCAACAGGTACCAACCCGGGGCCTGTGGCAGCCAGGAGACGCTGGCAGGGAGAGACGGATGCAACAACCCGGGTACGGCAAAGCCTTTCTCAAGCATTCATGCCCCTTTCTGGAGTTGCCGGACCAGATCCTGGCTGGTCACTATGTGATGGACCCTGGCTCCCAGTCTGGCCAGGCGCAGCTCCTGCTCCGCCAGCCGCTGGGTGATGGATTGCCGGATGTCGTGCTGCATGGCCGAAGAGAGGACGACGCAGGCATCGAGCCCCTGATAGCGGGCACTCAGGGTGCCCTGGGCGGGGAGGCGCAGATGGAGATCGTCATAGACCACGAAAGCGTTCAGCTCGCAGCGGCGCTTGATCCCCGCTAGGATGGCTTCACATCTGGCATCCAGATCATGAAAATCACTGATCATCGCAAACCAGGCCCCCGGCGGGATCAGGCGGGAGACCTGCTGCAGCACCTCGGCCAATGCCTGCTCTTTCGGGGGGTCATCGGGGTAGCGCTGCACCAGGGCCTGATTGAAGCGACTGATATCGTCGATCACTCGCCCCAGATTCTGCTTGGGGGAGCGGCAAGGGTGGATGGCCAGTTCGTCATCGTTGAACACCACCGCTCCCAGTCGGTCGCTGTCATGCCAACTGCGCCACGCGAACAGGCTCGCTATCATGGCGGCCGCGACCGACTTGGTTTGGCCCTGGGTGGTGAAATACATGTCCAGCCGTTGATCGATCAGCAGGAACACCGGCCTCTCCCGCTCCTCGTCATAGAGGCGGACCCAGGGGGTACGCAATCGGGCGGTGGCCTGCCAATCGATGAGGCGCACATCATCCCCGGGTTGATAGCGCCGCAGCCCTTCAAAGTTGAGCCCGCGCCCCTGCTGACGGGAAACCCTCTCCCCGGCAAGCGCCCCAGGGGCAAGCCGCTCGGGGACGTTGCTGAGCAGCTTGGCCTCCCCCGCCAGCGCCATCAGGGTCGCGGTATCGATGCTGAGTACTGGCACCATCAGGCAACCACGGTATCGAGCAGCAGGTTGATGGCGTCATCAGCCGTGAAACCATCCGCATTGGCCTGGTAACTCATCTGCAATCGGTGACGCAGCACGGCAGGGGCAATCTCCTTGATATCTTGCGGCAAGACGGCATCGCGCCCCGCCAGCCAGGCGTTGGCCCGGGCACAGCGATCCAGGGCCAAGGTGCCCCGCGGACTGACGCCGAGGCTGATGTAGCTCGCCAAATCGTCACTCACCCCCTGAGGATGACGGGTCATCGCCACCAGATTGACGATGTAGTGCTCCATGGCCGGGGCGACATGGACTCGGGATATCTCCTGCCAGCAAGCCTGCAGGTCTGCCTGTGCGATCAGTCTGTCTGGCACCTCGGGCTGAGCACATTCGTTACCGATGCTGGCGCCGTCATACTTATCCCGCTGCTCAGTCCTGACCAGTTGCATCACCCGCTGTTCGTGCTCTTTCGAGGGATACTCCACCAGCACCTTCATCAAGAACCTGTCCAGTTGTGCCTCTGGAAGCGGCCAGGTCCCCTCCTGATCGACCGGGTTCTGGGTGGCCAGCACCATGAACAGCCCGGGTAGCGGCCAGCTCTTGCCGGCCACAGTGACATGGCGCTCCTCCATCGCCTCGAGCAGGGCGGACTGCACTCGCGCCGATGCCCGGTTTATCTCATCGGCGAGGATGATGTTGCCAAACACCGGACCGGGTCTGAACCTGAACTGCTCTTGCGCCGTGGTTGCATGCTGCTGGTAGATTTCGCTGCCGGTGATGTCCGATGGCAGCAAATCGGGGGTGAACTGGATACGGCTATATTCCCCCTCGATGTTGCGGGCCAGTTCACGTACTGCGCGCGTCTTGGCCAGGCCCGGCAACCCCTCCAGCAACACATGTCCGTCACAGAGCAAGGCGATGATGAGCATCCGGACCAGCGCCTCCTGCCCGAGCACTTGCGCATTCATGCGCAGCTCAAGCTGGCGCAGCTTCTCTCTGTGGCTCATGGCTAGCGCCCCTGTTCATTCTGCAAAATGGTCGCAATTCCCACGACCATGGGCTGGGCATAGTCGAAGAAGGCCTTGATGCCCGGGCAGAGGTAGTTGAGGCCCAGTTCGCCATCGGGGGCACGGACGATGCGGTTCTTGGGACACTCCCCCCAGCACAGCTTGAGATAAGGGCAAGCCTTGCAATAGGCGGGCAAGGTCTCTTTCTTGCCAAAACCGAACGCCTTCTGGCGCTCGGAAAAGGCCATGTGGGCCAGCTTGGTTGTCTCTATATTGCCAAGCTGATACTCCGGGTAGACATAGTGATCGCAGGAATAGATATCGCCGTTCTTCTCGACGGCCAGCCCCTTGCCGCAAAACTCCGACGTGATGCAGATCTGTGCTGGCATGCCCATGGTCTGGGCCACCGCCGTTTCGAACAAGTTGACCTGAACCCGGCCCAGATCGTTGTTGACCCACTCCTCGAACACGGCGATCAGAAAACGTCCCCAATCATCGGGATCGACCGACCAATCGGTCACGATGGAGTCCAGATCACCAGGTTTGGCACGGCGTGAACCCGTCACTGGAATACTGTCATCCTGCCAGAATTGCGGGGCGGTTGACTTGAAGTCGACCGGCTCCACACAGGGATTGAACTGGATGTAGGTGGCGCCCAGTTCCCGAGTCAGAAAACGATATACCTCGAGTGGAAAACGGGCGTTGGTGCGATTGATGGTCACCAGGGCATTGAACGGCACCTGATGGCGCTTGAGCGCGGCCACCCCTTCCATCACCTTGTCAAAAGTCGGCTTGCCACTGCGGGTCAGGCGATATCTGTCATGTAACTCGCGGGGCCCGTCAATGGACAGGCCCACTAAAAAATGGTGTTCCTTCAAGAATGCGGCCCACTGATCATTGATCAGGATGCCATTGGTTTGCAGGTCATTTTCGATGCGTTGACCCGGCTTCTGATATTGCTGTTGAAACTTGACGACCTTGTGGAAAAACGCCAACCCCATCAGCGTGGGCTCGCCCCCTTGCCATGAGAAGACGACCTGCTCCCCATCCTGGCTATCGATATATTGGCGAATGAAATTTTCCAGCACCTCATCACTCATGCCGGTATGGCGATCCTGATGTAACAAGGTTTCTTTGTGCAGATAAAAACAGTAGGTGCAGTCTATGTTGCAGGTTGAGCCAGTCGGCTTGGCCATTACATGAAAACGCCGCACCCAAGCTGGGCCCTTGCCAAGGTATTTCTCCGCAGACGCCAACGCTTTAACAGGCAATGTAGTGCTGTGCTTCATAATGCTCCCTAAAGAGGGGGTGGGGAAAATCCCCACCCGAATACATCAATCAGTTGTTCTTGGAGCCATTCTCAATCAGCGCACTGACATCAGAGATGGTGAAACTGCCCGCCTTCTGCCGTGGCGGGAACTCCTCGAAGCTCTTGATCATGTCCGTTGCATACTTCTGTGCACCGCCCAGCAGATAGAGGCGATCATAGAACCAGGTGTTGTAGCCAAAACCATCAGAGCCTTTTTCCAACGGATCCACTGCCAGATCAAACAGCATGGGCACCCGCAGTTTGGTGAACGGATAACGCCACACATCGAAGCCGGTGTGCTCCTGGATCATGAAGTGTGCTTTCCAGCGACCATAACGCATGGCCAGCAGATCGCCGTCATCACTCCAGTAGAAGAACTCCTTGCGCTGACTCGGCTCCTTCCCTTGCAGATAACCAAGCTGGTTATAACCATCGAGATGGACCTTGTAGGTCATAGCCGACGTCTTGTATCCCTTGAGCAGCTTGTCCTTGATATCAGGCTCGCCCGCTGCGGCCACCAGGGTCGGGAACCAATCGTTGCTGCCGAAGATATCGTTGATCATGGTGCCCGGCTTGATGTGCCCCGGCCACTTGATCATGGCTGGCACCCGGAAGCTGCCTTCCCAACCGGTGTTCTTCTCACCGCGGAAGGGCGTAAAGCCGCCATCGGGCCAGGTGGCCGTCATGGGGCCATTGTCCGTGGTGTAGAGGACTATGGTGTTGTCTTCGATACCCAGGTCTTTGATCTTCTTCAAGACCTCACCAATCATCTTGTCGTGCTCGACCATGCCATCTGCGTAATCACCCAGGCCTGTCGCGCCCTTGCTGGCATCTTTCAGGTGAGTCTTGTTGTGCATGCGGGTGGTGTTGAACCAGGTGAAGAAAGGTTTCTTGGCTTTGACCTGACGCTCCATGAAGTCGTTATTGGCCGCCAGCGTCTCTTCATCGACGGTGCCCATGCGCTTGATCGTGAGCGGGCCAGTATCTTCAATCTTGCCATCGGCACTGCTCTTGATGACGCCACGCGGGCCGAACTGCTTGCGGAAGGCAGGATCTTTCGGGTAATCCGAGTTTTCCGGCTCCTCTTCCGCATTCAGGTGATAGAGGTTCCCCAGGAACTCATCAAAACCATGGGCGGTCGGCAAGAACTCGTCGCGATCACCGAGGTGATTCTTGCCGAACTGACCGGTCGCATAACCCAGCTGCTTCAGCACGTTCGCTATGGTCGGGTCCTCTTTTTGCAATCCCTGAGGGGCTCCGGGCATCCCTACCTTGCTCATCCCGGTGCGAAACGGCATCTGGCCGGTAATGAAAGAGGAACGGCCAGCCGTCGAACTCTGCTCAGCGTAATAAGACGTAAACTTGGCGCCTTCTGCGGCAATGCTATCAATGTTCGGGGTTTGGTAGCCCAGCATACCCTGGTTATAGGTACTGAGATTCCAGTAACCGACATCATCACCAAAGATTACCACTATGTTGGGTTTGCCCTTGTCTTGCTCTGGGGCGGTTTTGGGCGCATCGGCAGCATGTGCCGACGAGGAGGCACCAAATGCCAGCGTCAGCATGCTGGCTATCAAGGTCCTTTTGGATGGTAGGCTGTTCAGCATTCTCATGACTCCATTTTTTAGAAGGTCGGTCTCAGTGTATAAACAAATCAACTTGGGATGGTTATTTCTGTTTATAAAACACACCGTTTCAGCCACTCAGCATACGAAAGTGCCACATTAAAATGAGCACCAACACAAGGGATTTACTCCAACAGGTTCGATGCATCGTTGGATCCCTGCTCGGCGCTGGTGCTCATTTTTATGCTTGCAGCGTATGACGACGTTGTGATGGCAACACTGTCATACCATGTCACAAATGAGCCACCATCAACCATGATACAGCCTGAACCAGGAGTCACTTATGACGCCCCTGCTTTGGGATAAGCCTCCCAAAAGCGTAAAGGAAGCGTCTGGAGGTTGGGGGTCGCCGGGCGGTTCAGACCGCCGCAAGGGGTAAACCGCAGGTCAATCCAGTTGGCAGGACCCGGGTTGTCGAACAAGAGTCCGTGTGACGCAGCTTTAGGGATGTGACCGAGATTAACTAATACAAATAAAAACAATTATCATTTGTTGTCATGAAAAAAATCCTCGGATAGAATTCGGGCTCCTTTGCTCGAGAAGACTCTTGTGATCCCTAAGCTCCACAGTGCCAACCCATCGGCCGTCATACATTTGGCGCTATTAATCAATATGTTATCTATGGGTAGCATGATGATGGTGATGCCGCTTGGGACGGACCTGGTGCTCTCTCTGGGCATGGCCCCCGAACTGACAGGTTACTTCAGTGGTGGCGCGACCCTGGGGGCGGCCCTGGTGGGACTCCTCGCCGCCCCCTGGCTGGATCGCTTCAATCGACGCCCAATTCTGCTGCTGCTGCTGGCCCTGCGCTTCACCCTCTTGATCGCCTGTGCCCTGGCGCAGAGCAGCCAGCAACTGCTTGTCCTGTTTATCCTCTCAGGCTGCGTCGCCGGTCCCCTCTCCGCCATCCTAATGGCGGCGGTACTGGACCTGGTGCCAACCGCCGAGCGGGGTCGCAAGCTGGCTTATGTCGGCATGGCCTTTTCCCTGGCCGCCATCCTGATAGTGCCGCTCTCCCTGACACTCTCTCAATGGTCAGGCTGGCAGAGCCCCTTCCTGCTGCTCGGCGGCGCTGGTCTGCTGCTGATGCTGGCCGCCAATGTACTGCTGCCCTCCCTGCCGGTAAAACAGGAGCGAGCCTGGCCGGGATCTGGCATCTGTTA
>NZ_AQGQ01000138.1 GCF_000388115.1 Aeromonas molluscorum 848
GTCCGAGCAAGCGCGCCCAGGAGATGATAGAGCAAGCCAAACGGCTGGCCGAGCAGCAAGAGAGCGAGCATGATTGAGCCAGCCCCAACCCGAACTATGATCGCCACCCCGGCACCAGGAGCATATCAAGATGGCAAATGAACAGGATCCCCTGCGCCAGGAGCTGGCCGAGATCGAAGCCAAGCGACAACGTATCGCCAAAGCCAAACAGGACAACCGAGTCCATGACCCAGAATTGAGCCGTCATGTCGGCGGTTTGCTCGAGCGCATTCGCCGTCTGCAGGCCGAGACAGGAGGTGGCCAGTACGATTACGAAACCTTGCGCAAAGAGTATGACCTCAAAGCCAACGCCGAGGTACGCCAGCTGCAGAAGAGTGCACGTCAGGAGCGTATTCAGAAACTGATTGCCCAGGCCGACCTAAATCCGGAATGGGTCTTTGAGCGCATGGATGCAAGCGATCCCAGCTTGCAGTACCCGATGGAGACGGCACGCTACTTCATCAGCGGATTCGAGCATTGGGAGAAGAGCGGTGGCGGTTGCATGCTGATCTATGGTGACTATGGTACCGGCAAGTCAACCCTGGCCGGGGCCGTGGCACACGAACTGATCGAGCAGCACCAGAAATCGGTGATCTTCCAGCAGTGGGCCTCGGTGGTGGACCGGCTCTTCTTCAACGTCATTCAGGATCAGGAGGAGCGCAACCAGTACCGGCGCGCCCTGGAAGAGGTCGACCTGCTGATCCTTGACGAAGTGGCCGCCAACAGGGCCAAGATGGCAGAGAGCCAGTCCAGCTTCCTCGGCCATCTGCTGCGCCGGCGCCGCAACCTCTCCAAGAGCGTCATCATCATCACCAACCACAGCCCCCAGAGCTTGCACCAGGCCATTGGCGACTTCAGCTTCGAGGCGATCAAGGCGTTCAACCCGGTGGATATCCAGCTCAGTGGCCCGAGTCGTCGCCCCAGTATCGGCCACTACAACGGCTAAACACCCCGCGGGCCCCAGCGGCCCGCGCAGCCAACCACTCAGATAATAACAACTCTCATTTACGTATCGAAGATGAACCCTTAGGCTAACCTTTTTGCCAAAGGGAGCAGAACCATGCCCACCATTATTATCTTTGGAGCCAGCCGAGGGCTGGGTCTTGCCTTCACCAAGCTGGCCATGATTCAGGGACATAGGGTCCTGGCCATGGTGCGTTCATCCCAAGCTGCCGATGAGTTGCGCGCACTCGGTGCCGATGTGGTATCGGGGGACGCCCTCGATCGAGCGGCGGTAAACCGGGTTTGTGCATTGGCAGGAAAAGATAGCTGGGTAGTCTCAACCCTCGGCAGCTTTCGCAGCCCGAATCCCGTTGACTACGAGGGCAATCGCCAGGTGATCGATGGAATGGAAGAGTGCGGGCTCAAGCGCCTGCTGCTGGTCACCTCCCTTGGTTGTGGCGACAGCTGGCAGCATCTCCCCGAGCGAGCCAGGGCAGCCTTCGGCCATGAGGTCCGTCTCAAGAGTCTGGCCGAAAGCTGGTTGCAGACCAGCACCCTGACCTGGACCATATTGCGCCCTGCTGGCTTACAGGATGGCAACCCGACCGGTCAGGCACGATTGAGTCAACGTCAGGAGACCCACGGCCTGGTACGACGCTGTGATGTCGCCATTCAAGGGCTGAGCCTGCTCGCCGACAGCACGGCCGCCGGCCAGATCTACGCCATCAGTGATCCCGGCCTCTTGCCGGGTTAAGTTTATCCAGTAATCAACAAGGGTCGGCCTCAGTGCTCTCCCTTGTCAACTAGGCGCTTTGATGCTGACGCCGAGCCAACCAGTAATAGGCAAGTGCGCCATACAGCACCGCCAGCCCCCATAACTGCCACCAAAGCGGTGCCACCTGGGCAAAGTCGGCCCCCATCTGGTTAAGACGCAGGAAACCGGCGATGGCCGGGGTGCTCGGCAGCCATTGGGCCAGCCAGTTCAAGGGCGCCGGGATCAACTCTACCGGCCAGATGAACCCCGCCAGAAACACCAACGGCAGGGATGAGAGCAACACTATCTGGCTTGGCAGATCCCGCCTGCGCAGCAAGGCTCCCAACAGTACTCCCAACATGGTGGTCGCAAGCACGAAAGGCAGCACAAACAGCCAGAGTGTCGTCGGTGAAGCGTTGCGGGTGATCTGGTAGTGATCCAGACAAAACCCGAAGAAATAGCTGACCGGTATCAGGAAGAGCCCCCCCAGCACCAGGGTCCGCGCCAGTAACAGGGGCAGCACCGGGGCCTTTTGCCAATAACCCGATATCCCCCGTTCGTTCTGCTGATTCTGGGTCGCTCCCAGTATGCCAGCCCCCATCAGCAACACCTGATGCAGGATAAGCACAAACACGGCGGGCACCACATAGTTCACGTACCCCATGGTGGGGTTGAACACTGGTAGCACATTGAGCCCCACCGCACTCCAGCCCGTGGCCGCCTGGGGCAAGGCTTCCCCGTGGCTCAGTAGCCGGGCGACCTTTACCTGCGCTGCGAGCGTGCCGCTCGCCTGTGCCAGCCCTTCGGCTATGGTGCCGTACACCAGGAAGTAGGAGGCGTCACCGCTATAGCTTAAGGTCACACTCTTGCCCAGCAGCAGATCCCGATAGAAATGGCGGGGGATCAGCAGTATGCCGCTGGCCCGGCCGTCGATGAGCCACTGACGCGCCTCATCCAGGCTGCTCACCCGAGCGACCAGACGAACCTGAGCCGTCGCATCGGCCATAAACTCCAACTGACGCGAGAGCTGGCTGCCATCCTCGTTGATCACCACCACCGGCTCTTCCCGTGGCAGTTGTTGCAAATAGGGTTGGGGATAGAGGAAGGAGTAAAAGAGCACACCGCCAAACAGGGTCAGCATGATGGCCCGATCCGATACCAGGGTGCGCAGTTCGAGACGCACGAGATCCCAGAAACCTAGCATGAGCCAGCCCCCTTCCCGGTCGGACTCGGGGCAAGGGATTCAGAGCGATAGCGACGCGCCACCACACCAAGCAGTGGCAGGAAGAGTAGCAACGGCGCCAGTTGAGAGAGCGCGTGAGCCAGGGGCTGACCATAGTTGGCCTGACCTATCTGCAACTCTATATAGTGCGAAACAGGCAGCAGGCTGCGCCACCCTTCGGCAAAACTGCCCATGGCGCTGGTCGGAAAGGTCACGCCCATGAAGGCAAAGCCGGGGGCCGTCAGGGCCCCCGCCATGGAGAGTGCCCGCGCCGCATCCCTTAGCAGGGCATAGAGCAATGCGCCCATAGTGAGGCAGGCGGCCGTGGTAAGGCCCAGACCGAGGCTCAAGATAAGCCAACTGCCCTGCATGGGATAGGCCAACACCTTGAACAGCATCAGGCTCCAGCCTAGCCCCCAAGCCCAACCGATGAACAGATTCGGGCCCAGCTTGCGCCACAGGCCCTTCCAGACACCTTCTATGCCCCATCTCTGGCCTAGCCTGTCGGCACGGGCCAGGGAATTCAAACCATAGAGCACCACCAGGATCTGCCAGACCGCCGGGAGCAGGGCGCTAAGCAGGAACTGGGCATAGCTGGAGTTGAGGTTATAGAGCGCCGTGATCTGATTGTTGATGGGCAGCGCCTGGCCCATGGCTCCCGGCAGAACCTGCCCCTCGGCTAGGGCATTCAATACGCCGACCTGACCGTTCAGGGTCCCCACCACCTGCGCCAACGCCGAATTGACCAGCTTGGCTATCAGGATGAACTGGCCATTGTTGAACACTGTGACCTGGGGCTGAAGACCCTCACGAGCATCCCGCTCCAGATGGTGAGGGATCACCACCAGGGCGTAGATATCCCCCCCACGCAGGGCACGACTGCCCTCGCTGACAGAATCAAACTCGGCCCCGAGCTTGAGACCCGAGGAGCCATCCAGAGAGAAGGCAAGCTGGCGGGAGAGCTGACTCTTGTCCAGATCCACCAGACCTATATTGAGATCCCGCGCCAGGCCTGCGGAGAAGATCCAGCACAGCAGCCCCATCAGCAACAGAGGCAGCCAGCTGGCCAATGCACGGCCGAAAGGGTCCCGCCAGAGTTGGCGCAGCTCCTCCCTCATCAGAGCTGAACCAGGACACTCATGCCGACTCTCAACCCATCTACGGGCTGCAGCGGCCGGGCTTCGACCTGGAAGCTCTTCATGTCAAACCCCTGACGGGTATCAGTCGCACGCCAGGTAGCAAAGTCCCCCATCACGGCAACATGAGTCACCTTGAAGCGCACCCACTGATCACCCAGACCGGGAATGCTGGCATCGAACTCGCTGCCGACCTGGAATCGGGGCAGCAGATCTTCGCGGACATGGAACTGGGCCCAGGCATCCTGCATGTCGAGCAGGGTCACCACGGGAAAACCCTGAGGAGCCAGCTCGCCGCTACGCAGCAGCACCTGGGCGACTTCCCCCTCGTGCGGGCTGGTGATACGGGTATCGGCCAGATAGGCCTCGACCTCGGCCACGGAGCCCGCCGCCATCTTGACCTTCTCCCGCGCCGCAACCTTGGTTTCGACCCGCGCCCCTTCCAGGGCCAACTGATACTGCTGCCAAGCCATGCCTTCGCTGTACTTGGCCGCCTGCCAGGCTGTCCAGGCTTCATCGCGTTTCTGCAGGGGCATGACACCATCCCTGTGCAGGTTGGCGATCCGCTGATAAGTGGTCCCCTCAGCGTGGCGGCCACCTTGGCCTGCTGCCACTGATCCTTGGCGGCTGCTATCTGCTGCGCCCTGGCACCATTCTCGGCCTCTTGTGCCAGGGCACCGGCTGCCGCCTCTCCCGCCTTGGCCTGACTCAGCTTGGCCTCTATCTCCGGGCTAGCCAGCGTGAACACCAGCTGTCCCTTGTCCAGCTTGTCTCCCTTCTTCACCAGTACCTGGTCGATTCGCCCGGCCACCTTGGAAGAAACCGCATACTGCTGCGCTTCTATCTGCCCCTGCAACCGTACCGGCTCAGGTTGATATGCCAGCCAGAAACGCCAACCAAGCCAGATAACCAGCAATGCCAACGCCAGGAGAAACAACAACGGCCTGCCTTTGCGCATCTTCTGTCGTATGGGGGAGTGACTCATGCTGATACCTCGATATCGGGGCCAGTACGGCCGACACAGAAACGGATAATGGATAAGGCGGGCTCTGGCGTCACCCTGGTCTGGGCGAGCAGCATTGCCTCGGTAAAACGGTGAGCATAGGCGCAAGGCTTGAAAGAGCGGCTCTTCATGAACTCACCTCGATAGCCTGGGCATACTGATATTGATTGAAGCTGTTCATCTGACCGGAGAGCGCCAACAGACGCGCCAGCGATACCACATACTGGTAAGCGGCGGCGGCGCGCTGGGTCTTGACCCCGGCCAACTGGTTACGGGCATCAACCACATCCAGCGAGGTAGAGAGTCCTTGCGCGAATGCCTTATCCCGCAGGGAGACATTTTCCTGTGCCAGTTGCTGGGTCGAGTCGAGGGCCTGATACTCCTCCATCCCCTGGGCCGCTTCACGCCAGGTCTTCTCGACCAGCAGCTCCAGATCCTCTCGGGTCTTGGCTTGGAGCAGATTGACCTGCAACTCGGCACTCTTGGCCGCCTGCACCGTATCGGAACGGCCATCCCGGCTCACCAGCGGCATGCTGACGCCGACCCCGACCAACCAGTCCGGGGTCAAGCTGGAGGTGATGGAGTCATCCTCATAGAGGTTGTAATTACCAAACAGGAACAGCTCGGGGGCATATTTGCCCTTCTCCAGCTTGATGAGCCCCTGAGCCTGCTGCTTCTTCGCTGCCAGCAGCTTGAGGCCGGGTGCACAGCCAGGGTCTCCTGCACGAAGGCATCCATCTCCGGCATCTTGGCATTGATAAACAGAGGATTGTCGGGCTCAGCCCCCTTGAGTTTGAGCATCCGGGCCAGAGCCAGCTCGGCAATCTCCAGGCTGCGGCGATACTTCTGGGTATCGATGCGCGCCCTGTCATAGGCCGACTGAGCCGAGAGCCGCTCGACTTTGGCTATCTGGCCCTGCGCTTCCAGCTTGCGGGCATGATCTAGGTGATGGGCCAGCCCCTGCTCGATCTCCTGCTTGGTCTGCACCACCTGCGCCGCCAACACCACACCGAAATAAGTCTGGGAGAGGCTCTCGAAGCTGGCCTGCTGCTTGAGCACCAGTTGCTCCTGAGCCTCCACTACCTGCGCCTGACGGATATCCTGAGCGGCATCGATACGCCCCCCCACGAACAGCGGCCACAGCATCTTGACCGAACTGGTCACCACATTCTGCTTGGTGAGAGGGGTAACAAAATCACTGGCTCCGAGCTGCAATGCCTGCATGACAGGCCCCAGGATCTGGCCGAATTCGGGATGATTGGCGATGGGATTGAGATCCAGCATGTCCAGCTCGACCGGCTTGTCGAGATGGGTGTAGCTTGCCCCTAGATCCACCTTGGGCAGATACATGGCCTTGGCCGCCTCGCGCAGCTGCTTGGCGCGGTCAACCCCGGCTTGTTCCGCTGCCAATCCCTCGTCTTGTTGCAGCACCTTGCTCCAGGCCTGGTTAAAGCTGAGGGGCTGCGCCTGGGCTGGCGTCAGCATGAGCCATAACAGGCAGGGCGCCAGCTGGCAGATAAAGCGTGCTCTCATACTTCCCCAATCTGTTGGTCGTGCAGTTTGTAATGAAAATGTTTGGAGTTTTTACTCAACGCAGGGCAATTATCATAACGCAAAGCCCGAGGATCTGGTCACGGGTAATTCGATTGTATCCCTTCACTTCAGCTGACGGCAGCCCCCATCACAATTTGCCCGATTTTCAAGCACTCCTGAATTTGCAAGGCCTCGCTGGCCGTTTTTTTCATAAAAAAATGCCTGACGCTCAAATACTAACCTTTTATCCTGACTAAAAAATGCGTAATATACGCCGCCCTAAGCCGATGGTAACTGTGGAATGCAGATAGGTCCCCACACGCTTGAAACTCCCTTGATTGTGGCCCCCATGGCCGGTGTAACAGACCGACCATTTCGTGAGCTTTGTTTGCGATTGGGTGCCGGCATGGCTGTTTCCGAGATGCTGCTGGCCAATCCGGACGTCTGGGATACCCAGAAGACCAGGATGCGGATGGATCACTCTGCCGAAGCGGGACTGCGATCGGTCCAGATAGCTGGAGCCGACCCGGAGATGATGGCGTTTGCCGCCCGCTACAACGTGGAGCAGGGCGCTCAGATCGTCGACATCAACATGGGGTGTCCAGCAAAAAAAGTGAATAAGAAGTTGGCAGGTTCCGCCCTGCTGCGCCAACCCGATCTGGTCAGAACTATCTGCCGGGCCGTGGTCGATGCAGTGGAAGTGCCTGTCACATTGAAGATCCGCACAGGATGGGATCCGGATAACCGCAATGGCGAGGAGATCGCCCGAATCGCCGAAGATTGCGGTATCGCGGCCCTTGCCGTGCATGGTCGCACTCGCTCCTGCCTCTACAAGGGCGAAGCAGAGTACGACACTATCAGGGCGATTAAGCAGGCCGTATCGATTCCTGTTGTCGCCAATGGCGACATAGACAGCCCGGAGAAGGCCCGGTATGTCCTCGACTATACCGGCGTCGATGCCGTGATGATCGGCCGTGCAGCGCAAGGACGACCGTGGATTTTCCGGGAAATCCGTCATTTTCTTGAGACAGGAACCAAGCTGCCACCTCCCGGAAGGGATGAGGTTCGCACCCTGATGAACGAGCATGTAACCAATCTGCATCAGTTTTACGGTGCCTTTCTGGGAGCGCGCATTGCCCGTAAACACGTGGGCTGGTATCTGGATGAAGAAGTGACGGGCCGAGAATTCCGTAAGCACTTCAATGCGTTAGATTGTGCAGATGCACAGCTAAGAGCACTTGAAGTGTATTTCGATGGATTAGGTTAACGCATAACTAAAGAGCCGACCGAATATGTTCGAACAAACCCTGACTTCTGATGCATTGGTAACAACTACTCACAATCATGCCGCCGAGCCCACCCAGCGCCCCCTGCGTGACTCTGTGCAACAGGCCCTGCGTAACTACCTGGCCCAGTTGAACGGTCAGGAAGTGATTGAGCTGTATGATATGGTCCTCTCCGAAGTCGAAGCTCCCATGCTGGACGTGATCATGCAGTACACCCGTGGTAACCAGACTCGCGCTGCCGTGATGATGGGGATCAACCGCGGAACCCTGCGTAAAAAGCTCAAACGTTACGGCATGAACTAAGCAATAACAACTAAGCTATTGAAAATAAAAGCACTTTCATTAAAACGGAAGTGCTTTTTTAGTTTTAAACCCACAATTGAACCCACACCTACCCAACTAGACATCATTGTAGATAGCTCCGATAGAGCGATATTGAGCCATGCCTTTAGGTAACCGTTCATCGAGAGTGGCTTGACGGGAAAAAGAGACGATCGTCTCTTGCTCCTCATTTGCCTGTTGCATGATCCCACCCATGTGGCATGCTCGCAGCAATCGACGTCGGTAGTGCCATCCTTGCCCCTCGAGCAGGCTTGCGGCGTTTTTCAAGGTAGTTATCGTGTCGACCGTGTTTTTATGCCGCTTCTTTCTGCTGCGATTGTTCCCGATCCGGATTGAGCATGACCGCTCCAACGGGCTCCCAGTTGCGTGTCTTTCCTGACCAGCGTCCTGGGTGGCTGGCACGGGCCTGCTGATACAGCGCATACCGGCCTGCTGACCCATGCCACAGTGGTGCTCAATCGGTGTCACGAAGCGGATGCTTGTGGGCATGAAGGACACGATGGGAATGAACAAGCAGGACATTGTGACTTGATGGATGGTCTGGGAAACACCCCTTTCAAGGTCATGGAGGAAGTCAAAATGTACTTGTAAAAATGAAGGTGGATCACAGCATCCTAAATGGTTCGCGGTTATACCACAAAAAGTGGAATACTCGATGCCATTCAATAACAAGGAATAGAATATGAACGTCTACTTCAAAACCCTTATTTTTTCTACCACTTTGCTGGCCACAGTATCGGCTCAGGCCATTACCAACATCTGGAACTCCGAGTTCGGACAAGGTGTATCACAAAACAGTATACAAAACGAACAGGGCGATGTTTTTACCATTAATTGTGATATTGGCTACAGCGAAAACGGCGAGTTAACCGGCGTTAAATTTACGTTGGCCAACGGCCAGGATTTGTCTCCCAGCGATAGTAACACCCTTGAACTGCTGATAAACGGCAACGCTTACTGGATTCCCGACTCTCTGGGCTGGCGTAATGGTGACAATGCCTGGTATTCATTCCGTGAAGCCATTCAAAGTGCTACACAATTTGATGTTTATGCTAATCAGAAAAAAGTGGCAAGCTTTGTACCTACACCCCAAAGCACCAAAACAGTGCTGGGCGACTTGAGTGAGTGTGAATATCGCAATTGATCTCACCACTAGGGCAATCCCCCCGAACACCAATGCCGCGTTCGTGGCGGCCATGGAAAATGTGCTCGACGTCTACCACCGGTAAGCATTCACCGAGAGTGGGTTGACATGAAAAATGGGATGAGCATCTCATGCATCAGGGGTTTGATTTTCCAAGTGAGCTATTTCGTGAGGAGTCCCGCTGACAAACAATGAGGCAGAGAGAGTGCTGCGCGGCTATGTGCTATGGAGAAAAGGGAGCTACGGCGTGTGTTCACATCGTGGGAGCTATTTCGTCAACGCATCCTGACATTGGTCGAGACAACTAAACGCCTGGGACGTTGTCCCCAGGAGTGGCTGCGCGCCATCGTCCGAGCTTGCATCGAGAAAACTCATTACCCCATTCCCTCCGAGTTGTGCACGTCAAGCCCCTGCCGGTGAACGGTTACCTCACAGTTACTGAACAATACATCGTACTGATGCTCGCCCAGCCGGGTGCGGGCACGCTCGATGCTCTCCGTTCGGTCATGGAGCCTGACAGGGTAAGGTTTGTACCAGACCGGTTTATTATCGGAAAACCCATCCAGTGAGGTCATCACAATTTCACCTGGTAGACCGAGGTCGGCCCCCTGATAGTGGATAACGAGACCGTCCCCGACATATAAGCCGTGGTGGGTATAACCGAAGCGAGCGGTCACCAAATGATCGCCTGGGGTGAATCGAGGCATGGAGTAAACTCCTTGTGTTCAGACATAGAAACAAAACAGGGCACCATGAAGATGCCCTAATGTTTTAAATATCGTTTTAAAAAAACAAATCTATATTGATTTCGATATTTTCATTTCCAACTCAGAAATAATGGCTTTTTTTGCTGCAATATCTTTCTCTAATGGGGCTGTAATTTGGGAATTGGCTCTGGGCTGACAGGTTTCGGTGATGTAATTTTGGTAATCAGCATCCATTAATTTTTTCATTGTAGCTTCTTTCGCACATTGCTCAACTGTTGTTTCGATGCTCATTTTAATTTCATTTGAGTTGAGCCTTTCAATTAACTCATCTAGGACTGCTTGTTCATGGAACAGTTTTGCGGGCACTATATAATATTCCAAATATTCCTGTTTGTTATCAAGGCAAACTAGGGAAGGTGCGAACAAGTCCCTGATATGAGATC